>NZ_JBJHAQ010000017.1:0-88262 GCF_054051115.1 Modestobacter sp. SYSU DS0904 | reverse complement strand
TTATGAGCCCAGCGAGATACCGAGCTGCACAACCGCGGGTGGTTGAGAAAACTGAACAACAGGTCCTTCCGGCCCTGCGGAGGGGGGCGGCACGGCGCCCGCGGGCGCCGTGCAGCCCGTCCGTCAGTCGGCCGGCGCCGCCGCCTGCGCCGCCTGGTAGGCGTTCACCGCCTCCTGCAGGTCGGCCTGGGCCTGGCCGATCGCTGCGAAGTCGGCGTTGCGCTGGGCCTCCGCCAGTGCCTCGATCGCCGCGTCGATGTCGGCGAGGGCGGCTTCCAGGGTCGGGGACCCATCCTCCGCCGGCGGCGTGGTGCCCGGCTCGGCCGGCTCCTCCGGTGCGGGGGTCTCACCCTCGACGCCGTCGCTGTCCGGGGCTGCTTGCCCGGCACCTTCCCCGAACACCTGGGTCAGCGCCTCGGCCAGGGTGTTCGCGTAGCCGATCCGGTCCTGGTAGTTCACCAGCACCTTCTGCAGCAGCGGGAACCCGCCGGCGCCGGTGCCCTGTACGTAGAGCGGCTCCACGTACACCAGCCCGGCGTCACCGATGGGCAGCGTCAGCAGGTTGCCGAACACCGGTTCGGAGTTCTCGCTGTTGAACAGGGTCAGGTCCGGTCGCACCTGGTTGTTCGACTCGAAGGCGTTCTGCACCTGCAGCGGACCGCGATAGGGCGTGTTGCCCGGCAGTCGCAGCACCTGGATCTCGCCGTAGGTCTCCGGCGCCGAGGAGGCGGAGACGAACGCCGACAGGTTGTCCCGGTTGAAGGCGTTGAGCGCGCTGGTCAGCTGGAAGCTGGCCCGCTCGTCGCCCGGCCGCTGCGCCAGGATGTAGTACGGCGGCTGCGCCTCGTCCACGGTCGCGGTGGGATCGTTCGGCACCTGCCAGCGGTCGTTCTGGTTGTAGAAGTCGACCGGGTTGGCCACGTGGTACCGGGTCAGCACGTCCCGCTGGAGCTTGAACAGGTCCTCCGGGTACCGGACGTGGCTGATCAGCTCCTGCGACATCTCCCCCTGCGGCTGCACCACACCCGGGAACGCCTTCATGTACGTCTGCAGGACCGGGTCCGGGTTGGCCTCCTGGTTCCACGCGTACAGCGTCACCGTGCCGTCGTAGGCGTCCACGGTCGCCTTGACCGAGTTCCGGATGTAGTTGAACTGCTGGTCGGGCAGCGCCGTCGTCCCGGTGCCGGTCAGCGCGTCGGTGGCCGCCTCGCCGAGCGACATCTGCTCGGCGTACGGGTAGGCGTCCGAGGTCGTGTAGCCGTCGAGGATCCACTGGACGCGGCCGTCGATCACCGCCGGGTACGGGTCGCCGTCCACGGTGAGGAAGGGTGCGGCCTTCTCCACCCGGTCCAGCGGGTCGCGGACGTAGAGCACCTTCGACTGGTCGTTGACCGCACCGGAGAGCAGGAAGTTCCGCTCGCGGTAGAAGATCGCGAAGGTCAGCTGGCGGAAGAAGCTGCCGATCGAGACCCCGCCCTCGCCGTCGTAGGTGGAGTTGATCTGCCGCTCGTCGGACCCACCCTCGGGCAGGTCGAACTCCCGCGGCTCACCCGTGCCGCCCACGACCGAGTAGACGTCCTGACCGAGGACGTTCATCAGCTCGCCGTAGTAGATGCGGGCCTGGTCGACCTCGATGTCGCCGGTGGTGGGCAGGTTGCCGGTGGTGAAGTTCGGCTCGCCGCCCTCCTGGCCGGCGACCACCTCGTTGGCCGGGGCCGCGACGAAGCCGTTGCCGTGGGTGTAGACGGTGTGCCGGTTGATCCAGCTGCTCTGGTTCTCACTCAGCCCGGACTGGTCGAGCTCGCGGACGGCGACCACGTAGTCCTGCAGCTCGCCGTCGATGTCGTACCGGTCGATGTCCAGCTTCTCCGGGAAGCCGTAGACGTTGCGGATCTGCTGGCGCGCGGTGAACGTCGCCGAGAGGACGTTCGGGTCGAGCAGCCGGGCGTTGGAGATCGTCGGGGAGTCGGCCAGCTCGGCCAGCGCCGCCTCGGTGTCGACGGTGTTGCCGGCCACGCCGTCGTCGCCGCTCCCACCGCCGGTGGTCTGGTCCTGCACGTAGGGCACGTACTCGACCTGGTCGAGGTCGTAGGCCGCCAGCGTGGACCCGATGGCCCGCTCGATGTACTCCTGCTCCCGCTGGTCCGCCGAGGGGCGGACGACGAACTGCTGCACGATCGCCGGGTAGGCCACCCCGATCACCAGGCTGGCCACCAGCAGCAGCACCAGCGCGGCGGCCGGCAGCAGGGTGTTGCGCACCAGGATGTTGGCGAAGAAGGCGATGGCGCAGATGGCCGCCACGAAGACCAGGATGTTCTTCGCCGGCAGCAGCGCGTTCACGTCGGTGTACGAGGCACCGGTGAAGACGTCACCGCGGTTGGAGTAGACCAGCCCGTAGCGGTCCAGCCAGTAGGCGACCGCCTTCAGCGCGACGAACAGCCCGACCAGCACCGACAGCTGCACGCGGGCGGCGCCGCTGAGCTTCTGCCCCGGGGTCTGCAGCCGCAGCCCGCCGAAGACGTAGTGGGTGAGCACGGAGCCGATCAGCGCGAGCAGCACGATCGCGAACCCGAAGCCCAGCGCCAGCCGGTAGAAGGGGTAGTCGAAGATGAAGAACGACAGGTCCAGGCCGAACTCGGGGTCGGTCCGGCCGAAGTCGGTGGCGTTGCGGAACTCCAGCCAGGTGCGCCAGCTGCCCTGGGCGGTGAAGCCGGCGAACAGGCCGAGCACCACGGCCAGCGCCGTCAGCAGCGTCTTGCGCCGCGGCTCGATCGACTGGCGGTAGCGCTCGAGGTTCTGCTGCTCCAGCGACATCGGCCGGAAGGTCGGCCGGAAGCGGTAGGCGAGGTAGACCGCGAGCGCGACCAGGCCACCGGTGGCGACGGCGGCCACCGCGAACAGCAGCGCGCGGGTCTGCACCTCGGTCCAGAAGACCTCGGTGAAGCCGGTCTCGTCGAACCAGAGGTAGTCGACGTAGACGCTGGTCAGGGTGCCGATGACGGTGAACAGCACGAGCAGGACGGCGACGACGCCGATGACCAGCTTGGCGCGCCGGGACAGCGTCGGCACCGGCACGGGGGGCCGCATGGCCACGGTCGGTCTCCTGTCTGTTGCGACGTTCTCGAAGAGACGTTCTCGAAGGGCGGATTGTCGAACAGTGGTCTCGGGGCCCGGACGGCCCGGCGGTGCCGGTCGCCCGGATCCGACCGTAGGGGCTCCAGCGGCGCTCGTGGGCCGCCGGACACTCCCGGGTCGCATCCTCAACTCCCCCCGACGTCGGCGGGTTCCCGGCGCCGTCGAGGGACTGGCCCCGGGGGCCGGCGGGGCCGGTCAGCAGGGGTCGGGGGTGACCCCTGCCCGCAGGTCGGCGAGCGCCTGCAGCGCGTCGTCCAGGGTGGCCACCTCGGCCATCGGGAGGCCGGGCTGGGCGTTCGCCACCGCCTCCGCGCAGTTGGCGCTGGGCACCAGGAACAGCTCGGCGCCGATCTCCCGGGCGGAGACGAGCTTCAGCGGGATCCCGCCGATCGGCCCCACCGCGCCGTCGACGGCGATCGTCCCGGTGCCCGCGACCACGGCCCCACCGGTGAGGTCGGTGGCATCCACCAGGTCGATGATGCCGAGGCTGAGCATCAGGCCCGCGGAGGGGCCTCCGACGTCGTCCACCTGGATGTCGACGTCGAACGGTGCGTGCGGGGTCTCCAGCACGGTGACGCCCAGCACGGACCCCTCCCCCTCCGGGGCCGCCGCCGTCGTGACCGTGCCGCTCCCGTCCACGCCGAGGCGGCTGTAGTCGACCGTGACCTCGGTGCCCGGTGGGATCGCGCCGAGCACCTCGACGAGGGTCTCGAAGTCCGGCGTCGGGGTGCCGTCCACCGCCTGGACGGCGTCACCGGGCTGCAGCGTCCCCTCCGCCGGGGAGTCGTCGACCAGCGTCTGGACGACGACCTCCTCCGGGTACCCGAGCTCGCCCAGCGCCGCACCGCGGGCGGCCTGCTCGGAGGTGAGGAAGGCCTGCCGGTTCTGCTGGCGGGTCTCCTCCTCCGACTGGCCCGACGGGTAGACCTGCTCCCGGGGCACGACGGTGACCTCGTCGTCGAACCAGCCCTGCACCGCGCCGACCAGCGTCAACGGGCCGGAGGGGACGCCGACGGTGGTCAGGTTGAGGTTGCCCGAGACCTCCTCCTCCTCCCGGCCGATCAGCTCGATGATCGGGGTGCCGTCGATCTCGCCGAGCGTGTTGTAGGTCGGGCCCGGCACCTGCGCGACGTAGGGCACCGGCAGCAGCGAGCCGAGCGCGCCGAACACGAGCAGCAACACCGACCCGGCGACCAGCACGGTGGTCCGACGGCTCACGTCTCCTCCTCGTCCGGCGCGACCCCGACCCAGGGCGCCTGTCGAACGGCGAGAGTAGGTGACCTGCCGGGGACGGCTCCGGAGCGCGCTCCGCTCTGGGCGCAACCGCGGGTCGCCGGAGAAGGCCCGCGGGGGCGCTGCGGACCGCCGCCCGCGTCTACGGTGGGGACATGAGTGATCTCCCGTTCGGCTTCGGCCCTCCCGACCGCGACCCCGAGCGTCGGGGCGAGTCCGGCGGCTCGGGCGGTGGCCCGGCCGGGAACGACCCGTTCGGCCTGGGGGCGCTGTTCGGCGCCGCCGGGGGCGCCGGTGGCGCCGGCAACCCGGCCGAGCTGCTGGGCAAGATGCCGCTGTTCGCCGAGCTGCAAAAGCTGATGAACTGGTCCGGCGGCCCGGTCAACTGGGACCTCGCACGTCAGGGCGCGATCAGCCAGCTGGCCCCGGGGCACCAGCCCACCTCTGCCGGTGAGCAGTCCGCGGTCACCGAGGCGCTCCGGCTCGCCGACCTCTGGCTGGACCAGGTCACCGAGCTGCCCTCCGGCATCGACCGCGGCCTGGCCTGGTCGCGCGTCGAGTGGGTGGAGCAGACCCTGCCGGCGTGGGCCGCCCTGATCGACCCGCTGGCCGAGCGGGTGGTGGCGGCCATGACCAGCGCCCTGCCCGCGGAGGCCGCGCAGATCGCCGGCCCGCTGGCCGGGATCATGGGCCAGATGGGCGGCGTCATGTTCGGCGCCCAGGTCGGCCAGGCGCTGGCGCGGCTCGCCGACGAGGTCACCACCAGCACCGACGTCGGCCTGCCGCTGGGCCCGCAGGGCGCCGGCGTGCTCGTACCGCAGAACGTCGCCGCCTTCGGGGCCGGGCTGGACCGCCCCGAGGACGAGGTCCGCCTCTTCCTCGCGCTGCGCGAGGCGGCCCACCAGCGGCTGTTCGCGCACGTCCCGTGGCTGCGCCAGCAGCTGACCGACGCCGTGCACGCCTACGCACGGGGCATCCACGTCGATCGTGACGCGATCGAGCGGGGCATCCAGGAAGCCATGGGCGGCATGGAGGGCGGCATGGACCCCAGCGACCCGGAGAGCATCCAGCGGCTGCTGGGCAGCGGGGTGCTGGAGCCGGAGGAGACCCCCGAGCAGCAGATGGCGCTGCGCCGCCTGGAGACGATGCTGGCCCTGGTCGAGGGGTGGGTGGACAGCCTGGTCGCCGCCGCGGCGGCCGAGCGGCTGCCCGGGCACTCCGCGCTGGCCGAGACGATGCGCCGCCGCCGGGCGTCCGGTGGCCCCGCCGAGCAGACCTTCGCCACCCTCGTCGGGCTGGAGCTGCGGCCGCGCCGGCTGCGCGACGCGAGCACGGTGTGGGGCGCGATGGCCCAGCAGCACGGCACCGCCGCGCGGGACCGGCTCTGGTCGCATCCGGACCTGCTGCCCACCTCCGACGACCTCGACGAGCCGCTGGACTTCGTCGCCCGCCAGGGCGGCGCGGACCCCTTCGCCGAGCTGACCGACGGGCTCGACGAGCAGTCCCCGGCCGACGGCGACGACGCCGGCGACGGCCGCGAGCAGCCGGGCGACGCCCCCGAGGACGGCGAGACGCCCCGCAGCTGACGAAACGGCCCCGCTGCAGGGTCCCGCCGCGAGCTTGCGAGTGGTGGGGGGCAGCGGGGTCCTTTCTCAGTCGATGGTGCCGGGCTCCAGGTCGTCGTCGGCCACGGCGGGCGTGCTGCGCCCGCCGTGCTCGACGCCCTCGAGGAAGCCCAGCGCCCGCTCGGCCCGCGGATAGGCGTGCACCAGCGTCCAGAACCGCTCGTCGTGGTTGGGCTGGAGCAGGTGGGCCAGCTCGTGCACCAGCACGTAGTCGACGACGAACTCCGGCATCCCGCGCAGCCGGCTGGACAGCCGGATCGTGCCGTCGGCCGGGGTGCACGACCCCCAGCGCCGGTTCTGGTTGTCCACCCAGCGCACGCTGGTCGGCACCGCGAGCCCGTCCAGGTGCGCGTCGGACAGCTGCCGGGCGCGCGCCATCAGGTCGTCGTCCGAGCCGAGGGTGCGCTTGCGCCGCTCCTCACGGGTCTGCAGCTTGGCCACCATCTGGTCGACCCAGCGGCGCTCCTCGGCCGCGCTGAACGCGGCCGGGATCAGCACGATGGTGCGGCCGTCCTCCCGGTACGCGGTCACCGTCCGCCGCCGCCGTGCGCTGCGCCGGACCTCCACGGGCCCGGCCATCGTGGTCATCGCCGCGGCGGCGGGGGACGAGGCGGCCGGGCGGCGCTCGGGTCGCTGGTGCACGAACGCACGGTAGCCGTCGGCACAGGGTCCGCCCAGCGGACCGACACCCGGTGGTGGACAGGTCCACACGGTCAGTGGACAACCACGGCCGGCGGGTCCCCCGAACGGTGGAACGGATACGCGTCCGCTCGCCCCGGGGGGACGACGTCGGCGCAGGTGAGCGGTGCACCGGAGGCCTCGTGGACGAGTTGCCCACCGGCCGTCCCCCGTTCGTGCACAGCGTTTCCCCAGCAGCATCCACAGGATGTGGGCGATGGCCGCCCGCGGGGCTCCCGTCGGGGCCTGTGGACGGCGCCGGCGCGGGGGCGCCACCCGCTGGCACCCTGCTGCCGGTGACCGAGATCCCGCACCCGCTGCTCCCCGCCACCACCCCGGTGACGTGCCCGGACGAGGGCACGGTGCAGGTCGGTGGCGTCGACGGGCGCGACGGCGTGCGGGTGTGGCCGGCCGGGCCGGCGGTCGCCCGGCTGCTCACCGCCGTCGACGGCCGGCGCACCGAGCGCACGCTGCGGGGCGACTGGTCCGCGGCCGGGCTCGACGACGACGTCGTCGACGACCTGCTCGCCGGGCTCCGCGGCGCCGGGCTGCTGCACGACGTGACCGCCGGCGACCTGCTGGCCACCGACCCGGGGCCGGCGGCGGCCGCCCGTGCGGGGCTGGAGCTGCCCACCGTCGCCGCGGGACGGTGGCGGGTCCGGCGGCAGAGCACCGTCGTCGTCGAGGGGGCGACCCGGGTCGGCACCCCGCTCGCCGCCCTGCTGGCCGCCAGCGGCGTCGGCCGGGTCTCCGTCCGCGACCGTGGTCTGACGACGGCCGGGGACCCGGTCGTCGGCGGCGTCGCGGCCGACGACGAGGGCCGGCCGCGGGTGCTGGCGGCCGCTGACGCGGTCCGGCGGGCCAGCCCGCTGACCGACCTGCGGCCGCTCCCCCCGGAGCACCGCCCCGACCTGGTCGTGCTCTGCCGTCCCTGGGCCGCCGTCGACCCGCTGACCGCGGCACTGCAGCGCGACGGGGTGCCGCACCTGGTCGCGACGGTGCGTGGCGACACCGGGGTGGTCGGCCCGCTGGTCCTGCCGGGGGTGAGCAGCTGCCTGCGCTGCGCCGACGCGTGGCGCCGGGACGACGACCCGAGCTGGCCGGCCGTCGCCGCCCAGCTCGCGGCCGCCCACCCCGGCCCCGCGGGCAGCACCCTCACCTGCCTGGCCACCGCGGTGACCGCCGCCGTGCAGTCCCTCGCCCACCTCGACGGCGACGACCGGGCACCGGGTGTGCTGGATGCGACGCTCGAGCTGCGGCCACCGTCGCTCGAGCCCCGGCTGCGCCGCTGGCCCGCACACCCCGAGTGCGGCTGCGGAGCCGTGGCACAGGGCGGGGTGACGGCGGAGAGGGGACAATGGGGTGGTGAGTGACACCGGGCGGGACATCCCACGGGGGGCGGTGTCCCGATCGGCCCGGCTGGCCGCGCTGCCGTTGGGCGCCGCCGGGCGCGCCACCCTCGGCATCGGCAAGCGGCTGTCCGGCCGGCCGGCCGAGGAGGTCGACGCCGAACTGCAGCAGCGCACCGCGGAGCAGCTCTTCGCCGTCCTCGGGCAGTTGAAGGGCGGTGCGATGAAGCTCGGCCAGCAGCTGTCGATCTTCGAGGCCGCCGTTCCCGAGGAGATGGCCGGCCCCTACCGCGAGGCGCTGGTGAAGCTGCAGGAGGCCGCGCCGCCGATGCCGCTGCGCACGGTGCACGCGGTGCTGGCCCAGCAGCTGGGCGGGAGCTGGCGCGAGCGGTTCCGCGACTTCGACGACACCCCGGCCGCGGCGGCCAGCATCGGCCAGGTGCACCGGGCGACCTGGCGCGACGGCCGGGACGTTGCGGTCAAGATCCAGTACCCCGGGGCCGGGACCGCGCTGATGGCCGACCTGAACCAGCTCGCCCGCTTCGCCCGGCTCTTCGCGGTGCTGTTCCCGGGCATGGAGGTCAAGCCGCTCATCGCCGAGCTCAAGGCGCGGGCGGAGGAGGAGCTGGACTACGGGCTGGAGGCCGACGCGCAGCGCGGCTTCGCCGCCGCCTACGCCGACGACGAGCAGATCGCCGTCCCCCGGGTGGTGGCCAGCGCGCCGAAGGTCATCGTCTCGGAGTGGCTGGAGGGCACCCCGCTGTCCCGGATCATCGCCGAGGGCACCCGGGAGCAGCGCGACCGAGCCGGTCTGCTGATGGCGGAGCTGCACTTCTCCGGTCCGCAGCGGGCCGGCCTGCTGCACGCCGACCCGCACCCGGGCAACTTCCGGCTGCTGCCCGACGGGCGGCTGGGGGTCATCGACTTCGGGGCGACGGCGCGGCTGCCCGCCGGGCTGCCGGAGCCGATCGGGCGGCTGGTGAACTGGGCGCTCGACGGCCGGGCCGACGACGTGCTCACCGACCTGCGCGCCGAGGGCTTCGTGCGCCAGTCGGTGACCGTGGACGCCCAGGCGGTGCTCGACTTCCTGCTGCCGTTCCTGGCACCGGTGGCCGAGCCGTCCTTCCGGTTCACCCGCAAGTGGATGCAGGAGCAGGCGAACCGGCTCGGTGACCCGCGCAGCGAGGCCAGCCAGCTGGGCCGGCAGCTGAACCTGCCCCCCGCCTACCTGCTCATCCACCGGGTGACCATCGGGTCGATCGGGGTGCTCTGCCAGCTCGACGCCGAGGCGCCCTACCGGGGCGTGTGCGAGGAGTGGCTGCCGGGCTTCGCCGGCTGACGGTCCACCCCGGACCGCCCGGGCGCGGAGGCGGTGGAACCGCCCCGCACCCGGGGCGGGTGCCAGCTGGTCGGAGTGAGCGGTCCTCGGGTGCGCGGTGCTCGGGTGCGCGGCGCTCGGGGTGCGCTCACCAGGCGGCGGCTCCGGCCCGGGCCGCGCGGCGGTTCGCCCGCTCCGCCCGGCGGTCACAGCGGCGGGCGGTGACGATCCGTCGCGCGCGAGCCGACCGGTCGGCGTCGGCCAGTCGTTGCCGGACCTGGTCCCGTGCCAGGTCGGGGTCCATCAGGAACATCGTGGGTCCTCCGGGTGCGGGGGCGCCGTGGGGCGCCGGTGGGTGGTGCATCGGGTGGCGGGGGGGGGGGGGGGGGGGGGGGGGGGGCGGGGGGGGGGGGGGGGGCGCCCCCCCCCCCCGGCCGGGTGCTGTGGTGCGTGCGGCTCATGCCGCCCGCACCTTGGGGGGACGGCCCCGCGGCCGCTTGCGGGCGATCACGACCCCGCGGTCGAAGATCTCTCCGCCCCAGACGCCCCAGGGCTCGGCCCGGTCGAGCGCGCCGGCCAGGCAGGACGCCCGGACGGGGCACTCGACGCACAGGGTCTTCGCCTGCTCGAGCTGGGCCGGCGCCTCGGCGAACCACAGGTCCGGGTCGGACGACACCCGGCAGGGCAGCGTCCGGCGCGGCGCGGGGGTGAGCCCGGTGGTGGACACGTGCGTGCGGTCGATCCCTCGCCGGCGGTGGGTCGTCGCGGGCTCGATCGTGGTCGGCACGACCGCTCCTCCTCTTCCTCGGTCGGTGTGACCGGTCGACGGGGTCCCGCCGACCGGTGGTCGGGGTGGGTCCGCGAGGCAGAGAAAGACGAAGGCCGCGGATCCCGGTTTCCGGGTTCCGCGGCCTCGAGGAGGACCAGCCGAGCTGCTAGCTCAGCGGGTCTTCCGGGGGCAGGTCACCCGGGGTCGTGCTGGTGGTGCGCTGCGCGGGGACGCCGGTGGTGGCGAGGCCCGTGCGGGCGAGGTCGATCAGCTGCGTACCGGTGCCGTACGGCGCACCGGTGGCGTCAGCAGCGGTGGCGCCGGAGAACAGGCCGCGCAGCCGGACGGCGGGCAGACCGGTCCCCTGGCACGGGGCGGCGGTGGGCGCCATCAGGACGACCCGCTCGGTCCAGCGCTCGGTCCAGGAGGTGGCGCGCACGCCGGTGGCCGGCTCGGGGGCCACGACGCCCAGGCCGGTCACGACGAAGTCGGTGCTGTTCACGGGGCCCCTCCTCTCCGGGGTCGGAGCTCGGCCTGCCGGCCGTGCCCCCTGCGGGTGTTGCGGTGTCCTGCTGAGTGCGTCCTGGGTCACCCCAGGTGGTGCAGCGAAGGCTAGGGGCTGGCCGACGGACGGGTCAATCGAATTAATCCGGCCGCCCTTCAGGGGCCCGCGGCGAGCGTGCGAGGCGTGGGGGAAGGGTGGTCCTTCGATCAGCCGTCGATCGCCGCGAGCACCCCGGCGCCGTAGAGCTCGAGCTTCCGGACGCCGACGCCGGGCAGCGTGGACAGCTCGCGCAGCGACGTGGGGCGGGTCTCGGCGATGGCCTGCAGGGTGGCATCGGTGAAGACCACGTAGGCCGGGACGGACGCCTCCTGGGCGGTGCTGCTGCGCCATGCCCGCAACCGCTCCAACCGTTCCCCGGCCTCGCCCTCCAGCACGACCTTGGGCCGCTTGGCCGGGCGCCGGGGGGCCGCGGCGGTGTCCGGGGCCAGCCCGTCGAGGAACCGGCTGCGCGGCCGGGCCCGGCGTCCACCCGGGTTGCGCGCCAGCGACCAGGAGAGGGTGAGCTGCTCGCGGGCCCGGGTGATCGCGACGTAGAGCAGCCGCCGCTCCTCCTCGACCGCCTCCGGGCGCGACTGCGACTGGGCGATCGGCAGCACGCCGTCGACCAGACCGACGACGAAGACCGCGTCCCACTCCAGCCCCTTGGCCGCGTGCATCGACGCGAGCGTCACGCCCTGCACGGTCGGCGCGTGCTGGGCGTTGGCCCGCTCGGCGAGGTGGGCGACGAACCCGGCCAGGTCCAGCGTGGGCTGCTCGGCGACCAGGTCGACGGCGAGGTCGACCAGCGCGGCGAGGGACTGCCACCGGTCGCGGGCGGCACCGCCCGGCGGGGGCTGGTGCTCGGCCCACCCGAGGGAGGCCAGCACGTCGCGCACCGTGGGCACCAGGGCGCCGGCCTCGTGCCCCCCGGCGGCCGCGCCGCGCAGCAGCAGGACCGCCTCGCGCACCTCGGGCCGCTCGAAGAACCGCTCGCCGCCCTTGAGCACGTAGGGGACGCCGACGTCGGCCAGCGCACCCTCGTAGACCTGGGACTGGGCGTTGATCCGGAACAGCACCGCGATCTCGCTGGCCGGCAGTCCGCCGTCGATCAGCTCCCGGCAGGCCTTGGCCACCGCGGCGGCCTCGGCCGGCTCGTCGGGGTGCTCGACGAACCGCGGGACCGGCCCCTCGGGACGCTGGCCCAGGAGCCGGAGCCCGGGCAGGCCCTTGCGCGGCGGGGCCTGCCCGATGAGCTTGTTGGCCAGCCCGACGACCTGCGGGGTGGAGCGGTAGTCGCGCTCGAGCTTGACCACCTCGGCGTCGCCGTAGCGGTCGGCGAAGCCCAGCAGGTACTCCGGGTCGGCGCCGGTGAAGGAGTAGATCGTCTGGTTGGGGTCGCCGACGACGCAGACCTCGGCGCGGCCGCCCAGCCAGGCATCGAGCAGCCGCTGCTGCAGCGGGTTGACGTCCTGGTACTCGTCGACGACGAAGTGCCGGTACTGCGCCCGCACCTCCCGGGCGACGTCGCCGTGCTCCTCGATGGCGTAGGCGGTGACCAGCAGCAGGTCCTCGAAGTCCAGCGACCCGTCGCGTGACTTCGCCTCCTCGTAGCTGCCGTACACCGCGGCCACCGCGGCCGGGTCGAAGGGCAGCTCCCGCCCGGCCGCCGCGGCCTTGGCCGGGTAGTCCTCCGGGGTGGCCAGCGTGGTCTTGGCCCACTCGATCTCGCTGGCCAGGTCGCGCAGGCTGGTGCGGTCGGTGGTGAGCCGGTTGCGGGTGGCGGCGCCGGCGACGACGCGCAGCTTGTTCTCGATCAGCTCCGGCATCGGGCCCCCGAGGACCCGGGGGGCGAAGTAGCGCAGCTGCCGCATCGCCGCGGCGTGGAAGGTGCGGGCCTGCACGCCCCCCACGCCGAGCGCGGCGAGCCGGCCGCGCAGCTCCCCGGCGGCGCGGGCGGTGAAGGTCACCGCGAGCACCTGCTCGGGGACGAACTCCCCGAGGTGCACGCCGTAGGCGATCCGGTGGGTGATGGTGCGGGTCTTGCCGGTGCCGGCCCCGGCCAGGATGCAGACCGGCCCGCGCACCGCCTCCGCGGCCGCCCGCTGCTGCTCGTCCAGCCCGGCGAGCACCGCCTCGGCGCCCGCCGTCCCCTCTCGGACCCCGTCGCCTGCGATCTGGTCCTCTGCTACCCGCGGCATCCCCACACCCCCGATCCTCCCAGCCAGGGACGACAGGCCGGGGAAGCATCCCCAGGACCGGGACGTTGCCCCACCGGCAGGCTCCCGGGTCGGGCCGCCCTCCCCGGGTGGCCTTCCGGGGCCCGAACGAGGGAGGATCCACCCGATGAGCGCTCCGGCACCCACAGTGACGATGTACACCACCAGCTGGTGCGGCTACTGCGTCCGGCTGAAGAAGCTGATGCAGCTCGAGGGGATCGAGTACGCCGAGGTCAACATCGAGACCGACGAGAACGCCGCCGAGCTGGTCATGCAGGCCAACGGTGGCAACCGCACCGTCCCCACCCTGGTGTTCGCCGACGGCTCGGCGCTGACCAACCCGAGCATCGAGCAGGTCAAGGGCCAGCTCGCACAGCTCCCGGGCGCGTGATCCCCGACCCGCGGCCCTCCGGGGGCGACGACCGCCCTGCGGGGGGCTGCGGGAACGCGCCCACGACCTCCGAGCCCGACGCCGCTGCCGAGTGCCCCCTGGCCCAGCCGCGGAGCACCTCGATCGTGCTGCCCCCCGACGCGCTGCGCACGCCCGACGGCGCGCCGGCGGTCCTGCTGACCCGCACCACCGGGGGGTGGTTGGTGCTCCAGCCCTCGGCCGGCGGCGGCCGGCCCACTGCCGCGGAGGGTGACGCCGGGCTGCCGCTGGTCGAGGCGATGACCCTCGCCGACCTGGTGGCCGGCGAGCTGGGGGTCCACCCGGAGCCCGACCGTCAGGCGCGCCGGGCAGCCCGGTCCGGCGCGGCCGCGGCGGATGCCGAGGACGGCGCCGGGAGCGAGGAGCTCCAGGGCCTGCGGCGGACCGTCACCCAGCTGGAGCACGCACTGGCCGCCCGGGTCTCGATCGAGCGGGCGATCGGCGTGCTCGCCGAGCGCCACGACATCCCCCCGCGCGAGGCCTTCCAGACGCTGCGCCAGCAGGCCCGGAGTTCCGGCCGCTCGGCCGCCGATCTCGCCCTGGAGGTGCTGGCCTCCCTCGCCCCGGAGTCGCCGGGGCACCCCGGCGCCGACGGCGGGCGCGCCGGCCGGCAGCCACGCGTGCTGGGCTCCGCGGGCACCGACGCACCCGCCCCGGGAGCGCCGAGCTGACCGCTCCGCTCCCGCTCTCCCCCGGTGCGCTCGCCGATCGGCTGGCCGAGCTGCTCGCCCCGCTGCCGCCCGAACCCGGCGGTGCCGCGCTGCGGGTGGCCGTGGACGGGCCGGACCTGCCCGGCGCCGCCGGTGGGGTGACCGGGCCGGAGGCGCTGGCCCGGGCGGTCGCCGAGCGCCTGCCCGGCCTCAGCCGCGCAGCCGAGGTCGTGCCGGCCGAGGGGTTCTACCGCCCGGCGTCCCTGCGGCTGGAGCACGGCCGCACCGATCCCGACGCCCGGTACACCGACTGGCTCGACGCCGGGGCGCTGGCCCGGGAGGTGCTGGACCGCTGCGGCCCCGGTGGCCCGGGCGAGTACCTGCCGGCGCTGTGGGACCTGACCCGGGACCGGGCGGCCCGGGCCGACTACCGGCCGGCTCCGCCCGGCGGGGTCCTGCTGGTGGCCGGCTCCCTGCTGCAGGGGCTGGGGCTGGCCTTCGACGTCGTCGTCCACCTGCGGGTCAGCCCGGCCGCCCGACGCCGCCGCGTACCGGCCGAGCGGGCGTGGGAGCTGCCCGCCTTCGACCGCTACGACGACGAGGTCGACCCCCGGGCGCTGGCCGACGCCGTCGTGCTCGCCGACCACGCCGACCGCCCGGCCCTGGTCCTGCAGGGCCGGTGGGGCTGACGGCCCCGCTGCAGGGGCCCGCCGCGAGCTTGCGAGGGGTGGGGGGCAGGGGGGGCCCTTCTAGAACTCGCCGGCCACCCAGCGGTCGATGATGTGCCGCGCGATGGAGACGGTGGGCGGCAGCGCCTGCGGGCCGGTGCCCGAGCGCAGCTCGTCCCGGCTGAACCAGCGGGCCTCCTCGATCTCGTCGTGGTCGATGCGCAACTCGGTGTCGACCGCGCGGGCCACGTAGCCCAGCATCAGCGACTGCGGGAACGGCCACGGCTGGCTGGAGACGTACCGGACGTCGGTGACGCCGATGCCGACTTCCTCGGCGACCTCGCGGGCCACCGCTGCCTCCGCGGACTCCCCCGGCTCGACGAAGCCGGCCAGGATGGAGAACCGTCCCGGGGGCCACACCGCCTGCCGGCCCAGGACGCAGCGGTCGCCGCCGTCGTGCACCAGCATGATCACGGCCGGGTCGGTGCGCGGGAAGACCTCACGGCCGTTCTCCGGGTCGCGCTGCACCCACCCGGCGCGCTCGATGGTGGTGCGGGCGCCGGTCATCGGGCTGAACCGGTTGCGCTCGTGCCACTCGATGATGCCGACGGCCTGCGCGAGGAGTCCGGCGTCGAGGTCGCCGAGCTCGCCCCCCACCTCGCGCAGGCCGGCCCAGCGGTCGACCGGTCGGCCGTCCAGTGCCGCGGGGCGGGGCATCCGCAGCGCGGCGTAGGGGACGCCGTCGGCCTCGCCGAGGTAGATCGCGCCCTCGGGCATCGCGGGCCGCTCGTCGTAGACCAGCTCCGGCCGGCCGCCGGCGTCGCGGACCGGCACGGCACGCTGGTCGTCGACGAGCAGCACCCGCACCGGCCGGCCCTGGGCGGGGTCGGGCAGCAGCCGGGACAGGTGCCCGCGGTCGTGCGCGGCGCGGGAGAGCAGCGGGACGTCGGTGACCGCACCGGCGTGGCGGTCGTCGGGCCAGAACGCACGGACGTCGGGCGGCGGGTTGTCCGCCGGGGTGCTGCCGCCGGGCGGGACGCTCACTCGCCGGCCAGGGCCGCCGGCGCGGTGGTCGCATCGACCTCGACCGGGCCGACCGCGCCCAGCGGGTCGGCGACCCGCTCGGCGTCCCCGACCACGACCGCGGTCAGACCGGTGGGCGCGAGCCACCGCCGGGCGGCCTCGGTCACCTCGTCGACCCCGACGGCGGCCAGCGCCCGCTGGTGGTCGGTCAGCCACTCCGCGGACAGCCCCGACCCGAACAGCGCCGAGAGGGTGCTGGCCAGGCCGGCGTGCGTGGCCGTGCCGAGCGCCAGGGTGCCGAGCAGGTAGCGGCGGGCGGACTCGAGCTCCGCCTCGGTGACCGGGGTCAGCGCCATGCGGCCGAGCTCGTAGAGCGTCTCCAGCAGCGCCGGGCCGGTGACCTCGGTGGCGACGTCGGCGTCGACCAGGAACGAGGACCCGGCGACCTGGTGCTCCACCGAGCTGCGCGGGCTGTAGGTGTACCCCCGCCGCTCGCGGAGGTTCTCCACCAGCCGGGAGGAGAAGTAGCCGCCGAAGACCATGCTGGCCAGCCGGACGGCGGGCAGCTGCGGGTCGGTGCGCCCGGGGGCCGGGCCACCGAGGCGGATGTTCGACTGCACGGCGCCGGCCCGGTGCACCAGCTGCAGCGGACCGGGGGCGGTCTCCGGCACGGGCGGCGCGGTGACGGCGACGCCCTCGGCGGTCCAGCCGGCCAGAGCGGTGCCCACCGCATCGGTCGCCGCGGCCGGGTCGACGTCGCCGACCAGCACCAGCGTGCTGCCCGCGGGCAGCACGCGATCCCGGTGCAGCTTGCGCAGCGCGGCGGGGGTGACCGCCCCGACCAGTTCCGCGGAGGGCAGCTGCTGGGCGTAGGGGTGTGCGCCGTAGCGGCGCGCGGCCAGGGCGGTGCGGGCGATCAGCCCGGGCTGCGAGCGGGCGATGCGCAGCCGCTCACCGACCCGGGACCGTTCGGCCTCCACCTGACGCGCCGGGTAGGTGGCCGAACCGAGCAGCTCGGCCACGACGCCGAGCACCTCACCCAGGCCGCCGGGCAGCATGGTGGTGGCCAGCAGCAGGCGGTCGGCGTCGGCGGAGACCGCCAGCTCCGCGCCCTGCGCCTGGAGCAGCTGGGCGAGCTGCAGCTCGTCGTGCTGCGCGGTGCCCAGCAGCACCGCCCCGCTGAGGACGGCGGTGCGGGCGGCGTGGACGGCGGCGGTGCGCGGGGTCGCGGCGGCGAAGGGCACCCGCAGCCGGAGCTCGACCAGCGGCACGCCGGGGCGGGGGACGACGATCAGGCGTAGGCCGTTGGGCAGCGTGGTCTCGTGCACCTGGGGAACCGGGGTGGGCCGGGGGTCGCCCAGCGGCGGCACCAGCACCGGGGCGCTCATCGGGCACCGCCGGCGCGCAGCTCGAGCACCGCGGCGGTGTCCGGGGACAGGCCCCGCGCCGCCGTCTGCACCTGGTCGGGGGTGACCGCGGCGAGCCGCGCGGCCAGCTCCCCGGCCAGCTCGGCTCGGCCGTGGATCAGCTCGGCGGCCGCGAAGCCGAGCGTGCGGCCGAGCACGGAGTCGGCCTGCTGCAGCAGCTGGGCCTCGGCCCGGGCCTGCACCCGGGCGAGCTCCTCGATGGGGACACCGTCGGTGGCCACCTTCTCGACCTCCTCGTGGACGGCGCGCAGCACCGTGTCGGTCGGCACCTCCGCCGGGTGGTGCACCTGGGTGACCAGCAGGGTGGCGTCGCGGACGTCGAACGGGTCACCGAACAGGCCCAGGTAGCTGCTCTGCCCGACCGCGAGCTGGTCGGTGTGCAGCAGCCGGCGCTCCAGGCGGGAGGCGTCGCCCTCGCTGAGCAGCTCGGTGAGCAGCACGGTGCCGAGGTAGGTGTCCAGGTCGTTGACCGGGTCGGGCACCCGCCAGCCGATCGCGACCGCGGGCGCCGGGGCGAGCGGGTCCTCGACCACGCCACGCCGGACGGCGGTCGGCGAGGGCTCGCCGGTGTTCGGCATCGGCGGGGCCGGACGCGCGGGCACCTGGTCGAACCAGCGGCGGACCAGCTGCTCGGTCTCGGTGACGTCGAGGTCGCCGCCGATGCACAGCACCGCGTTGGCCGGGGCGTAGTAGCGGTCGAAGAAGTCCTGCGCGTCGTCGACGGTGGAGGACTCCAGGTCGACGAAGGAGCCGTAGCCGTCGTGGGTGTTGGCGAAGGTGTCGAACGCGATCGACGGCAGCTGCAGCCACGGGAAGGCGCCGTAGGGGCGGTTGAGCACGTTGACCCGGATCTCCTCCTTCACCACGTCGATCTGGTTGCGGAGGTTCTCCGGGGTGATCGCCGGGGCGGCCATCCGGTCGGCCTCGAGGAAGAGCGCGCGCTCGAGCGCCTCCGACGGCAGGGCCTGGAAGTAGTTCGTGTAGTCCTGGTGGGTGGAGCCGTTGAAGGTGCCGCCGGCGGCCTGCACCAGCCGGGCGTGCTCCATCTTCGGGACGTTCGCCGACCCCTGGAACATCATGTGCTCGAACAGGTGGGCGAAGCCGGTGCGACCCGGCGGCTCGGAACGCATGCCGACGTCGTAGAAGACGCTGACGGCGACGACGGGGACACTCCGGTCGGGCGCCAGGACCACGCGCAGCCCGTTGTCGAGCGTGAACCGCTCGACCGGGTGGCGCAGGACCAGGTCTCCCTGAGCTGCTGTCACGCGCTCGACCCTAACCGCGAGGGCCGACACGCCGCCCCCGGGCTCCCCTGTCCGAGTGGGCAGGACGCCCCCTGCCCAGCCCCCGGCCACGGAGGGCGACGGGCTGGCTCAGCCGGGCAACGGCTCAGCGACGCCCGGCCACGGCACCTGGCCGCGGTGCCCGGCGACAGCCGGTCGGTGGAACCGCCGCGGGCCCGCAGGGTCCCGGCGGGGACGCCGGCAACGGCTCCGCGCCGGCCGGGCACGGCACGTGGCCGCGGTGGAGGCCGGTAGGCCGACCGATGTCACAGCACCTCGACGGACGCCAGCACCCGGTCGACGACGCCGTACAGCTCGGCGTGGGTGTTGGGGACGGAGACGTACAGCAGGGCCGGTGCCTCGCGGCCGACGTCGATGAGCAGCAGCGCGGCCCGTTCCCCGGTGGCGTCGTAGCCTTCGACGTCCCAGGTGAGGTCGAACTCGTACACCCAGGCCGGCGCACCGTCGACGGTCACCGCCTCGTCGCGGCGCACGGTGCGCTCGTTGGGCCCGGGGTAGTGGGCGTAGCGGACGAAGTCGGCGATCGTGGTGGTGGTCATCTGCAGGCTGCCCGGCCCGGTCCAGCCGAAGGCGGGCACCAGGGGCCCGGAGGTGCACTGGGCGATGAAGGAGTCGAAGTCGCCGGGCAGCTCCTCCTGGGTGACGAAGTACTGCCCGGCGGTGGCGGTGGTCTCGACCTGGTCGCCGCGGTCCCACTCGGACCAGCCGTCGCCGAGCCACGGGTAGGAGATCCCGGCGTCCTCGTCGATGATCCGCACGGTGCCCGGCGGGAAGGGGGTGCCCGGCTCGCTGCTGGGGCGGGCGACCGGGGCGGTGGCGGGGTCGTCGCCGGAGCGGCCGACGAGCACCCCGACGAGCACGACGAGGGCGACCACCAGCAGCGCACCGAGCCCGACGAGCAGCGGCCGGCGTGACCGCCGGGCGGGCGCGGGCGACCCGGCACTCCAGGCCTCCCACCCGGCCTCCGGCTGCCCGGCCGGCGGGGTGGTCGCCTCGAACGCCTGGCCGACCTGGACGCCGGGACCCGCCGGGGTGGTGACGTCGGACCAGCTCTCCCCGTTCCACCACCGCACCAGTCCCGGTGCGCCGTCCGGGTCGGGGTACCAGCCGGCCGGGGCGACTCCCCCGGGTGCGGTCACGTCAGCACCTCAGCGGGCGACGGTGGCCAGCTCGCGCCACAGGTGGGCGGCCGCCTCCGCGCCGCGGTGCAGCATCGACAGCAGCACCCGCTCGTTGGGCGAGTGGATCCGGTCGGTGGGCAGCCCGGCGCCGAGGAACACCAGCGGCGCGCCCAGCTGCTCGACCAGGTCGGCCTCGGGGCCGCTGCCGCCCTCCTTCATGAACAGCACCTGGTCCGGGGCGCTGTCCCAGGCCTGCGCGATCGCCGCCAGCAGCGCGTCCATGTACGGGGAGTCCAGGTTGCTGGCGCAGGGGGCGACGCCGCCGGGCGGGGCGTGCACCTCGGCCTCGATGCCCTCGGGGAGGTGCTGCTCGACCCAGGCGCGGACCTGGCCGGCGATCTCCTCCGGGCGCTGGTCGGCGACCAGCCGGAAGGTCAGCTTGGCGTGCGCCTCGGCCGGGATGATCGTCTTGTGGCCGGGGCCGGAGTAGCCGCCCCACATGCCGTTGACCTCCGCCGTCGGCCGGGCGCCGATCCGCTCCTGCGTGGTGAAGCCGGCCTCGCCGGTGGTGGCCCGGGAGGCGGCCGGGCCGGCCAGCCAGGCGGCCTCGTCGAAGGGCACCCGGCCCATCAGCTCGCGCTCGCGGTCCGACAGCGGCCGCACCGCGTCGTAGAAGCCGGGCAGGGTGACCCGCCCCTGGTCGTCGTGCAGCGCGCTGATCAGCTGGGCCATGGCGTGCAGCGGGTTGGGGACGGCACCGCCGAACGAGCCGGAGTGCAGGTCGACCGCCGGGCCGCGCAGGGTGATCTCGGCGTCGGCCAGCCCGCGCATCGAGGTGACGGCGCTGGGCAGGTCGGGGGCGGCCATGCCGGTGTCGCTGACCACGACGACGTCGCAGTCGAGCCGGTCGCGCCGCTGCCGGAGCAGCTCGGCGAAGTGCGGTGAGCCGGACTCCTCCTCGCCCTCGATGACCAGCTTGACCGTCACCGCGGGGGTGTCGCGGCCGGTGGCGGCCAGGTGCGCGCGGATGCCGAGCAGGTGGAAGGCGACGTTGCCCTTGTCGTCGATGGCGCCGCGGGCGTGCAGCTCGGGGCCGTCGGGGCCCTCGACCCGGGTGGGCTCGAACGGCGGGTGCTCCCACAGCTCCAGCGGGTCGACCGGCTGGACGTCGTGGTGGCCGTAGACGAGCGCGACCGGGGCACCGGCGTCGGCCGAGGGCCACTCGGCGAAGACCGCGGGGGCGCCGGGGGTCTCCCAGATCTCCACGGTCGGGAAGCCGGTGCGGCGCAGCGCCTCGGCGAGCCACTCGGCGCTGGCCCGCACGTCGCCGGAATGGCCGGGGTCGGCGGAGATCGACGGGATCCGCAGCCACGCGTCGAGGTCGGCGTGCAGGTCGTCGAGGTGGGCGGTGACGAAGTCGCGTTCGGCGGAGCTGCTCACGGCGCCGACGGTATCCCGCCGCGCCGGCCCGTCCGAGCACGCGCCGGGCTAGGTTGCCTGCATGGCCGTGGGGATGCTGCAGGTGGATGTCGGCGACCTGACCTTCGACGTCCGGACCGACGGACCGGACGACGGGCTGCCGGTGCTCTTGCTGCACGGCTTCCCCGAGACGTCGCTGTCCTGGTCGGCGGTGACGCCGCTGCTGGCCCAGGCCGGGCTGCGCACCTTCGCCCCCGACCAGCTGGGCTACTCCCCCGGTGCGCGGCCGATGGACGTCGACTCGTACGCGCTGGCCAACCTGGTCCAGGTCACCGCGGACCTGATGACCGCGCTGGACGTGCCGGTGGCGCACGTGGTCGGCCACGACTGGGGCGCGAACGTGGCCTGGGCGCTCGCCGCCTGGCACCCGGACCGGGTGGCGTCGCTGACCGCGGTCTCGGTGCCACACCCGACGGCGTTCACGCTGGCCTACCGGGCCGACCCGGAGCAGAAGGAGCGGTCGGGGTACATCCGGCTGTTCCGGCAGGAGGGTGCGGGCGAGGAGGCGCTGCTCCGCGACGGCGCCCGGCGGCTGCGCCGGCTGCTGGAGGCGCCCGGGGTGCCCGCCGAGGCGGTCGACGCCTACGTCGGCGTGCTGTCGGCGCCGGGCGCGCTTACGGCCGCGCTGAACTGGTACCGGGCGATGGACGCCCGCACCCGGGTCGACCCGGTCGAGGTGCCGACGACGTTCGTCTGGAGCGACGGCGACGTGGCGATCGGCCGCACCGCCGCCGAGGCGTGCGCGGACCAGGTGACCGGCGACTACCGCTTCGTCGAGCTGCCCGGGATCACCCACTGGGTGCCCGAGCAGGCACCGGAGGCGCTGGCCGGGGCGATCATCGAGCGGGTGGCCGGCGGGGTCGTCTTCGACCCGGCCCGAGGCCACCACCACGCCCCGCCGAGTTGAGCGCCCAGGGCCCGCTGATGTGCGCTGAGTGCTGGTTCCGGGGCCTGGAACCAGCACTCAGCGCACACTGACGGATCCGCCGTCAGTCCGCGCCGGTGACGAGGGCGAGCAGTCCGGCTTCGTCGAGCAGGTCGACCGGGCGCAGGGTGACCCCGTCGGCGACGTGGTGGAACCCGGCGCTGACCCGCTCCACCGGCACGCCGGTCAACCGCGACCAGCCCAGCCGGTAGGCGGCCAGCTGCACGCTCGCCGCGGCCAGCTCGGCCGCGCCGGGCACCGGCCCGGTCTTCCAGTCGATCACCTCGAAGCCGCCGTCGGGGGTGGCGTAGACGGCGTCGATCCGCCCGCGCAGGGTGAGCGGCCCGAGCGGGGTCTCGAACGGCGCCTCCACGTCGACCGGCTGCCGGTCGGCCCACTCGCCGGCGAGGAAGGCCTGCTGCAGCGCCCCGAGCGCCTCGTCGGGCGCGGCCGCGGCGTCGCCGGAGCCGGGGAGCTCGTCGAGGTCGATCAACCGGGAGGTGCCGAACCGCTCCTCCAGCCAGGCGTGGAACGCGGTGCCGCGGCGGGCCAGCGGCGCCGGTGCCGCGGGCATCGGCCGGCGCAGCCGCCGGGCCAGCTCGGCCGGGTCACGGCGCAGCGCCACCAGCGCCGACACCGACAGGTGCGCGGGCAGCGGCACCTCGACCGTGCCGCGCCAGGACTCGGCCCGCTCCCGCAGCAGCAGCTCGGCGTCGCGCAGCCAGTCGGCGACCAGCGCGTCGTCGGTGGCCTGCAGCGCCTCGTCGGTGAGCGGGTGCGGCCGGCTGGCGGCGACCAGCTCGGCGGCCGCGCTCAGCGACCGGCGGCGGTTCGCGGACAGCGGGTCGGCCGGCCACACCCCGATCGGCCACTCGGCCAGTGCGGGGTTCTCCGCGTCGTCGGCCGGTGGCTCGGCCCAGGCGTCGACCACGCCGGCCCCGCCGTCGACGGACCCGGCCTCCACGGCGTCCTTGACCGCCAGCAGCAGCGAGGACGGCCCGCACACGGTCTTGCCGTCGCGCCACCAGCTGCCCGAGCACAGCAGCAGGTGCTTGGCCCGGGTGACCGCCACGTAGCCGAGCCGGATCTCCTCGGCCAGCCCGAAGTCCTTCCACTCGGCGACGTAGTCGGCCAGCGCGTCGCGGACGGAGGCCTGGTCACCGGAGCCGGGTACCGGCAGGTGCAGCCGGGGCAGCTCGGCGCGGTCGGTGACCCGCAGGTCGACCGGGACGGCGCCGGGGTCGCGGATCCAGGAGTCGGAGGCGTCGCCCTTGGCCGGGAACTGGCCGACGGTCATGCCGGGGACGGCGACGACGTCCCACTCCAGGCCCTTGGCCGAGTGCCCGGTGAGCAGCTGCACCGCCTCCGGGTTGACCGCGACCTCCCCGGGCTCCAGGCCGCGCTCGCGGACCTCGGCGTCGGCGAGGTAGCCGAGGAACGCCGGCAGCGAGGGCAGCTCGGCCAGCTCGGTGAACTGGGCGGCGACCTCGTGCAGGGCGTCGAGGTGAGTGCGTGCCCGGCCCGGGGTGGCGTCGGGGTGGCTGGCCAGTTCGGTCTCCAGGCCCTGGGTGCGCACCACCTCGTCGACCAGGTCGGGCAGCGACTCGCCCAGCCGCCCGCGCAGCGTGGCCAGCTCGGTGCCGAGTCGCCGGAGCCGGCGGAAGCCCTCGGCGGAGTAGGCGTCGGGTCGGCCCAGGTCGTCCAGCGCCTCCACGATGCTGCCGCGTTCCCGGGGCAGCTCGGGGGTGGCGGCCTCGGTGGGGCCGGCGGCGACGTCGCCGGGTGGGTTGCCGGGCTCGGTGGCCGCGGCCCGCCGCTCGCGCACCAGCGACCGCGCCCGGGCCTCCAGCGCGGCGAGGTCGCGCGGGCCGATCCGCCAGCGGGCGCCGGTGAGCAGCCGGCCCAGCGCGTCGCCGGCGGTGGGGTCGACCAGCACCCGCATCGTGGCGACGACGTCGGAGACCTCCGGGACGTCGAGCAGCCCACCGAGCCCGACCACCTCGACCGGCAGCCCGCGCTCGCGCAGCGCCGCCGCGATGCCGGGCAGCTGGGCCCGGCGGCGGGCCAGCACCGCGATCGTCGGGCGGCGCTCGGCAGGGCGGTGCCACTCGGCGGCCAGCCGGTCGGCCAGCGCCGCGGTCTCCTCGGCGACGGTCTCGTACAGGCCGACGTGCACCGCGCCCGGGCCGGCGACCGGCGCGGCGGTGAGGTCCGGCAGCGGCTGCTCGGGCTCGGGCAGCGCGGCGGCCACGGCGTTGGCGACGGCCAGCACGGCCCGGTCGTTGCGCCAGCTGGTGGAGAGCGTCAGCCGCTCGGCCGGCCGCTCCGGGCTGCCGGGGAAGGTGCGGGCGAACCGCTCGATGGTGCCGGCCGAGGCGCCGCGCCAGCCGTAGATCGACTGCCGCGGGTCACCGACGGCGAGCACCGGGTGCCCGCCCGGCCCACCGAACAGCGCCTCGAGCATGCGGAGCTGGCCGACGCTGGTGTCCTGGTACTCGTCGAGCAGCACCACCCGCCAGCGGGCCCGCTCCCGGCGGCCCACCTCCGGGGAGCCGACCGCCACCCGCGCGGCGTAGGCCACCTGGTCGGCGTAGTCGATCGCGCCGGCGGCCCGCTTGCGCGCCTCGAACGCCTCGACCATCGGCAGCAGCGCCACGCGGGCCCGCTGGCGGGCCAGCAGGGCCAGCACGTCGGCGTAGGGGCCCTTCTTCCGGCCCGCGTCGGCGTAGCCGTGCAGCTGGGTCTCGAAGCGGGCGGTCCAGGCGCGCAAGCGGTCCGGGCTGACGTCGTGCTCGCCGAGCTCCGCGGCCAGCTGCAGCACGTCCTCGGTGGTGGTGACCAGCCCCAGGGCCACGTCGGCCATGTCGCCGGTGTGCCCGGCGACGACGGTGGCCGCCTGCCCCCAGCACATCGCCGGGCCGAGCACGCCGGCACCGGGCTCCACGCCGATCCGGAGTCCGTGCTCGGCGACGATCCCGGCGGCGTAGCCGTGGTAGGTGGCGACGGTGGGCGCCGCGACGGACAGCCGCTCGCGCAGCGCCGGGTCGGTGTCGGGGTGCTCGGCCAACGCACCCAGCCGCAGCCGCACCCGGGCGTTGAGCTCGCTGGCGGCCTTGCGGGTGAAGGTGAGCCCGAGCACCGCCTCCGGGGCGACCATCTGGTTGGCGACGAGCCAGGCGACCCGGGCGGCCATCGTCTCGGTCTTGCCCGACCCGGCGCCGGCGACCACGACCAGCGGCCGGTCGACCGGCGCGGAGACCACCCCGGCCTGCTCGTCCGACGGCGCGTAGCCCAGCCCGCACCGGGTGGCGACCTCAGCGGGGGTGAGCAGCCGGGGCACCTCGGGCTCCCCGACGGGACCCATCCCCGGCAGGTCGAACGCGAGTTGCGTCACGAGGTCACCTGCCGGCCGGACTCCTGCACCGGGCAGCTGCGCCGGAACGCGCAGCGCTCGCAGTCGGTGTCCGTGCGGGCCACGAACGTGCCGGCACCCATGCCCTCGCCCACCTCCGCGATCAGCTCCCCGGCCCACGTCTCGCGCGGGTCGACGTCGGTGGGCAGCGGCGTCTGCGCGTGCTCCTTGGCCGCCTTCTGCGCCCCGCCCACCTGCAGCAGCGCCGCTCCCCCGCTCACCGTGCCGTGCTGCTCGAAGGCGCCCTCGGCGACGGCCAGCTGGTAGGCCGCCAGCTGCCCGTGCTCCTCCACCGTGCGCGGCGCGGTCTTCCCGGTCTTCAGGTCGACCACGACCAGCCGACCCTCGGCGTCGCGTTCCAGCCGGTCGACCTGGCCGCGCAGCCGGGCCCGGCCGATGACGACGTCGAAGTCCTCCTCGGCGGCGACCAGCTCGCGGTCGCCGCGGGCGTGCCAGGCGAGGAACTTGGTCAGCATCTCCTGGGCCCGGTCGCGCTGCCGCTGGTCGAACCAGCCCGGCCCGAGGTCCAGGCCGTCGAGCTCGGCGTCGAGCACCGCCGGCGCGTCGGCCGGGGGCAGCCCCTCGGCCACCCGCTGGGCGACGTCGTGCACCGCCGACCCGACCGTGCGGGTCGCCTCCGGGGCGGCCTCGGCGCCGACCGCGCCGAGCACCCACCGCAGCGGGCACCGCTGGAAGGTGTCGATCGCCGAGGGCCGCACCGGGACGACGTCGGCCGGGTCGACCAGGGGCGCGTCGTCGGATAGCGGCGCCAGGCCCCACCAGCCGGCCGGGTCGGCGCCGGGCACCCGCTCGTCGGCCAGCCGGCGCAGCACGGCGGCGGCGCTGGACCGGCGCGGCGCCGGCGTGTGCGGGTCGGTGAGGTGCCGGCGCAGCTCGGCGACCAGCGCCGGGAGCGTGAGCTGCCGGGGCAGCGGGGTGTGCGGCCGGGTGCCGTCGCCGCCGGCGGGCAGCGGAGCCACCAGGTCCAGGAAGCGCGACGCCGCGGCCCCGGCGTCACCACCCTCGAGCGCGCCGTCGACGGCGGTGACCAGCAGCCGCCGGCGGGCCCGGGTGCACGCCACGTAAAACAGCCGGCGCTCCTCGGCGAGGGCGAGCGTCCGGCGGTCGAGGTTCGCCGGGTCGGTGCCCCCGGCGGCGTCCACCAGGTCCTCCGCGCCGAGCAGGCTGGCCCGGGTGCGCAGGTCCGGCCACACGCCCTCCTGCACCCCGGCCACGCAGACGACGTCCCACTCCAGGCCCTTCGAGGCGTGCGCGGTGAGCAGCCGGACCGTCTCCCCGGCCGGCGCCCGGGCCGCCCCGCTGTCACCGGGCAGCTGCTGGGCGCCCAGGTGCGCGAGGAAGGCGGCCACCCCGGCGTGCGGCAGCCGGTCGACGAACGCCGCGGCGGCGTCGAAGAGGGAGACCACCGCGTCCAGGTCGCGGTCGGCGACCGCGCCGGTCGGCCCGCCGGCGGCGCTGGCCCGGGCCCAGCGGTGGCCGAGCCCGCTGGCCTGCCACATGGCCCACAGCACGTCCTCGGCGGAGCCGTCGGAGAGCAGTGCGAGCCGCCCGGCCGAGAGCACCCGGGCGACCCGGGCCGCCGGGCGGGCCACGTGCTCGGGCAGCGCGTCGAGCAGCGTGGCGTCGGCGAGCACCGCGGCCAGCGGTGTGCCGCGGGAGCCGGCGTCCTCCCCGCGGTCGACCTGGGCCCGCCGGGCCGCGCGGCGCAGCCGGCGCAGGTCGAGCACGGTGGCCGCGCCCAGCGGCGAGGCCAGCAGCGCCTCCGCGCCCGGCTCGTCGAAGCCGGCCTCACCGGGCTCGCCGTCGACCGGGCTCGCCGCCGGCAGGAGCGCGCCGAGGGCGGCCAGGAACGGCTGCACCGCCGGCTGGGCGGCGAGCGCGACGTCGTCGGCGGAGACGGCGACCGGCACCCCGGCCTGGGTGAGCGCGCGACGTACCGGCGCGAGCCCGGTCGCGGCCGAGCGGACCACCACCGCCATCTGGGACCACGGCACGCCGTCGAGCAGGTGCGCCCGGCGGAGGGTGTCGGCGAGGAAGGCGGCCTCGGTGGCCGGGGAGTCGAAGACATGCACCTCCGCCTCCCCGGGCGCGACCCCGTCGCCGGCGGCCAGGCGGCGGTGCTCCCAGGGGCCGGGCAGCCCCTCGGCGACCCGGCGGCTGACCGCGAGGAGCTCGGCGCCCGAGCGGCGGCACACACCCAGGGACAGCCGGTCGGCGGGGCGGCCGTCGCGGTGCCGGAAGCGGGTGGGGAACTCGACGATGCCCCGCGGCTCGGCCCCGCGGAAGGCGTAGATGGCCTGGTCGGGGTCGCCGACCACGACCAGGTCGCCACCGCCGCCGGCCAGCAGCTCGACCAGCTCGACCTGTGCCGGGTCGGTGTCCTGGTACTCGTCGACGAACAGCCAGCGCGCCCGCTCGCGCTCGGTGCGCAGCAGCTCCGGGTCGGCGTGCAGCTCGTCGATCGCGGTGCGCACCAGCTCGGCCGGGTCGTAGCCGCTGGCGCCACCGCGGGCCGCGGTCGCGAAGGCGGAGACCCCGGCGTACTGGTCGGCGAAGCGGGCGGCGGCCACCCAGTGCGGCAGCCCGCGCTCCCGCCCCCAGGCGGCCAGCCGCGCGGGGTCGATGCCGCGCTCGGTGGCCCGCAGCAGCAGCTCGCGCAGCTCCTCCCGGAAGCCGGTGGTCTGCAGCGCCGCGGCCAGCTCGTCGGGCCAGCGCACGCCGTCCTCGGCGACGTCGCCGGCCAGCAGCTCGGCGACGACGGCGTCCTGCTCGGCCGCGGTCAGCAGCCGGGGGGCGGGCTCACCGCGGAGCACCGCGGCCCGGCGCAGCACGCCGAAGGCGTAGGAGTGGAACGTACGGGCCACCGGCTCGCGGATGGTGCGCCCGACCCGGGCGGTGATCCGGGTGCGCAGCTCCGCGGCGGCCTTGCGGCTGAAGGTGAGCACCAGCAGGCGCTCGGGGTCGGCGCCGGCGTCGATGCGGGCGGCGACGGCCTCCACGATCGTCGTCGTCTTGCCGGTGCCGGGCCCGGCCAGCACCAGCAGCGGCCCGCCCGGGTGGTCGACCACCGCCTGCTGGGTCGGGTCGAGCCGCGGGCGGGCGACCGGGACCGCCGCCGGCTGCACGAGCCGGTAGACCGGCTCCACCGTCGACCCGGCCGACCCGCTCTCCCCCCGCACCCCTCGATGAGAACACGACCCACCGACGGTTCCGTGGACGCCGCCGGTTCCGGTCTCAGGGCTCGTCGGGCCAGCCGACGGCGGCGAGGTCGACCCGGACGCCGCGCACCGGCACGCCCTCGGCGGCCAGCAGCTCGAGCTGGCGGACCCGCACCGGCTCGGCCGGGGTGCCGTCGGCGCGCACGACGCGGTGCCAGGGAACCGCCCCGCCGCCGGCCGACAGCGCCCGGGCCACCCGCCGCGGGCCCACGCCCACGAGGCGGCCGATGGCGCCGTAGGTGCTGACCCGGCCAGGCGGGATCGCCTCGACGGCGTCGAAGACGGCCTCGTCGACGTCGGCGGCCGACCGGCCCTCCCCCGCTGGCGTCACCGGCTCAGCCCACGAAGTCGCTGTTCTCGACCCACCACCCGTAGAGCGCGACGACGTCGCCCTGGGTCTCCCCCGGCATGCTCACCACGCCCTCGGTGAGGAACTCGTCGTCGGTCCAGTAGATGAAGGCGGCGCCGTCGGTCAGCCCGCAGGCGAGCAGCCCGCCGGTGATCTCGCCGCGCACCCACTCGCCGTAGCCGTCCTCGGTGCAGTCGGTCGCCTCGCCCCACTCCTCCAGGCCCAGGGCGGCGACGTCGGCGGCGAACACGTCGTCGAGGGTGTCGACGTCGGGGTAGCGCAGGAAGACCGCGTCGCTCGGGCCGGGCTCGCTGGACGCCGGCCCGCAGGCGGCCGCGGCGACGTCGCCGTCACCGATCAGCTCGGCCGCACCGCAGTCGGTGAAGTCGGCCGGCAGCGTGGCGATGAACTCCTCCGTGCCCACCGTCGGGGCCGCGGTGAAGCCGCCGGTGCCCGCGGCCGACGAGGGGGCGGCCGGTCGGGAGGCGGGGGCCGAGGTGTCGCTGGACGGGGTGGCCGAGGCGGTGCTGGACGACCCGTCGTCCCCGTCGCTGCCGAGCCACAGCACCAGGCCGACGGCGAGCCCGGCCAGCAGGGCGCCGACGGCCGAGGCGGTGATCACCAGGGTCCGCCTGCGGTCCGGTCCGGGGCCGCCGGGGCCCCCGGACCCGGCCCACGGCGGCGGAGCTCCCCAGCTGCCCGGCTGCCCGGGCGGCGGACCCCAGCTGCCCCCGGCCTGCTGCTGGCCGACCGGCGGCATCCCCCAGCCGGCGCCCGGCTGGGGACCCCACGGGGACTGCCCGGCGGGCTGCGCGGTGTGGGGCCCCGGCGTGGGCGGTCCCTGGGGTGGCTGGCTCATGCGTGCGGACCTCCGGCTCGGCTGTTCGACGACGGAGCCTAGGTGGGTGATGCCCGTCATCGGGCCGAACGGGCCCACGACCCACCCTCAGGAGCGACGTCCGAACCTGGCCAGCAGCCGGGTCTGCAGGTCGGCGCCGGGCGGCGGCTCGACCGGGGCGGCGAACAGGCCGGGCTGCCCCTCGTCGCCGAGGTTGGCCTCGGCGTACCGGAAGGCGGCGGCGGCCAGCTCGGGGTCCAGGTGCGTGTCGCCGCCGACGGCCCGGGCGAGGTCCCACGCGTGGACGGTGAGGTCCGCGGTCATCTCGGTGAGGTGGTCCGCGGCGCTCGCCGGGCCGGCGGGGAGCTGCACCGTGCGGTCCAGGACGGCGGGGTCGGCCCACGCCGTCAGCGCGCCGTCGGCGGCGGTCTCCCAGGCGGTGAGCGGGTCGGTGCCGACCAGCTCGTCGGTGTCGGTGGGGATGCGCTGCGCGACGACGTCCAGCGGTTCACCGGCCAGCAGCGGCGGCACCCACAGCTGCTCGCTGGTCAGGTGCGCCACCAGGTCGGCGACGCTCCACTCGGGCAGGGCGGGAGCGTCCCACTCGCCGGGCTCGACGGCGTCCACCCGGTCGGTGAACTGCGCCTGGGCCCGCTGGAAGAGCAGCAGCAGATCGGTGTGGCTCGGCTCGGGCATGACGCCAGTAGAACGCAGCCGGGCCCCGGCCCGCGCAGTGGCGGAGCCGGGGCCCAGGTAACGTGCTGGAGCGGCCCCCTCGCAGGGTCCCGGCCCGAGCGGAGCGAGGGTCGGGGGGCGAGGGGGTCCTTTAGTACGTGGGGAGCGTCTTGTCGATCCGGGTCGCCCACGAGGTGACGCCGCCCTGCACGTGCACGGCGTCCTTGAAGCCGGCGTTCTTCACCGCGGCCAGCGCCTCCGCGGAGCGGACACCGGTCTTGCAGTGCAGCACGATCGGCTTGTCGTTGGGCAGCTGCGCCAGCGCGCGGCCGGAGAGGATCTCGTCCTTCGGGATCAGCGTCGCGCCCGGAATCGAGACGATCTCGTACTCGTTGGGCTCACGGACGTCGATCAGGGCGAAGTCCTTGCCGGCGTCCATCATGTCCTTGAGCTCGTCGACGGTGATCGTCGCGCCGGCGGCCGCCAGCTGGGCCTCCTCGGAGACGACGCCGCAGAAGCTCTCGTAGTCGATCAGGCCGGTGATCGGCTCACCCTCAGGGTCCTTGCGCACCTTGATGGTGCGAAAGGTCATCTCCAGGGCGTCATAGACCATGAGCCGGCCGAGCAGCGTGTCACCGATGCCGGTGATGAGCTTGACCGCCTCGGTGGCCTGGATGGCGCCGACCGTGGCGCAGAGCACGCCCAGGACGCCGCCCTCGGCGCAGCTGGGCACCATGCCGGGCGGCGGCGGCACCGGGTAGAGGTCGCGGTAGTTGGGCCCGTGCTCGTTCCAGAAGACCGACACCTGACCGTCGAAGCGGTAGATCGAGCCCCACACGTACGGCTTGCCCAGCAGCACCGCGGCGTCGTTGACCAGGTACCGGGTGGCGAAGTTGTCGGTGCCGTCGACGATCAGGTCGTACTGGCTGAAGATCTCCAGCACGTTCTCGTTGTCCAGCCGCGTCGAGTGCAGGCGGACGTCGACGTAGGGGTTGATCTCCTTGATCGAGTCACGAGCGCTCTCGGCCTTGGAGCGGCCGATGTCGGACTGGCCGTGGATGATCTGGCGCTGCAGGTTGGACTCGTCGACGGTGTCGAACTCGACGATGCCGAGCGTGCCGACACCGGCCGCGGCCAGGTACATCAGCACCGGCGAGCCGAGGCCACCGGCGCCCACGGCGAGCACCTTGGCGTTCTTGAGCCGCTTCTGCCCGTCCATCCCGACGTCGGGGATGATCAGGTGGCGGCTGTAGCGGCGGACCTCGTCGATCGACAGGTCGTCGGCGGGCTCCACCAGGGGTGGCAACTGCACGGTGCGCTCCTCACACGGCTGTGTACGTCAGGGCTGTCCGGCCCGAGCCGGCGTCCTGGACTGCGCAACAGCCTGACACGGGCCCGTAATCCCCGTCCCGGATCCCGTCCCATCCACCGGGATGCCCGACGGCCGGGAGCGGGTGCGGTCAGCGGGACGTCCGGACGGTCACCAGGAACGTGCCGGGTCCCGGGGTGAACAGCTCACCGGTCCACGGGTCCTCCAGGTGGCCGTCGTCGTCCTCGGCGAAGCCCCGCAGCGCGGGCCCGCCCGGCACGCGGAGGACCGGCTGCGCGGTCCCCGCCCCCGGGACCACCTGGATCTCGGTGACCCGCCCACGGACCCGCTCGTCGGCTGCGACGTCGAGGCCGCCGTGGTGGGTCTCGACCAGGTGCAGGTGGCCGTCCGGCCCCTGGTGCCGGATGCACTGGAGATCGACGAGCTGGTTCCGCTCGATGGGTTCACCGCAGCACTCGTGCTCCCAGCCACCCACCTCCACGACGACGTCCACCCCGGCACGCTATTCCTGCTTCCGTGCCGCGCGGGCGATGAGGACCCCGGTAGGGCTCCCGCCGGAGACGCTGGGAACGGCTCAGCGCGAGGTCCGTGGCAGGTGGCCGCGGTGGAGTCCGGTAGGGCGACTCAGGGATGGGGCCAGGCGTTCTTGACGCAGCCCTGCAGCCCCAGCGTCTGCTGCTGCATGACCGGGGCGAGCTCGCCGGGCGCCGGGCAGGACTGGTGCCCGTTGCCCAGCGCGTGCCCGACCTCGTGGTTGACCACGTACTGCCGGTAGGTGGGGATGTCGCCCCCGTAGTCGGGGACGGCGGTCTCCCAGCGGGCCAGGTTGATGACGGCGCGCTCGCCGTACCGGCACGAGGTGTAGCCACCCGTGCCCACCCCGGGGCAGTAGGTCTCCATGCTGCCGGGGCTGACCAGGCTGACCCGGAAGTCGTAGCCACCTGCGGCGGCCTCGGCCGCGCCGACCCGCTGGAAGGACGCCCGCCCGCCGCTGCCCCACGAGCGCGGGTCGCCGAGGGTGGCCTCGACAGCGGCGGCGAACTGGGCGCCGTCCACCCCGATGCCGTCCTCGACCTCGACGACGAAGCGCTCCAGCGGGCCGGTGCCGTAGACCTGCGAGCTGCCGTCGACGACCGAGACGGTGCCCGCGCCCTGCTCGACGTAGCTGGGGGCGGCCGGCGGCGGGGGCTCCTCCGCGGGCGCGCCCTCGCCCTCGGCCGGGGCCGGCTCGGTCGGCGCCGGCGGCGGCTCGACGACGGGTGCGGTGACCGACGAGCCGGTGGCCGCCGGGTCGGCCACCGACGTCCGGTCCGAGCCGCTGAGCGCGACGTCGGCCAGGGTGACGACGGTGGCCAGCGCGAGCACCGGGATCGCGTAGGCCCGCCACCCGTACCGGCGGACGAACCGGCGCACCGGGCCCTCGGGCGGCGGCGGTGCGCCCCGGCGGGACCGGGGCACCGGGTCGGGCCGGGCGACCAGCGGGCCGGTGCGCGGGCCGGCGCCGAGCCGCGGCGGGCCCCCGGCGGGTCCCCCGGTGCGGGCGGGGCGCGGCCGGTTCGCCGTCGCGGTGGACCGGGGCGCCGGGACGGGAGGCAGCGGCGGCCGTGGCGGTCGCACCGGGTCGCGACCGGAGCGGTCGTCGGGGCTGCCCACGGCCGTCAGGCTCTCACGGATCCCACGCGGGGCGGCAGAGCAGCGGGGCGACCGCCCGGTCGCGTGTCCCGGTCTCAGGTCCGTGCGGTGGAGGCGTCCCGGCCGGTGGCGCGGGCGCGGTCCACGGCGTCCTCGGCGAGGCCCAGCACGGCCCGGGCGGTCGGCTCGGGCGCCTCCATCATCGCCAGGTGACCGATGCCGGCCTGCACCTGGAGCCGGGCGTCGGGCAGCACGTCGGCGAGCCGGGTGGCGATCTCCGGGTCGACCAGCCGGTCCCGGTCACCGGTGACCACCAGCGACGGCATCCGCACCGACCGGGCCATCCGCCAGGCGTTGGCGCGGCCGAACCGCAGGTAGGAGGTCATCAGGCCGCGCAGGCTGCGGGTGAGCGCCTGCCCCGCCCAGGGCTGCTCGTCGCGCTCCCGCATCTCCTCGACGACCTGCTGCAGGCGCTCGGGCGGGACCGCATCGGGGTTGCCGAAGCAGGTCTGCACCAGCCCGCGCACCCGCTGCTCCGGGTCGATCCCGGCCAGCCGCCGCTCGGCCAGCGCGGGCACCCCCGGCAGCAGGACCAGGGTGATGGCCCGGTCGAAGGCGGCGGGCACCCGGTAGACCGGCATGGCCGCGGAGATCAGGGAGAGGGTGGCGACCAGGTCGGGACGGCGCGCGGCCACCCACACGCTCACCAGCCCGCCGAGGGAGTTGCCGACCAGGTGCACCGGCTGCCCCTGCCCGGGGCCGGGACGGGCGGCGACCCATTCCAGGACGTCGATGACGGCCTGCGCGTGCCGCTCGATCGAGTACCGCCGCGGCGGGCCCGACCGGCCGAACCCGGGCAGGTCCAGGGCGTGGCCCTCGAAGCGGACGGCGAGCAGTGCGGCGAGGTCGGTCCAGTTGGTGGAGGCCCCGCCCAGCCCGTGCACGTACAGCGCCCGTTCGCGCGGTCCCCCGGCGGCGTCCGTGCCGTCGACGGGCCCCCGCCAGGGGGTGGACCGGACGAACACCTCGCCGCCGGTGACGGGCACCAGCTCCCCGGGCCACGGCGGGAGCAACCGGCCCAGCCGGGGCAGCGGGCTCTCGGACAGCCGGGCGTCGGTCACCCGATCGACGGTAGAACACCGACGTGACCCGCCGCCCCGGGTCGCCCGACCGTGGGCCGGTACGACGTCGTCCGCACTACCCGCCGGTAGGATCGGCGGGCCATGCAGCCCAGCCCCCCCGCCCCCGCACCGTCGGCCGGCCGCCGGACCGCCCGCCTGCCGCGCGGCGCCCGCCGGCTGCAGCTGCTGCGCGCCGCCCAGGACGTCTTCGTCGCCCAGGGCTACCACGCCGCGGCGATGGACGACATCGCCGACCGGGCCGGGGTCAGCAAGCCGGTGCTCTACCAGCACTTCCCCGGCAAGCGGGAGCTGTACCTGGCGCTGCTGGAGCAGCACGTCGACGAGCTCACCGACCGGGTGCGGCAGGCGATGGCCGGCACCGAGGACAACCGGGTGCGGGTCGACGGCGCGGTCGGCGCCTACTTCGACTTCATCGACGCCGAGGGCGAGGCCTTCCGCCTGGTGTTCGAGTCCGACCTGCGCAACGACGCCGAGGTCCGGGAGCTCGCCGACCGGGGCACGCACGCGGTCACCGAGGCGATCGCCGAGGTCATCGCCGCCGACACCGGCGCCGACCGGGAGCGGGCCCTGCTGCTGGCGGCCGGCCTGACCGGCCTGGCGGAGAGCAGCGCCCGCTGGTGGCTGGCCCGCAAGGGCACGCTCTCGCGGGACGAGGCGGTGGCATTGATGTCGGCGCTGGCGTGGCGCGGGATCTCCGGCTTCCCCCGCCGCGACGGCACCGAGGGACCGTGACCGCCGGCGGCCTCGTTCGCTGACGGCGCATCCGCCGGACCGGCTGGTCCACGGCGGCTGCACTAGCGTGGGCCGGAGCAGCCAGACCTGAGGAGGCATCTCCACGTGGAAGTCAAGATCGGTGTCCAACACTCCCCCCGCGAGCTGGTCATCGACAGCCCGAAGACCCCCGACGAGATCGCGGCGGAGGTCTCGAAGGCCATGGCGGCCGACGGCGGTCTGCTGACGCTGGTCGACGAGCGCGGCCGCCGCGTCGTCGTCCCGACGGCCAAGATCGCCTATGTCGAGATCGCCGAGGCCGACCAGCGACGGGTGGGCTTCATCGCCGGCTGACGAAGGACCCCGGCGCCCCCCACGACTCGCTGACGCTCGTCGCGGGGCCCCGCGCCGGGGCCGTTCCAGCACCTCGCCAGGGGGCGTGGCCGCAGCTGCGGCGACGCCCCCTCGGGGTTCCTCAGGGGCTGGCGTTCCTCAGGGGTTCAGGCCCAGGGCGCGCATGCGCACCGCGTGCGCCTCGGTGAGCCGCTGCAGCAGCTGGCCCACGCCGGCCAGGTCGCCGGTGCCGGTCATCATCAGGTCGGCGAGGTCGTCGTGCTCGGCGATGACCGCCTGCGACTGGGTGAGCGCCTCACCCACCAGCCGCCGGGCCCACAGCGCCAGCCGCCCGGCCAGGGTCGGGTGGGCGGCGATGGCCGCCCGGACCTCCCGGACGGCGAAGTCGGCGTGCCCGCTGTCGGCGAGCACCTCCTCCACCAGCGCGCGGTCCGGCTGGGGCAGGAACGCCGCGACCTCGCGGTAGAAGTCGGTGGCCAGGCCGTCGCCGACGTGGGCCTTGACCAGGCCCTCCAGCCAGCTGCCGGCCCGCGTCTGGTCGTGGAAGCCGTCGAGCGCGGCCACGAAGGGGGCCATCGCCTCCGCCGGGTCGACGCCCAGCTCGACCAGCCGGGCGGTCAGCCGGCCGTGGTGGTCGATCTCCGCCGCCGCCATCCGGGCCAGCGCCGCACGCCCGGCCAGCGTCGGTGCCATCCGGGCGTCCTCGGCCAGCCGGTCGAAGGCGGTGAGCTCGGCGTAGGCGAGCACGCCGAGCAGCTCCACGACCGCCCGCCGCTGGACCTCGGGGTCCAGCACGCGCCCGTCGGCACTCACTCGCGCCCGCCCCCCGTCGCCGTCCGCCCTGCCCCCGTCGGGTGGTCCCGGCGGTGTCGCAGCGGCGCACGGGCAGGCTATCGGGCTGCCGCAGGCTAGGATGGAATGCGCGGACCGCGAGGTCCGTTCACTTCACAGCAGGACCGCAATGCAATTCCGTGTGCGCTGATGACCGCTGGATGACGCTCCTCGCGGAGCTCTCCCGGGCAGTCTGCACTCGACGCCCGGTCGAACTGGCCACGTCGGCGCTGGATCGACAATCCCGGAACCGACCGGGACCGGCGTGCGTCGCCGGCGGCGCCCCGAGGACCGGGGCCGCACCACGACGCCGCAGGTCCCCCACCAGACCGAGGCGAGAGAACTGACCTCCACCGAGAACACCCCCACCACCGCCCCCGAGCTCGAGCACGCGGAGACCGGCGCACCGGCTCCCGAGGAGCTGGAGACGCAGGTCGAGGAGCTGGGCGGCGCACCCGTCGCCCCCGACAGCCCGCTGTTCAGCGACTTCGACGTGCACCCCGACATCGTGGCCGCGCTGGCCGAGGTCGGGATCCACCGCACCTTCGCCATCCAGGAGCTCACGCTCCCGCTCGCGCTCGCGGGCAACGACCTCATCGGGCAGGCCCGCACCGGCACCGGCAAGACGCTGGGCTTCGGCGTCCCGCTGCTGCAGCGCGTCGTCCCCGCGGCCGAGGGCGGTGACGGCGTCCCGCAGGCGCTCGTCGTCGTCCCCACCCGTGAGCTCTGCGTGCAGGTCTCCCGCGACCTGGCCGCCGCCGGCGCCAAGCGCGGCATCCGGGTGCAGGCCATCTACGGTGGCCGCGCCTTCGAGCCGCAGGTCGCCGCGCTGCAGGCCGGCGTCGAGGTCGTCGTCGGCACCCCCGGCCGGCTGCTGGACCTCGCGCAGCAGGGTCACCTGATCCTGGGCAAGGTCCGCGGCCTGGTCCTGGACGAGGCCGACGAGATGCTCGACCTGGGCTTCCTGCCCGACATCGAGCGCATCCTGGCGATGGTCCCGGACAAGCGGCAGACGATGCTGTTCTCCGCGACGATGCCCGGCCCGATCGTCACCCTGTCGCGGTCGTTCATGAGCCAGCCCACGCACATCCGGGCGCACGGCAACGACGAGGGCTCGACGGTCCCGCAGACCACGCAGTTCATCTACCGGGCGCACAACCTGGACAAGCCCGAGCTGCTGTCCCGGGTGCTGCAGTCCCGCGACCGCGGTCTGGTGATGGTCTTCTGCCGCACCAAGCGCACCGCGCAGAAGGTCGCCGACGAGCTGGTCGACCGCGGGTTCGCCGCGGCCGCCGTGCACGGTGACCTCGGCCAGGGCGCCCGCGAGCAGGCGCTGCGCGCCTTCCGGGCCGGCAAGGTCGACGTGCTGGTCGCCACCGACGTCGCCGCCCGCGGCATCGACGTCACCGGCGTCAGCCACGTCGTCAACTACCAGTGCCCCGAGGACGAGAAGACCTACGTGCACCGGATCGGCCGCACCGGCCGGGCCGGCAGCACCGGCGTCGCGGTCACCCTGGTCGACTGGGACGACATCCCGCGCTGGCAGCTGATCAACAAGGCGCTGGACCTGGACTTCGCCGACCCGCCGGAGACCTACTCCACCTCGCCGTGGGTCTACACCGACCTCGACGTGCCGACCACGGCCACCGGCCGGCTGCCCCGTTCGCAGCGCACCCGCGAGGGGCTGGGCGCCGAGACCCTCGAGGACCTCGGCGAGACCGGCAAGCGCCAGCGTGCCGGTGGCCCTGCCGCCGGCTCCGGGCGCGGCCCCGGCGGCGGCGCCCCCTCCAGCGGCAACCACTCCGGCCCCGGCCGGGAGGACGCCGACCCCGCGGCCGGGCGGGGCAAGAGCCGCCCGCGCCGCCGCACCCGCGGTGACGGCCCCGCGGCCGCCGGCGCGGCAGCCGCCCTCGGCAGCGACTCCCCGGCAGCCCCCGAGGCCGGTGGCGCGGAGGGCGCGGCCACCGCGACCGCGTCGGCCACCGGCGAGGGTGGCGCGCCCAAGCGTCGTCGCCGGCGTCGTGGCGGCGCCAAGCGCAGCGGCGGTGGCGCAGCCGACACCGGCTCGGCCGGCGGCGGCGACCCCACCGCCTGATGACGGGCCTGCCTTCCCCCCGCTCCTCGCTGCGCCCGGGGCGGGCCCCTGGAGGCAGGCCGTTCCAGCGCGTCACCTCGCGCCCGCCGCTGCGGGTGTGGGTCTGGACGGCGGCCGCCCTCGTGGTGGCCGCCGTCGCCGTGTCGCTGTGGCTGACCTCCGACGTCGCCGCGACCTCCTCGACGACCGCGCCGCCCGCGTCCGTCGCCGACCAGGCGCCGGCGGGGACGCTGGCCGCGGCGTGGTCGGCGCCGACCGGCGCCGAGAGCGGCCGGGTGGTGGAGAGCGGGCGCGTGCTGGTCACCGACGAGCACGGGGTGGCCATGGTCGACCCCGCCACGGGGTCGGAGGCCTGGCACTACCGACGGTCCAACGCGCAGCTGTGCGACGCGACCGCGGTCGACGGCCTGGTGATCGTGGCCTTCCGCACCGCCAGCCGGTGCAACGAGCTGACCGCACTGACCGCGGCCACCGGTGAGCGCGCCTGGTACCGCAACGTGCGATTCCGCACCGACGCCGACCTGACCAGCACCGAGCAGGTGCTGCTGGCCAGCAGCCCCACCGGGATCGTCACCATCGACCCGACCGGCGACAACACCCGCTGGCGGGTCTCCCCCGCGGACGGGTGCCGGTTCGTCGACGCCGACGCCGGCAGCACCGGCGTGACCGTGCTGCAGCGCTGCGGCGACGGCGCCCCGCTGCAGGTGCTGCTCTACGACGGGCTCGCCGGCAGCCTCACCTGGACCCGTGAGCTGTACACCGGCACCGCGACGGCGCGCCTGGCCGGGACCGACCGGCTGGTCCACGTCGTCGTCGGGGACACGGTCACCGTGCTCGACCCGGCCGACGGCGCCACGCTGCAGACCCTCGAGCTCCCGCCGCTGCCCGCCGGCGCCGACGTGCGCAGCGAGCCGCTGCTGCAGGCCGGTGTCGAGGACGTCGCCCTGCTGTGGGCCCGCGGCACGGTGTTCGCCCTGGACCCGGAGAGCGGCGCACCCCGGTGGAGCGGGCCGGCCCGCGGGCTCCCCGCCGCGCTGGGCAGCTCCCCGGTCACCGAGGTCCTGGTGCCCGAGGAGGGCGCGTTCGTCCGGCGGTCGCTGGCCGACGGCGCCGACCTGGGCCGGTCCACCGTTCCGGACGAGGTGCCCGCGGGCAGCCGCGCCGCCGTGGTCGGCCCGACCGTCGTCCTGGCCACCCCGGGTGAGGTTCGCACCTTCCGCTGACGAAGGTCGAAGGACCCCCTTCCTCCCCACCACTCGCAAGCTCGCGGCGGGCCCCTGGAAGCGGGCCGTGCCCCCCACGCCTCGCACGCTCGGCGCGGGCCCTGAAGGGTGGCCTGACGACTGGCCGAGAGGAGGTGCACACTCGGGGTCATGGTCCTGCCAGGTGGCTCCGAGCACACCGCTCCCCACGACCTCCGCCAGCTCGCCGAGCACGACGCGCGCCCGGTCACCTTCCGCGGTGGCACCGGGCCGATCGCCGGGCTGGACACCGGCGCCGACCGCGACGCCCGCGCCACCGTGCTGCTGGTGGCCGGCTACACCGGCAGCAAGGAGGACTTCGCGCCGCTGCTGACGCCGCTGGCCGAGGCCGGCCTGCGCGCCGTCGCGATCGACCAGCGCGGCCAGTACGAGTCACCCGGCCCGGACGACCCGGCGGCCTACACCGTGCCCGAGCTCGCCGCCGACGTCGTCGCCGTGGCCCGCCAGCTGCAGGAGCGGGACGGCCACCCGGTGCACCTGCTCGGGCACAGCTTCGGCGGCATCGTGAGCCGCGCCGCCGTGCTCGCCGACCCGGCCCTGTTCGCCTCGCTGACCCTGCTGGGCAGCGGCCCGGCCGGGCTGACCGGGCCCCGCGCGGAGCTGCTGCAGCACCTCTCCCCGCTGCTGGCGGCCGGGGGCGTGCAGCTGGTCAGCGACACGCTCGAGCAGCTGGCGATGACCGATCCCCGTGCCCAGGCCGTGCCGGCGCCCACCCGGGAGTTCCTCACCCGCCGCTTCCTGGCCAACAGCGCCGCCGGGCTGCTCGGCATGGCCGACGCGATGCTCGGCGAACCCGACCGGGTGGCCGAGCTGGCCGCCTCGGGGGTGCCGGTGCTGGTGGCGCACGGCATCGCCGACGACGCGTGGCGGCCGACGCTGCAGGCGGAGATGGCCGAGCGGCTGGGCGCCCGGCACGAGGTCATCCCGCAGGCGGTGCACTCCCCGGCGATCGAGAACCCGGCCCGCACGCTCGCCGTCCTGCTGGACTTCCTCGCCGACCCGGCCGCCTCGACCGACGCCGCGCGCTCCGCCGCTCCCCGCTCGTCCACCCCCCGGTCCGCCGACGACGCCGGGGCGGTGCGATGAGGCCGACGCCCTCCCTGCGCGAGTTCACCGCGGAGGAGGACCGGCTGGGCTTCTTCGGCCCGGACAGCATCACCTGGCGGATCCACGCCGATCCGGCGTTCTCCGTGGGGGGCATCCGGGCGCTGCTGCTGCAGGCGCTGCACCCCGTGGCGATGGACGGCGTGCACCAGTTCTCCGAGGCCTTCGGCAGCGAGCCGTGGGCGCGGCTGACCCGGACCGCCGAGTACGTCGCCACGCTCACCTTCGGCACCCGCCGGGACGCGCTGCGCGCGGTGCGCCGGGTGCGCGGGATGCACCGCGACAAGTCGGCGGTGGAGCAGACCACCGGGCGGGCATACTCCGTCGACGACGCCGACCTGCTGCTCTGGGTGCACTGCTGCGAGGTCGACTCGCTGCTGTCCACCGCCCGCCGGGCCGGGGTGCCGTTGACCGATGCCGACGCCGACCGCTACGTCGCCGAGCAGGTGGTGGCCGCGGTGCTCATCGGCTGCGAGCCCGACGACGTCCCCGCCACCGCCGCGGAGCTGGCCGGCTACCTGGACCGCACCCGCCCCCGGCTGGCGGTCACCCCCGCCGCGCGCACCGCCTCCCGGTTCGTGCTCGTGCCGCCGATGCCCGGCTGGGTGCAGCTGTTCACCCCCGCCCGCCCGGCGTGGAGCTCCCTGGCCACCCTGGGTGCGGCGACGCTGCCGCAGTGGGCCCGCCGGCTGTACGGCCTGCCCGGGTTCGGCCTCACCGACGCGGCGGCGACCGCGGCGCTGCGCGCGTTCCGACAGACGGCGCTGGCGGTGCCCGCCCGGGTGCGGGAGTCGCCGATCGTGCGCGCCGCCCGGGAGCGCGTCGCCGGCGACGTCGCGCTCAGCGCTTAGGCCGTGTCTCAGGTGCGGAGCCAGGCGATGGCGGCGGCGAGGAGCAGTCCGCCGCGGTAGACGACGGCGAGCTCGTCGTGGCGGGTGGCCAGGGCGCGCCAGTTCTTGAGGCGGTTGATCGCTCGTTCGACGACGTTGCGGCGCTTGCAGGTCTTCGTGTCGTAGCCGACTGGGCGTCCGCCGGCCGAGCCGCGGCGGGGTACCCGTAGGCCGTCCAGCAGCACCGGCAACGAGGTCCCCTCTGCGCCCGCGGTGGTGCGCCGCCGGGTCTGGGAGATCTCCGGCGGCTTCGGGAACAGTGCGCCGGTCAACGTGAACTCGGCGCCGAGAACTCACCTGCTCGCCCACAACGGTCGAGTGACCTGACAGGACAGCAGCGTCGAGCACCACCAGGAGTCGACGACACCGACGTCGACACGCGGATCAGGAGGACCACCATGCGGATCGCCGAGATCCACCTCTACCAGGTCGACCTGCCGTCGAAGGGCACCGGCTACCGGATGTCCGAGGGCGCCTACACCGCTCTGGACTCGACGGTCGTGCAGATCGTGTCGGACATCGGGATCTCCGGATGGGGTGAGACCTGCCCCATCGGCCCGACCCACGTTCCGGCCCATGCCCTCGGCGCCCGCGCGGCCCTGACCCAGATGGCCCCGGGGCTGATCGGCCGGACCGTGACCGGGCCCGCGGCGGTCCAGCGCGCGCTGCACGGCCTGCTCCACGGCCACAACTACGCGAAGGCCGCGATCGACATCGCGGTGTACGACCTGCTCGGCAAGGCCTACGACCTGAGGGTGTGCGACATGCTCGGCGGTGCGACGACCGATCAGGTCGACTCGTACTACTCGCTGACGCTCGGCGACCCTGACGAGACCGCCCGCGTCGCGGCGCAGAAGATCGCCGAGGGCTACCCCCGTCTCCAGGTGAAGATCGGTGGACGGCCGGTCGAGATCGACATCGAGACGATCCGGAAGGTGTGGGAGGCGACCGGCTGCACACGGCTCGTCGTCGACGCCAACCGGGCGCTGCTCACGCGCGACGTCCTGCGGATCGACCGGGAGTGCGCCGACATCCCGTTCGTGTTCGAGCAGCCCTGCAACACCATGGAGGAGATCGCCGCGATCCGCGCCCAGCTGGACCACCCGGTCTACCTGGACGAGAGCACCGAGAACCTCGGCGAGGTGCTGCGGGCGATCTCGCTCGGGGTGTGCGACGGGTTCGGCCTCAAGGTCACCCGCCTGGGCGGCCTCGGAGCCATGGCCACCGTCCGCGACGTCTGCGAGGCACGCTCGCTGCCCCACACCTGCGACGACTCCTGGGGCGGGGACATCATCGCGGCGGCCTGCGTCCACGTCGCCGCGACCGTGCACCCCCGCCTGCTCGAGGGCGTCTGGATCGCCGAACCCTTCGTGGACCTCCACTACGACTCGGCGCACCCGGTCCGGGTCGAGGGCGGCCGCATCCGGGTGCCGACCGGTCCCGGACTCGGCGTGGTCCCCGACGACGGCGCCCTCGGCGATCCCGTCGCATCGTTCGCCTAGCCCGCCTGCCCCGCCGGCTGCTCCAGGGTCTGGCGGGCGGCGGCCAGGACGGCGCCCGCCACCCGGTCCAGCACCGGGGAGCGCAGCTTCCACTGCTGCCAGTACAGGTGCACGTCGACGGCGCCGGCGTCGTCCAGGGCGACCAGCTCCCCCGGCGGCTCCTGCTGCGGCGGCACCATGCCCCAGCCGAAGCCCAGCCGCACGGCTTCCACGTAGTCGGTCGAGGACGGGACGAAGTGCGCCGGGACGCCGTCCGTCGCGACACCGCGGGACCGCAGGTAGCGGTGCTGCAGGTCGTCCCGGCGGTCGAAGACCACGACCGGCGCCCGTGCCAGCGCCGCCGCGGTGACGCCGTCGGCGAACCACCGGGCGGCGACGGCGGCGGTCGCCATCGGTCGGTACCGCATGCCCCCGAGCCGGGTCACCGTGCAGCCGGGCACCGGGTCGGCGTCGGCGGTGATCGCGGCCATCACCGACCCGTCGCGCAGCAGCGCGCTGGTGTGCTCCTGGTCCTCCCGGCGCAGGTCGAAGGCGACCTCGCCGGCGAGCGGGGCGAGCGCCGGCAGCACCCAGGTGGCCAGCGAGTCCGCGTTGACCGCGATCGGCAGGAGCACCGGGCCGCGGTCGGTGCCCAGCTCGCGGGCGGTCTCGGCGGCGAGGAGCCCCACCTGGCGAGCCAGGCGCAGCACCGCTTCCCCCGACGAGGTGACCCGCACCGGCCGGCTGCGGACCAGCAGCACCCGGCCGGTCGCCGTCTCCAGCGCCTTGAGCCGCTGGCTGACCGCGCTCGGGGTGACGTGCAGCGCCCGGGCGGCCGCGTCCAGGCTGCCGGCGGCGACCGTCGCCTCGAGGGCGCGCAGCTGACCGAGATCGAGGTCCACCGCACCATTAGAGCAACTGTTGCTGCATGAAGAACGTGAGCGGTGCTGCAGATGTCGGCTGCCTAGGGTCCTCGACGTGCCCACCGCCGCCCTCGCCGCCGCCGCCGGACTCGGACTGGGGCTGTCGCTGATCATCGCGATCGGCGCGCAGAACGCCTTCGTGCTGCGGCAGGGGCTCCGCGCCGAGCACGTCGCCGCCGTCGTCGCCGTCTGCCTGCTCTCCGACGTCGCGCTCATCGCGGCCGGTACGGCGGGCGCGGGCGCACTGGTCACCCGGGTGCCGGAGCTGCTCACCGTCGTCTGCTTCGCCGGCGCGGCGTTCCTGCTCGGCTACGGGCTACTGGCCGCCCGGCGGGCGCTCCGTCCGGCCGCGCTGCTGCCCGCCGACGGCGGCGCCCGCGGCTCGCTGGCCGCCGCCGTCACCACCGCCCTGGCGCTGACCTGGCTCAACCCGCACGTCTACCTGGACACCGTGGTGCTGCTCGGCTCGCTGGCCAGCACCTGGTCCGAGCAGCGCTGGTGGTTCGCCGCCGGGGCCGCGCTGGGGTCGGCGGTCTGGTTCACCGGGCTGGGCTACGGGGCGCGGCTGCTGCGCCCGGTGTTCGCCCGGCCCGCCGCCTGGCGCGTGCTCGACGCGGTGATCGCCGTGGTCATGGTGCTGCTGGCGGCCTCGCTGGTGGCCCGCGGGCTGCGCTGACCAGAGCGGCGGCTCGCCGACCTCAGCCGGCCACCGGCTCCTCGGGGAGGAAGCTCCACGACTCCCGCGCGGGGACGGCGGCCTGACCGGCGGGGCAGCTGGGCCGGAAGTCGCACCAGCTGCACTGCCGGCCGGTGACGGTCGGGAACGCCTCGTCGGGGCTCTGCCCGGCCTCGACCGCCGCGGTGGCCGCGGTGATGTCGGCGGCGATGTCCTCGGCGCGGCGCACGTGGTTGGCCAGCGACCGGTCGGTGTGCTCGAACGCCGCGACCGTGCCGCTGGGCAGGTGGTGCAGCTCGACCCGGCTGCACGGCCGGCGCAGCGTGCGCCGGACACCGAGCACGTAGGCGGCCAGCGCCGGTGAGCCGCGGGCCTCGTCCTCGGTGGACGGCGTCCGACCGGTCTTGTAGTCGACGACGACCAGCTCGTCGCCGCGCCGGTCGATCCGGTCGACGCGGCCCGACAGCGCCAGCGCCGGCGTCGTCGTCCCGACCGTGCGCTCGGTGCCGGCCGGTTCGTCGGCCGGGTCGAGCCCGGCGACGTAGTCGGTCAGCCAGGTGGCGGCCTTCGCGCGCCAGCGGTGGGACTGCTCCTCGTCCCGGAAGCCGGTGGTCGACCAGCCCCCGTACAGCAGCTGCCGGACCGCCGCGGTGGTCCGCTTCTCGATCGACAGCTCCCACCAGCTGCGCAGCGCGGCGTGCACCGCGGAGCCGACGGTGTTGTGCGCCCACGGCGGGCCCTTGGGTGGGCTGGGCCGCTCGACGTAGGCGAACCGGTAGCGGCGCGGGCAGTCGGCGAAGGTGGCGAGCTTGCTCGGCGTGCAGGCGAACAGCCGCTTGGGCATGCCCGGCATCTCCAGCTGGGCGCTCACCGCCGGTCCTCCCCCATGCCGCCACCGTAGCCGGGGGCACCGACGGTCCTCAGTCGGTGAGGACGGCGCTCCCGGTGCCCGCGGCGACGAGCGCCTCGTACTGGTCGGGGTCGGTCGTGCACGCCGCGATCGGGGTGAGCTTGTTGGTGCCGTGGTAGTCGCTGGACCCGGTGCGGATCAGCCCGAGGTCGCCGGCCAGGCCGCGCAGGTGCTCGCGCTGCGCCGGGGTGTGGTCGGGGTGGTCGACCTCCAGGCCGAGCAGCCCGGCGTCGGCCATCGTCGCGAGGGCAGCGTCGTCGACCACCCGGCCGCGGGAGGTGGCCAGCCCGTGCGCGAAGACCGGCACCCCGCCGGCCGCGCGGACCAGGGCGATGCCGTCGAGCACGTCGGTGTCGGCCTTGGTCACGTAGTGCGGGCTGCGGTGGCTCAGCACGGTGGCGAAGGCGTGGTCGACCGAGTCGACGACACCGGCCTCCACCAGCGCCCCGGCGATGTGCGGCCGGCCGACCACCCCACCGCCACTGCGGGCCACCACCCGAGCCCAGGTGATCGGGTAGCCGGCCAGGGCGAGGTTGCCGACGATCCGCTCGGCGCGCCCGAGCCGCTCCTCCCGCAGCCGGACGCGCTCGGTCGCGAAGCCGGCGTGCAGCGGGTCGAACAGGTAGGCCAGCAGGTGCACGCTCATCGGCGGCTCGTCGGCCGGGAACCACCGGCAGGACAGCTCCATCCCCGGCACGACGGTGAGCCCGGTCGGCCGGGCAGCGGCGGCCGGCTGCCACCCGGCGGTGGTGTCGTGGTCGGTGAGGGCGACGACGTCGAGGCCGGCCGCGGCCGCGGTGGCGACGAGCGCCGCGGGGCTGTCGGTGCCGTCGGACACCGCGGAGTGGGTGTGCAGGTCGATGCGCACGCCGTCAGCCTGCCGCATCCGGCCCGGTGCCGGTCGACCGGCGGCCGGTGCTCACTCGGCGGGCGGGGTGGGCCGGCCGGCCCGGACCCGCGGGATCGGCTCGGTGTCGTGCCGCCGCCCGGACACCAGCGGCCGGGGCAGGTGCTGCTCGGGCGCGCCGTCCTCCCCGCGGTCGTCGGCGTTCATCGACCCGTCGGCGTCCTCGTCGCTGCTCACCGGGTTGCTGGAGAAGTCGGTGCCGAACATCAGCTCGCTCAGCCGCTTGTACAGCGACCCGGCGTGCGGCATGAAGGTGACCACGTCCAGCCCCTGCTGCTGACCGGCCGACTCGAAGCGGAAGGTGCCGTAGCCGAGGATCTGCCCCCAGAAGGTCTCCTTCCAGGTCAGGTCGGTGATCCGGCGCAGCGGCATGACCGCGACGGTGCGGATGATCACCCCGGAGGTGAGCAGCACGCGGCGCCGGGTGACCAGCAGGTGCCGCACCCACCACTCGGCGGTGTGCAGACCGAGGTGGGCCAGTGCGCCGACGGCGGCGGCCAGGCCGAACAGGGTGCTCACCTGGTTCTGCGGGTCGAGCTGCAGCAACCAGACGCCGGCGACCAGCACCGGCAGCCCCCGCACGTACGGGCGGACCAGCACCGCCGGGTGCCGGCGGGTGGCGATCACCGGCGGTTCGTCGGGGAGGAGGTACTTCTCGGCGTCCTTGCCCCAGCGGGGCCGTCGCGGGCCGGACACGGCCCGGCTCAGACCAGCGAGCCCACGAAGGCCGACAGCGACTGGGCCGCATCACCCAGGGCCGAGCCCGCGCTGCGCACGATGCCGGCGGCGTCCTCCGGTCGCTGGATCACGTAGAAGACGACGAAGGCCACGGCCACCCAGGTGAGCACCTTCTTCAGCACGGTCGCACCGTTCCTCCCATCGGGCAGCAGGCAGGCCACGGCATCCGCGCACGGACGACGGCATGACTCCACCACGGCCTGCTGGACCGCGCCACATGGGTAACAGCAATCCCGCGCGTCACACCAGTCGCCACGCCGGGCCGGGGTGGAATCAGCGTCCGGGGAGCAGCCGCTCCGTCGGCGGGCCCAGCGGGAGGTCGGGGTAGACGCGCTCGCGCAGGTCCAGCAGCACCGGGTCCTCGGCCAGCAGCCAGGCGGCCGAGGACGGCCAGGTCACCAGCCACAGCCACACCCCGTACGCCTCGCCGACGAACGCGGCCCGGTCGTCGCTGGTGGGCACGGTCCACAGCGGCGCGCGCTGCCCGGCGGCGCGGACGGCCGCGGCGGACGGGCCGTCGATCAGCTCACCGGGGTCGACACCGGGGAACCCGGCGTACCCGCAGCCCAGTCCCGTGCCCGGCTCCTCGGCGACCAGCACCAGCTCGGCGGCCTCGCCCAGCGGGCCGGGGCCGGCGCAGGCCACCACGATCGCCCGGGCGCCGGGCTCACCACCCCAGGCCAGCCCGGTGACCGACCAGCCCGACGGCATCGGGTCCGGCACCCAGGCCGGCACCCGGGCGTCGGCGCAGACGGCGGTGATGGCGTCGTGCGCCACCACCGCGGTGTGGTGCAGCGGGGTGACCGCCGCATGCAGGTGGCACCAGCCCTCCGCAGTGGAGCCTGGCTTCACCATCAGCGCCTCGCCGCAGCGAGGGCACACCGGGGAGACGCTCATCGCCGCTCACCGTCGGTCCCCGGCGCGGTTTCGTCAAGCACTCGTTCTGCTCCCGGTGCCGCGGTCACCCGCCCGGGGCGGTGCGCACCGGCGGCCGGCCGTAGCCTCCGGACGTGCCCGAGCGCGACGCCGCCGTCCCGGAGGTGCCCTGCGCCGTCCCGGAGGTGCCCTGCGTGGGTGCCGTGGTGCACGACGCCGCGGGCCGGTTGCTGCTGATCCAGCGCGGGCACGCCCCCAGCGCGGGGCTGTGGTCGGTGCCGGGCGGCCGGGTGGAGCCCGGGGAGACCGAGCCGGACGCGGTGGTGCGCGAGACGCACGAGGAGACCGGGTTGCGGGTGCGCCCGGTCTCGGTCGCCGGTCGGGTACGCATCCCCGGGGACGGCGTGCTGTTCACCGTGACCGACTGGCGCTGCGACCTGGCCGGCGAAGGCCAGCGGCCGGTGGCCGGTGACGACGCCGCCGCGGTGGCGTTCGTCGACGCCGCCGGCCTGGCCGCGCTGGAGGCCGCGGGCCGGGTGGCGCCGGGTGTGGTCGCGGCCCTGACCGGCTGGGGTCTGCTCCCCCACCGGTGACGGGTCAGCGGCGGACCGGCTCCGGTCGCCCGGGCTGCTCGCCGCCGTGCTGCCCGCCGCCGTGCTGCCCGCCACCGTGCTGCCCGCCACCGTGCTGCCCGCCACCGTGCTGCCCGCCGCCGTGCTGCTCCGCGGCGGAGCGCTTGGGCACCATCACCTTGCGGCGGAAGACGCACACCACGGTGCCGTCCTGCTTGTAGCCGGTGGTCTCCACGTGCACGACCCCGCGGTCGTCCTTGGACCGCGACTCTGCCTTGTCCAGCACGGTGGTCTCGCCGTAGATCGTGTCGCCGTGGAAGGTCGGGGCGACGTGCTTGAGCGACTCGACCTCCAGGTTCGCGATCGCCTTGCCCGACACGTCGGGCACGCTCATGCCCAGCAGCAGGGAGTAGACGTAGTTGCCGACGACGACGTTCGCCCCGAACTCGGTGGTTTCCGCGGCGTAGTGGGCGTCGAGGTGCAGCGGGTGGTGGTTCATCGTGAGCAGGCAGAACAGGTGGTCGTCGTACTCGGTGACGGTCTTGCCGGGCCAGTGCTTGTAGGTGGCGCCGACCTCGAACTCCTCGTAGTACCGGCCGAACTGCATCTGCTCAGCTCCCGATCATCGGCTCACTGCGACGGGACGCGGGCGCCTCAGGCGACCCCCGGTCCACACGGGGAACGGGAGTTGCCGGTGCGGGGCGACGATGACCCGTCCGGACGGGCGCCGATCCTACGATGAGCTGGTGCCCCTGCAGTCCGCCGCTGACCTGCCGGCCGAGGCCGCTGACCTGCCGGCCGAGGCCGAGGTCGAGCGCCTGAGCCCCGGTGGCCGCCGCGTCCGGCTGGCCGCGGCGGCGACGGTGCTGGCCCTGCTGCTGGCCGGCACGGTGTGGGGCGACGACGACGCCTTCCCCTTCGGCCCGTTCCGGATGTACTCGACCCGCGCGAACCCGGACACCCCGGTGACCTCCACCCGGGTGGTCGGGCTGACCCCGGCGGGTGCGGAGGTGCGGCTCTCCGGTGGCGAGGTGGGCCTGCGCCGGGCGGAGTTCGAGGGTCAGCTCCCCCGCATTCACCGCGACCCGTCGCTGCTGGGGCTCCTCGCCGACTCCTACGCCGAACGCAATCCCGACGCCGAGGAGCTGGTGGAGGTGCAGGTCGTGCAGCGCCGGTTCGAGCTCTCCGACGGTCAGCGGACCGGTGCGGTCAGCGACCGGGTGCTGATCGAGTACCAGCTGGAGGACGGCGAGTGAGCACCGCGGCCACCACCCCACCCACCGCGGCGCCGGTGCGCCCGGAGGAGGCGCCGGCCATCCCCGGCACCCCCCGCTGGTGGTTCCGCCCGGTGCCGCTGGCCCGCGTCGCGGTCTTCCGGCTGATCGCCTACCTGTTCATCCCGGTGGACGTCTTCCTGACCACGGGGTGGGTGCGCGCCCACGCCGACGTGCCCACCGACTGGTACGCACCGCTGCTCATCGGCCGGCTGCTGCCGCTGCCCACCCCGACCCACACGGTCGTGCTCGTCGTGCAGTGGGCGCTGGTGATCGCCGCACTGGCCGCCGCCACCGGCCGGGCGCCCCGGCTGCTCGGCTTCGCCGTCTTCCTCCTCTACTCGGAGTGGATGGTGATCGCGATGAGCTACGGGAAGGTCGACCACGACCGGATCGCCTTCCTGGTCGCCCTGGCGGTGCTGCCGACGATCGGGCGGGCGCGGCTGCGTGACCGGCGTTCGTCGGAGGCCGCCGGGTTCGCGATGGCGGCGGTGCTGGTCACCGTGATGCTCACCTACTTCCTCGCCGCCTGGGCGAAGATCCGGTTCGGGGGCTGGGACTGGGCGACCGGGGCCACGCTCACCCGCGCGTTGGTGCGCCGGGGCACCGACCTGTCGATGTGGACGCTGGACGTGGCCTGGCTGCTGCCGGCGGCGCAGTGGGTGATGATCGTGCTGGAGCTGGCCGCACCCCTGATCCTGCTGGTGCGCACCGACCGGGCCCGGATCGGGCTGGTGCTCTTCCTGCTCGGCTTCCACGTGATGGTCTACGCCGGCGTCGCGATCATCTTCCTGCCGCACTGCATCGCGATCCTGTCGATCCTGCCCTGGGAGCGGCTGACCACCCGCCGGCGGGACACGGTGCTCGACCGGCCCGCCGCACCGGTCCCGGCTCCCGCCCGGAGCTGACCGGTGCCGCCTCAGATCATCGCGCCGATCCGGGCGGCCATCTCCGCCTCGTGCTGCTGGTAGGCGGCCGCGACGTTGGTGAGCAGCTGACCCATGCCCGTCAGCGCCTCGCTCAGCCCCTGGCTGGACAGCCGCCACTTCTCGTAGAGCTCGGTGAACTGCACCGCCGCCTGGCTGTCGGTCCACCCCTCGAGCACCGAGGTGTTGATCCCCGCCGACAAGGCGGGGTGCCGCGCGGTGGTGTCCCCGGCCTCGGCCTGGCAGCGGCCGGCCATCCCCTGCAACGTCGCGATGTCGACCTTCACGGTTCCTCCTCCTGACCCGGGCACCTCCCGGTGGAGCAGGACGGTAGGGGGCCGAGTCGGTCCGGGTCGGCTGTTGTCCACAGCCCCCAGGGCTGTCCACAGGTCGCCTCCGCCGCCGACCGCGGGCCCCGCCCGAGCGGCACGATCACCCGGTGCCCACCTCAGCCGGCGCCCCGGGCGGGGCGCGGACCAGCAGCCGCGGCTGGACGCTGTGCGCGGCCCGTGGCGCCGTCGACGTCGAGGTCTCCGCGCCCGAGGACGCCGTGCTGGCCGACGTCCTGCCCGCCCTCGCGGCCGAGCTGGGGCTGCCGGCCGGCCCGCTGTGGTCCGGGTCGGCGGAGCTGCCCGGCGGCACACCCCTGTCCGCCCCGGCTCTGCGCCACGGGGCGGTGCTGGGCTGGGGCCGGCCGGCCCCCCGCGACCCGGCCGCGGACGGCTCGGGTGCACTGGAGCTGCAGGTCGTCGGCGGGCCGGATGCCGGGCGCAGCCTGCCGCTGGGGCGCGGGCGGCTCGTCGTGGGCCGGAGCACGACGTGCGGGCTGCACCTGGCCGACCCGGACGTGTCCCGCCGGCATGCCGTGGTCACGGTCGCCGAGGGGCGGGTGACCGTCGCCGACCTCGGCTCCTCGAACGGCACGGTGCTGACGACGCGGCGGGGCGCCGCCCCGCTGGACCGCACCGCGACGACCTGGCCCGTGGGCGAGGCGATCCGGCTGGGCGCCACGACCGTCCGGCTGACCGGCCCGGCGGGCGCACCGCTGGAGACCGAGGGCACCGGCGCGGGACGGGTGGTGGTGCGCCCCCTCGCGGTGAGCCCGCCGCCGGCCGTCCCGGTCAGCGTCGAGCTGCCCGCCCCGCCGGCTGACCCGCCGAGCCGGCGCCTGGGCTGGGTGGCGGTGTCCCTCCCCGCGGTCGGCGGCGTCACGATGGCCTGGCTGCTCGACACCCCGGCGTTCCTGTTCTTCGCCCTGCTCGGCCCCGCGGTGGCGGTGGGCGGCTGGTGGTCCGACCGGCTCACCGGCCGTCGGGCCGGCCGGCGGGCCCGGGCCGAGCACGCGGTCGCGCTGGCCCGGGCCGAGCTCGAGCTGGCTGCCGCGGTCACCGCCGACGTGGCCGGCCAGGAGGAACGCCACCCCGATCCCGCCCGGCTGGTCGCGGCGGCCCGGCGGCGCGTCTCGCCGCTGTGGTCCCGCGGCGGGCACGACCCGACCGGCTGGGTGGTGCGCCTGGGCAGCGGCCCCGGCCCCACGGCGGTGACCGCGGCCGGCCCGGACGGCGCGCGGTCGGCAGCTCCGGCCGGCGCCGTCCCGGTCACCCTGGACCTCGGCTCCTGCGCCGGCCTGACGCTCAGCGGGCCGCGGCCGGCAGTGCTGGGCACCGCGCGGGCGCTGGTGTGCCAGCTGGCCGCGCTCTGCCCACCCGGTGCGCTGTCCCTCGAGCTGGTCTGCGACCCGGCCCGACTGGCCGACTGGGCCTGGGCCCGCTGGTTGCCCCACCTGGGGACCGTCCGCCCGGCGGGGCACGCCGCGGACGGCGACCACGCCCCGTCCCCGACCGCCGGCGACGGCCGGACCCTCGTCGTGGTCGACGGCGCGGTGAACGCCGAGACGCGGGCTGCGCTGGTGGCCGCCGCGCCCCGGGTGTCCCTGCTCGAGCTCACCGACCGGCCGGGGTCGGGGGCCGGGGCGCAGCTGACCGTCACCGGCGAGACGGGCTCGGCCGGCCGACTCGAGCTGCCCGGCACCCCCGGCCGGTCGGTCGTCCTCGACGCGCTGCGGGAGACGACCGCGGCCGCACTGGCCCGCACCCTGGCCTCCCTCACCGCGCCGGCCGACGCGCACGGGATCCCCGACAGCGCCCGGCTGCTCGAGCTGTCCGCGCCCCCCGGGCAGCACGCCGACCAGCCGGCACCGGCCTGGGACCGGTCCCGCACCCGGCTGCTGTCCACCCTCGGCGCCACCGCCCGCGGCCCACTGACCCTGGACCTGGTGGCCCAGGGGCCGCACGCGCTCGTCGCGGGCACGACCGGCTCGGGGAAGTCCGAGCTGCTGCAGACGCTGGTCGCCGGCCTGGCCCTGCACCACCCACCGGATCGGTGCAGCCTCCTGCTGGTCGACTACAAGGGCGGCGCCGCCTTCGCCGAGGCGGCGGCGATGCCGCACACCGTCGGGGTGCTCACCGATCTGGACCACCAGTCGACCGCGCGGGCGCTGCGTTCCCTGGCCGCCGAGCTGACCCGCCGGGAGCGGCTGCTCGCCGCGCACGGCGCCCGGGACGTCGGGGAGCTCCCCGACGACGTGGCACTGGCCCGGCTGGTCATCGTGGTCGACGAGTTCGCCACGCTGGTGGAGGACCTGCCCGGCTTCGTCAGCGGCCTGGTCGGCATCGCGCAGCGCGGACGCTCGCTGGGCGTGCACCTGGTCCTCGCGACCCAGCGCCCCTCCGGCGTGGTCAGCCCCGAGATCCGGGCCAACTGCTCCCTGCGGATCTGCCTGCGCACCACCGACGAGGCGGAGGCCCGTGACGTGCTGGGCAGCGCGCTGCCCGCCCAGCTGCCCGCCGACCGGCCCGGTCGCGCGTGGCTGCGGGCCGGCGGCGCGGCACCGGTCCTCCTCCAGGTGGCCCGGGTCGCCACCTCGGCACCGACCGGGCCGGCGGTGCACGTGCGCCGGCGGGCCTGGCCGCCGCTGCCCGCCCCGACCGCGGGCGCGGCCCCCGCCGGCGACAGCGACCTGGCCCGGATCGTCACCGCCGTCGCGCGGCGGACCGCGGCGGCGGGGCTGGCGCTGCCCCAGCGGCCGTGGCTGCCCCCGCTCCCCAGCCGGCTCACCGCCGCCGACCTGAACCCCGACCGGGCCCCGACCGCCCCGACGGTCGTCCGCATCGGCCTGCTGGACGTCCCCGACCGGCAGGTGCAGCCGCCGTACGAACTGGACCTCGCCGCCGGTGGCGGGTGGCTCGCGGTGGGCGGGCCACGCAGCGGGCGGAGCACCGCGCTGGAGACGGTGCTGACCGAGGCGGCCACCCAGCTCTCCCCTGAGCAGCTGCACGTCCACGTGCTCGACCACGGCGGCGGTGCACTGGCTGCGCGGGCCGCGGACCTGCCGCACACCGGCACCGTGGTGCGACGCGGCGACCCGCACCGCAGCGGCCGGCTGCTGCACCGCCTGGCCGCGGAGCTGGACAGCCGGCGCACCGGCGCACCGGCGGACCGGCCCCTCGTCCTGCTCCTGGTCGACGGCTACGACGGCCTGGCCGCCGAGCTGGAGAACGGCGACCCCGCGGGCGGCGCCGCCGACCTGATCCGGCTGTGCCGGGAGGGTGGCGCGGTGGGGCTGACCGTCGCGCTGACGGCCGACCGGGCGGTACCCGGGAGCCGGCTGGCCGGTTCGGTGCGGGAGCGCCTGGTGCTGCCGCTGCCCGATCGGACCGACTACGCGGTCGCCGGGGTGCCCGCGCGCGCCGTCCCCGAACACCGTCCCCCGGGCCGGGCGCTGGTGGGTGAGGACGCCGTGGAGTGCCAGCTGGCCCTGCCCCGGGACGCGGTCCGCGCCTGGCCCCTCCCGGCCGGCGCCGCCCCCGTCCCGCTGCGGGTGAGCGACCTGTCCGCCGACCCCGAGCTGCCGCTGCCGTTCCCGGACGCCGGGTACCGCTGGCTGCCGGTGGGCCCCGGCGGCGACGAGGGGCGCGTGACCGGGATCGACCTCGGGGCAGCCGGCGGGCTGCTCGTCGTGGGCCCGCCGGGGAGCGGTCGCAGCGACGCGGTGCGGGCCTTCGGCCGGCACTGCCGCGCCGCGGGAGCCCGGGTGCTCGAGCTGACGTCGTCGCGCCCGCGCGGTGACCTCGGTGACCTCCATGGCGACCTCCATGGCGACCCGGACGGCCCCGAGCACCGGATCGACCGGGTGGACCGCCGCGACGCGGCCGGGCTGCGGGCCTGGCTCGCCGAGACCACACCCGACGCCCGGGTGGTCCTCGCCGACGACGTCACCTCGCTACCCGACGCGGTGGCCGACGTGCTCGCGGTCGCGCTGAGCTCACCGGCCGAGCAGCCCCCGGACGACGCACCGCCCCCGGGCGACGTGCTGGTGATCGCCGCCGGCAGCCCGACCGAGCTCGCCGGGAGCTTCCGCGGTCCGGTGGCGGCGCTGCGGCGGTCCCGTACCGCGCTGCTGCTGCGCCCCGGACCCGGGGACGCGGAGCTGCTCGGGCTGCGGGTGCCGCGCACCCCCCTGCCGGCCCGCCCCGGCTCCGGCTGGCTGCTCGCCCGCGGCGAGCCGACCCGGGTGCAGGTGGCGCGGCACCGGGTGCCCGTTCCCGGGCCGGGCCGGGAACGGTGACCCGGTGCGCCGGTCAGAGCAGCTCGAGCGCCGGCCCGATCTCCTGCGTGGCGTACCAGGCGAGCTCGTGCCCCTCGGCCTGGTCGACGGCGAACTGCGCCTCGTCGCTGCCGAGGTCGGCCTCCAGCACGACGGCGACCGCGGCCGCGACGTCGGCCTCGGCCTCGGCCACGTCGACGTGCGCACTGGCGACGTCGGCCAGCGTGACGGTCGCGGTGGTCCGCGCGGCGCCGGGGTCGGCCCCGAGGTCCTCGATCGGGGTGAGCGAGGACTCCGGCACGTCGGCGGCCAGCACCACCCGGCGCCGGGCCGCGGTCGGGTCGACGTCGATCAACCGGAGGCTGGCCCGGGCCGCGGCCAGCAGGGCGGCGTACTCCAGCTCCTCGTCATCGCGGAGGTCGTCGCTGAGCTCGTAGTGGGCACGCAGCTGCGGGGTGACCGCGAACACCGTGAGCGGCCCCTCCAGTCGGCCGTCGTCCAGCAGCCGCCGCAGAACGGTCGTCGTGGCCGGCAGGTACACGCGCACCCGGGTCGCCTCCTCAGTCGTGGAACAGCGACCGTAACGTCGCCGACCGGGCTGCCCGTTCCCCGGCGGTCCGAGCCGGCCCGGCCGACCGCCTCCCGACGCCCGCCGCGGGCCGGCGAGGAGTGGGGACCAGCTGGTGCTCGCTCAGCGGGCGGCCTCCCGCAGGTCGCCGACCTCCCGCTCGATGAGGTCGGCCAGCACCTCGACGTCGCTGATGCTGTCCCGGTCGGCGTTCAGGCCCACGTACACCGTGCCGTCGTAGCTGGTCAGGCCGATGGCCAGACCCTGGCCGCGGACCAGCGGCACCACCGGGAAGACCTCGACCATCCGGGCCCCGCCGGCGTACAGCGGCACCTGGGGGCCGGGCACGTTGGTGACCACGAGGTTGAACAGCCGGCGGGACAGCCCGCTGGCGGCGCGGGCGCCGAGCGCGTGCAGGGTCGGCGGGGCGAAGCCGCTCAGCGCACTGAGCGTGTCGGCGCCCACCGACTGGCCGCGGGGCGCCAGGCCGCGCATGGCGTAGCTGATCCGGGCCATGCGCACCCGTGGGTTCGGCTCACCGACCGGCAGGTCGACCAGCAGCGAGGAGACCCGGTTGCCGCCGCCGTCATCCTCGGTGCGCACCGACACCGGCACCAGGGCCCGCACCACGGTGCTGCCCACCACCGGCTCCCCGCGGGACAGCAGCCACTCCCGCAGCGCGCCGGTGACCGTACTGAGCAGCACGTCGTTGACGGTGCCCCCGAGGGACCGGCGCACCTCCCGCAACTCCGCCAGCGACACCCGGGCGACGGCGAACCGCCGCTGCCGGCCGATCGGTGCGTTCAGCGGGCTCGCCGGCGCCGGCGACACCGCGGTCCGGGCGGCGGCGGCGAGCAGCCCGGTGGCCACCCCGGCCCACCGGGCGGCGGTGGCGCGCACGTCACCGACCGCGGTCCGGGCCGTGTCCAGCACGGCAGAGGGTCGCTGCAGGTAGTCCTCGACCGCTTCCCAGACCAGCGCGGCCGACCCCGGGGGCCGCTGTGGCCGCCAGTCGTCGGGCACCGCCACCGTGCCGGCGTCGGCGTGCTGGCTGGGGTCCAGGATCACCTGACCGATGTCGATGGCCCCCAGACCGTCGACCAGCGCCGGGTGGGTCTTGGTCACCACCGCCGTGCGGTCGCCCGCCAGCCCCTCGACCAGGTACATCTCCCACAGCGGGCGGGTGCGGTCCAGCGGTCGGGCGGTCAGCCGGGCGACGAGGTCCAGCAACTGCTCCTCGGTGCCCGGCCGGGGCAGCGCCGAGCGCCGCACGTGGTAGCTGATGTCGAAGTCCGGGTCGTCCACCCAGGCCGGGTTCGCCAGGTGCCCGGGGACCTCCAGCACCTTCTGCCGGTAGCGGGGCACGAGCGGGAGACGGGCCCGGACCAGCTCGATGAGCGCCTCGTGGTCGAGCCCGCCGTCGGGGCACTCGAGCACGAGCACCCCACCCACGTGCATGGGCGTCGCCGGCTCCTCCAGGTAGAGGAACGACGCGTCCAGCGCGGTGAGCCGTTGGACCACGGCGTGACCTCCCCCACTGACGGTCGCCCCAACCTACGCGGAGGCCCCGCCCCCGGCCGGGGTGGCCCCGGAACCGGTCACGTCCGGCCGGCGGCTCAGCCGCGGGCGCGCCGGCGGCCGGCGGGCACCGGCGCGCCACTAAGGCCGACGGCGAGCTCGCGCAGCGCCACCCGCAGCGGGGACCCGGGGGCGACCTCGGCCAGCGTCCGGCCCGCGGCGAGGGCGGCATCGGTCGACCGCCGGTCCGCGGGCAGGAAGCAGTCCACCTCCGCGCCCGTGAAGCGGGTCAGCGCCGCGGCGATCTCCCGCCGCGGGTCACCGGCCACCGGACCGCGGCGGAGCTGGTTGACGACCACCCGGGGGCGGACCTCGGGCAGCACCTCACGCAGCTCGCCGAGGGCCCGGATCGTCCGCTGCAGGGCCACCGGGTCGGCGCCGCTCACGCAGAGCACCTCGTCGGCCGCCTCGAGCACGGCCAGGGTCGCGCCGTTGCGTCGCGGCGCCGCCGTGTCGAAGGACAGCTCCTCGTCCTCCTCCAGGCAGAAGGCGCAGTCGACCACGGTGAGCGTCGCCAGCCGCCGGGCTTCCGCCAGCACCACGGCGAGCGCCTGGGGGCGCACCTCCGGCCAGCGGTCGGCGCGCGCCAGCCCGGTGAGCACCCGCAGCCGCGGTCCCACCGACCCCGCCAGCCGGGAGAGGGCGGGTCCGTCGAGGGTGCCCGCGCCGGCCTGCCGGGCCGCGGCGGCCACCCCCGGCGACTCGTCGAGCAGGCCGAGCACCTGTGCCACCACGCCGCCGTACACGTCGGCGTCCACCAGCAGGGTCGTCACGTCCAGCCGGGCGGCCTCGTCGGCCAGGCCGACCGCGACCGTGGTCCGCCCCGGCGCGCCCGTCGGGCCCCAGACGGCGACCACCCGGCCGCGGCCGCCCGGGCGGGGCGGCTCCTGCTGCTCCGGACCCACCGGGCGGAGCGCCGCACGCGGATCGGCCACGTCCCGGCCGGCCGGCGCTCCCCCGGCGACCGCGGCACGCAGCGCGCGGGCGATCTCCTCCGGCGGGGCGTCGGCCGGGAGCACCCGCTCGACCCCCAGCTGGCGCAGCCGGTCACCGGCGCGTGCATCCCCGGGCTCGACCAGCCCCACGACCGCCACCCCGGCGGCGACCAGCCGGGTCACGGCCGCGCCGTCCAGCCGGCGCAGCTCGGCCGAGAGCAGCGCGGCCTGGCCGGTGCCGGTGCTGGCCGCGGCGAGCAGGTCGGCGACGTCGACGCACCGGCGGACGACGGTGACGCCGTGGTCCTCCCGGTCCAGGGCACCGACCAGCTCGGACTCCCAGGCCGCCCCGGTGACCGCGGTGAAGACCTGCAGCGACATCAGCCGGTCGACCCCGCCTCGGCGGTGGCGTCGACCGAGTCGCGGACGACCACGACCAGACCGCGGCCACCGATCGCGGCCAGCACCTCCGGGGCCTCGTCGGCCGGGACGGTCACCACCACCTGCAGGGTGCTGGTGGACGCCGACAGCACGCCGTCGGACCGGCCGGTCACCGCCTGGACCGGTGCCGCACCGACCACCAGGTCCACGTCACCACCGGTCTCCAGGGACGCGCCCACGGCGGGGTCGGCCACGGCGTAGACGTCGACCAGCTGACCGCGGGACAGCCCCGGCGGCACGTACCCGGCCTGGACCGGCAGCGCGAGCTGCACCTGCCCGGTGACCTCCGCCAGCGCCGACCTGGGCACCAGCTCACCGGCGCGGACCGCCCGCGCGAGGACCCGGCCCTCGGGGCGGGTGCTCGCGGACAGGTAGGAGCCGGCGACGTCGTCCAGCCGCACCGACACCGGCACCAGGTCCTCGGCGGTCAGCGCCGTGCCGGCCGCGAGGTCGGCGCCGGCCGACCACACGGGCACGGTCGCGTCGGCGGCGGTGACCACCCGGGCCCCGACCAGCACCGACCCGAGCACCAGCAGGATCCCCAGGACGAGGCGCAGGTCGAGCCAGCGCGGCGGGCGGACGCGCCGGGCGACCGGGCCGGCCGGCGCCGACTCGACGACCGGGGCCGCGGAGGTGGTCGGCGCGCTCATGGCTGGGTCGTCCTCCCCGGTCACCGCCCACCGGACGGCGTCCGGAGCGGTACCGCACGGTGCGGCGGAGGCAGATCATGACCGAGGAACCGGGGACCGCGCAGCCGTTGTCCACACCTTCGGGTGGACGATGGGGCCCCGGATCACCCGACTGACAGACTGGCGACCACCTTCGACGGGAGAGCGACCCACCTCATGGCCACCCAGCGGTTCTGGACCCTCGACGACGTCGCGGAGATCCTCAACGTCTCCTGGTCCCAGGCCTACGCGCTGGTCCGCCGCAAGGAGCTGGGCGCCATCCAGATCGGTGGCCGCGGGCAGTGGCGGGTGGAGAAGGACGAGCTGGAGCGCTTCATCCAGCAGAAGTACGCCGAGGCGCGTGCGGTCGAGCCGGAGGCCGCCGACGCCGAGACGACCGCCGACACCCAGGTCGACTCCCCCTCCTGACCGGCTGAGCTCCCGGCTCAGACCACCGCCGGCGGCAGGGTCCGGACGGCGACCACCGCCGCCAGCACGATCGCCCGCACGCCACTGACCGCACCCCGTCGGCGCGGGCGGTCCACCGCGTGCTCGGCCAGCTCCAGGTGGTCGGCGCCCACCCGGTCGACCGTGCCGGCGAAGACGCTGCCGTCGTCCAGCAGGCACTGGACCGTCGCCCGGTCCCGGGCCAGGCCACGCAGCGCCCGGCGGAGGTCCAGCCGCGACTGCGTCCCGTCGGTAGCACCGTCGACGGTCAGGGTGGTCAGCCCGCCGACGGCCCGGACCGCGCGGGTGGCGACCAGCAGCTCACGCTGCTGGACGTCGGTCAGCAGCAGCCAGTCGACACCCACCTCGACCAGCCGGCCGGCGAGCTCACCCACCCCGGCGCAGGTCAGCACCACCTCGGCGCCGACCGCGCCACGCAGCCGATCGGCCAGGTGCACCCGCCCGAGCTCGGCGCGCGACCGCGAGGCCGACTCGGCGTCGAGCTCCGCCGCCTCCTGGTCGGCGGCCTGCGCCTCGAGGTCGGCGAACAGCTGCTCCCAGCGCATGGCCGGAGCGTAACTCGTCCACAGATGCTTGCATTTGGTTGCATTTGCTTGCGTTGGTGCTGTTTGGTGGTCATCCAGGAGGTGTGATGTCCACTCGGCGATGGCTGACGACGGCGGCGGTGATGGCCGCTGTCGCCTGGGCGCTGGCGGCGCTGGGTGCCGATCCGGCCGCGGTGCGGGCGGCGCTGGCCGATCCGCAGGGGCTGGTCGACGGCGCGGGCCCGGACGCGCTGGTGGTCGTGGGGGTGACCGCGGCGGCCTGGGCCTGCTGGGCATGGGGCGCCGTCGGGCTGCTGCTCACCGCGCTGTCCACCGCGCCGGGCGCAGCGGGTCGGGCCGCGGGCCGGCTGCTCCACCTGCTGCTGCCCGCCGGTGCCCGGCGGGCGGCCGCGCTCGCCGTCGGGCTGGGCCTGGTCACCGCCGCGCCGGCGGTGGCGTGGCCCGCACCGACCGTCGTCGCGACCGTGGCCGACGCCACCGACATCGGGTTCCCGGTGTCGGTGGACTGGCCGACGGCGCCCGATGCCGACTGGCCGTGGTCGGTGGACCGGCCCGGCGCCCCCGGCACCGCGCCAGCCGACACCGCACCGGCCGACACCGCACCGGCCGACACCGGGCCGGCCGACACCGGGCCAGCCGACAGCGCGCCGCCCGACACCCGGTCCGCGCAGCACGTGGTGCTGCGCGGTGACTGCCTGTGGGACATCGCGGCCGCCTGGCTGGCCCGGTCCTCCCCCGGCACCCCGGTCACCGACGCCGCCACCGCCGCCGCGGTCGCCGACTGGTGGCAGGCGAACGCCGACGTGATCGGCCCCGACCCCGACCTCCTGCTGCCCGGTCAGGTGCTGCAGGCGCCGCCCCCGTCCTCCGAGGAGCTCCGATGAGCGCACCGCAGCACCAGCTGACCCCGACGGTCCCCGGCCCGGCCGGACCGACCACCCGCCCACGCCTGCACCTGACGGTGGTGCGCACCCCGGGGCCGGCGCTGGAACCGGCGGCGCACCCCGTGCGGGTGCTGGTGCCCGGCCAGCGGCACCGCCGGCCGGCGCCGCCACCCGGCCCCCGCCCGCGGCTGGACCGGGTCCAGCCCCTGCTCGCGCCGGTGGAGGCGGAGTTCGGTCCCCGCTGGTCCGGGCGGGCGGAGCTGCCCGATGCCATGTCGGCCGGCCGCCGGCTGGTCATCCTCACCCTGGAGGCGTTCGCCGGCCGCCGGCCGATGGCGCAGCTGCAGCCGCTGGTGACCCCTGCGCTCTACACCGCGCTCGGCGAGCGGCGCCGCCCTCGCTGGTGCGCCGAGGGCACGGCGCCGCTGGTGGTGGGTGGGGTGCGGGTCTGCGAGCCGGTGGACGGCGTCGCCGAGATCAGCGCGGTGGCCCGCCGGGGCGGGCGGGCGCACGCGGTCGCCGCGCGCCTGGAGGGGATCGACGGGCGCTGGCGGTGCACCGCACTGCAGATCGGCTGAGTCCGGCCCCTCCGCAGGTCCCGCGCCGAGCCTGCGAGGCGTGGGACCTGCGGAGGGGCCCTTTCTCAGCTGTTGCCGGCCACTCCGTGGCACTGCTTGAACTTCTTGCCCGAGCCGCAGGGGCAGGGCGCGTTCCGCGGGGTCTCCTTGGTACCGGTGACCGTCGCGGACTTCGCCGCCTTCGGCCGGCCGGCGTCCTTGGCGGACTGGTCCAGGCTCGGCGCGCTGTAGGTCAGCTGCTCCTGCTTCGGCGCCTCCAGCCCCTTCACCGACAGCTCCGGCCCGCCGTCGGGGGCGCCGGGCACCGCCGCCGCGGCTGGGGCAGCCGGCGCCGTGGCCTCAGCGGGCGCAGACGCGGCAGCGGGCGCCGACGCGGTGGCGGGCGCGGGCTTCCGGGTGCGCCGGGCGGAGCTCGTCGTCCCCCCACCGTCGCCCGCGCCGTCGGCGTCCGCGGCCGGACGCGCGGCCGGAGCCGGAGCCGGAGCCGCGGCCGGAGCGGCACCGTTCCCGTCCGTGCTGGGCGCGGGAGGGGCGGTGGCCGGCGCGGCGCCGTCCCCGTCGGTGGACGCCGGGGCCTGCGCGGCCGTCGCGGTGGCGGCCTGCGCCGCCGCAGCGGCGGCCTGCCGGGCCAGCACCCGCTGGGTCCCGGCCTGGGCGCGAGCCAGCGCCTCGGCCTCGGACTGCGCCTGCTTGGCCCGGGCCTCCGCCTCCTGCTGGTCCTTGGTCTTGACCTCGAGGTGGAACAGGAAGCCGACGGACTCCTCCTTGATCCCGTCGAGCATCGCGTTGAACATGTCGTAGCCCTCGCGCTGGTACTCCACGACCGGGTCGCGGTTGGCCATCGCGCGCAGGTGGATGCCGGCCCGCAGGTAGTCCATCTCGTAGAGGTGCTCGCGCCACTTGCGGTCCAGCACCGAGAGCAGCACCCGCCGCTCCAGCTCGCGCATGACCTCCGCGCCGAGCCCGGCCTCCCGCTCCTCGTAGGCGCGGTGCACGTCGGCGAGCAGCTCGGACTTGAGCACGTCGGCGGTGAGCGCGGCCTGCTCGCCGTCGGCCACCCGGTCCAGCAGCTCCTGCCGGTCCAGGCCCACCGGGTAGAGCGCCTTCAGGCCGGACCACAGCTGCTCGAGGTCCCAGTCCTCGGCGTACCCGGCCTCGGTGGCGCCGTCCACGTAGGCGGCGACGACGTCGTCGACCATGCCGCGCACCTGCACGTGCAGGTCCTCACCGTCGAGCACCTTGCGGCGCTCGGCGTAGATGACGGTGCGCTGGCGGTTGAGCACCTCGTCGTACTTCAGGACGTCCTTGCGGACCTCGTAGTTCTGCTGCTCCAGCTGCGTCTGCGCCGAGCGGATGGCCCGGCTGACCATCTTGTGCTCGATCGGCTGGTCGTCGGGGACGCGCAGCGTGTTCATCATGTTCTCGAGCATCGGCCCGTTGAACCGGCGCATCAGGTCATCGCCGAGCGACAGGTAGAACCGGGACTCGCCCGGGTCGCCCTGACGGCCGGAGCGCCCGCGCAGCTGGTTGTCGATGCGGCGGCTCTCGTGCCGCTCGGTGCCCAGCACGTAGAGGCCCCCGGCCTCGGTGACCTGGTCGTGCTCGACCTTGACCTGGGCCTTGGCCGCGGCGAGCGCGTCGTCCCACGCCGCCTCGTACTCCTCCGGGGTCTCCGCCGGGGTGAGCCCCTTGGCCCGCAGCGCCTCGTCGGCGATCACGTCGGCGTTGCCACCGAGCTGGATGTCGGTGCCGCGGCCGGCCATGTTGGTGGCCACGGTGACCGCGGACAGCCGGCCGGCCCGGGCGATGATCGACGCCTCCTGCGCGTGGTGGCGGGCGTTGAGCACGTTGTGCGGGATGCCCCGGCGGGTCAGCAGCTTGTCCAGGACCTCGGACTTCTCCACGCTGGCGGTACCGACGAGCACCGGCTGGCCCGCCTCGTTCCGTTCGGCGATGTCGTCGACGACCGCCTCGAACTTGGCCTTCTCGGTCTTGTAGATCAGGTCGGACTCGTCGGCCCGGATCATCGGCCGGTTCGTCGGGATCGGCACCACGCCCAGGCCGTAGGTCTGGTGCAGCTCGGCGGCCTCGGTCTGCGCCGTGCCGGTCATCCCGGAGAGCTTGTCGTAGAGCCGGAAGTAGTTCTGCAGGGTGATCGTGGCGAGGGTCTGGTTCTCGTCCTTGATCTGCACCCGCTCCTTGGCCTCGATGGCCTGGTGCATGCCCTCGTTGTAGCGGCGGCCGGCCAGCACGCGGCCGGTGAACTCGTCGACGATGAGCACCTCGCCGTTGCTGACGATGTACTGCTGGTCCTTCTTGAACAGCTCCTTGGCCTTGAGGGCGTTGTTCAGGTAGCTGATCAGCGGGGTGTTGGCCGCCTCGTAGAGGTTGTCGATGCCGAGCTGGTCCTCGACCAACTCCACGCCCTCCTCGGTGATGGCGATCGTTCGCTTGCTCTCCTCGACCTCGTAGTGCCGGTCGCGCTTCATCAGCGGGGCGATGCGGGCGAACTCGCCGTACCACTTGGCGCTGGTCTCGGCCGGGCCGCTGATGATCAGCGGGGTGCGGGCCTCGTCGATGAGGATCGAGTCGACCTCGTCGACGATGGCGAAGGAGTGCCCCCGCTGCACCAGGTCGGCCTTGGACCAGGCCATGTTGTCGCGCAGGTAGTCGAAGCCGAACTCGTTGTTCGTGCCGTGGGTGATGTCGGCCAGGTACTGCTGCCGGCGGACGTCGGGCTTCTGCCCGGAGACGATCGTGCCGACGCTCAGGCCGAGGAAGCGCTGGATCCGGCCGGTCCACTCCGCGTCGCGGGAGGCCAGGTAGTCGTTGGTGGTGACGACGTGCACGCCGTCGCCGCTCAGCGCGTTGAGGTAGGCCGCCAGCACGCCGGTGAGGGTCTTGCCCTCACCGGTCTTCATCTCGGCGATGTTGCCCAGGTGCAGCGCGGCGCCGCCCATCAGCTGGACTCGGTAGTGCCGCTGGCCGACCGTCCGCTTGCTCGCCTCGCGGACCACCGCGAACGCCTCGGGCAGCAGCTGGTCGAGGGTCTCCCCGTCGCCGTAGCGCTCCTTGAACTCGTCGGTCTTGGCCCGCAGCTCGGCGTCGGTGAGGTCGACGACGTCGACCTCGAGCGCCTCGACCGCATCCGCGATCTTCGACAGACGTCGGAGGATCTTGCCCTCACCGGCACGGAGGATCTTGGAGAACACCACGACCCCAGCGTAGGCGGCCCGGCTGGGAACCTGCTGCCCGCTGGACCGCTCTGGTCACGCCTGCCCCGTCCGTACCCTCTCCAGGCGTGGATGACGCCTACGGCCCGGGTCTGATCGCGTTGCTGACCGAACGCCACCTCGCGACCCTCACCACGATGCGGGCCGACGGCACCCCGCACGTCGTCCCGGTCGGGGTCACCTTCGACCCGGCCACCGGCACCGCGCGGGTGATCACCTCGGGCACGTCGGTCAAGGCCGGGCACGTGCGGGCCGGGCAGACCCGGGTGGCCGTCTGCACCGTCGACGGCCGGCGCTGGGCGACGCTGGAGGGGACGGCGGTGCTGCGGGAGGACGCCGCGTCGATCACCGACGCCGAGGCCCGCTACGCCCGCCGCTACCGGCAGCCGCGCCCCAACCCGGCCCGGGTGGTGCTGGAGATCGCGGTGGACCGGGTGCTGGGCAACGCCAACCGCTTCCCGCCGACCGGCGAGGAGGGCTGAGCATGGACATCTCCGGCATCGACCTCACCACCGAGGTGGTACGCACCGAACGGCTGGTGCTGCGGCCCTACCGGCCCGACGATGTCGACGCCGTGTTCACCGCCTGCCAGGACCCGGAGGTCGGGCGCTGGATCCCCGCCGTGGGGCCCCGGTACAGCCGGGACGACGCCGTCGACTGGGTCACCCGGGAGGCGCCGGGCGAGCGGTCGGCCGGCACCGGGCTGACCGTCGCCATCGAGGCGGCGGGGCGGTTCGTCGGGTCGACCGGCGTGCACCGGATCAACCAGCACCCGCTGGGCCCGGAGGTCGGCTACTGGATCGCCCCCGACGCCCGCGGGCACGGCTACGCGGCCGAGGCCGCGCATGCGATGGCCGAGTGGGCCATCGGGCTCGGTGCGCCGCGGGTGTACCTGGTCGCCGACGTCCGCAACACCGGCTCGCAGTCGGTGGCCCGCCGGGCCGGCTTCACCCAGGAGGGCGTGCTGCGCTCCTACCTGCACTACCCGGACGGCGGCGTGGGCGACGCCGCGCTGTTCTCCCGGCTGCCCGGCGACTGAGGACGGCGGGCAGCCTCCCGATAGGGAGACGGCCCGCCGTCGGCCTCCCTGCAGGGGCCCGCCGCGAGCTTGCGAGTGGTGGGGGGCAGGGAGGTCCTTCCTCAGACGGTGGCGGGCTGCCGCTCCGTCGTGCCCACGGTGTCCCCGCCGCTCGCCGCGTCGGCTTCGGCGGTCCCGTCGCCCGCCGGCTCGCCGCCCAGCCGGATCAGGCCGTAGTCGAAGGCGTGCCGGCGGTAGACCACCGACGGCTGCCCGGTGTCGGCGCACAGGAACAGGAAGAAGTCGTGACCCACGAGTTCCATCTCGTAGAGGGCCTGGTCGACGTGCATCGGCGTGGCCGGGTGCATCTTCTCGCGCACGATCCGGCCGGGCAGGTGCTCGTCGAGATCGGTGACCAGCGGCGCGGCGTTCGGCTCGAGGTCGGGCACGCCCCCGCCGAGGTCGGCGGCGTTGCCGGTCAGCATCGTCTCCACCGGCGCGTCGGAGGCGCCGTCGAGCCGGACGCTCGCCGGCGTCCGGCGGCCGTGGTGCACGCGGCGGCGGTCGTTGGCCCGCCGCAGCCGGTTCTCCACCTTCTCCACCGCGAGTTCGAGCGCGGCGTAGAAGTCGTGGGCGGACGCCTCGGCGCGGGCCACGGGGCCCTTGCCGCGCAGCGTGATCTCCACGCGCTGGGCGATGGCCGACTGACGCGGGTTCTTCTCGTGCAGCAGCTCGACGTCGATCCGGATCAACTTGCCGTCGAACCGCTCGAGCTGACCGACCTTGTCCTCGACGTGCGTGCGGAAGTGCTCGGGCACCTCGACGTTCCTGCCACGGACCACGATCTCCATGGGACCTCCCGGTGAGCGGGTGTGATCGCACCCACGCTAGTTGCCCCACGCCGTTCCCGACACCGGGGACACCCCCACGGGGACCGGCCGTCAGGAACGCACCGTGAAGGCCCCTGGTGGGGGCGCCGTGGCCTGGCCCGAAGTACGCCGGGGAGTCGCGGCGACCACCGCGGCGAGCACCGGCGCGCGGGCCGGCGGGGCGTGCCCGGAGCCGGCCCGCAGCGCCCGGGCCGCCTCGGTCAGGGTGGCCCCGCTGGTCACCACGTCGTCGACCACGACCAGGACGCCGGACGGCGCCGGGCGACGCCGCAGCGCGAACCGGCCGGCGAGGTTGGCCTGCCGCTCCCGTGCGCCGAGGCCCGCGCTGTCCGCGGTCCCCCGTGGCCGTCGCAGCAGCGGGACCGCCGCCGCCGGCACCCCCGCGGCGCGCAGCTCGGCCACCGCCCGGTCGGCCAGCTCGCGGACGTGGTCCCGGCCGCGGGCCCGGACCGCCGCGGCGGAGCTGGGCACCGGCACCAGCACCACCGGCGTGCCGGGAGCGGGCGGCTGCGCCAGGCCGGTCAGCACCGCGGCGACCGCCAGCCCCAGCGCGCTGCCCAGCGGACCGGCCAGCTCCGCCCGGCCGTGCTCCTTGAACGCCACCACCGCCGGGCGCACCGGGCCGGCGTAGGCGCCGGCGGCGACGGTGGGCGGGAACCCCGGCGGGTGCCGCCGCGGCTGGGCCAGATGGGGACGGGCCAGCAGCGCCGAGCAGCGCGGGCACAGCACCGGGCCGGGCACCGCGCACCCGGCGCAGGCGCGGGGCAGCACCAGGTCGGCCAGCGCCCGGGCCGCATCCGCCCACCGGCCCGCCCGTGGGCCGCCGGGGCCGGGGCCGGCCGGCGTCGTACCCACGGGGGTCAGGCTGCCCGCCGCCCGCGGCGACCGCCGCACCGCACGGCGACCTGGGGACGGCCACCCGCGCTGGGGACGGCGGCCGTCACCGGCTGCTCAGAGCGGGTAGAACGGCGCGGCGCCGGCCACCGGGCCCTCGCTGCGGATCGGCGTCACCCAGGTGCCGCTGACCAGCTGCCAGATCGTGCCGTCGGCGCTGACCAGCAGCGGGCGGCCCGGGGCGGCGGCCAGGCCGGTCCGGTCACCGGGCAGGCCGGCGGTGGCCAGCTGGGTCAGCCCCCAGCCGTCGACGTCGACCGACCAGGGCACGGCGCGCTCCTCCCCCGCGTCGGCGGCGAGCAGGACGAGCCCGCCCGCGGTCCGCCAGGCCACGTCGGTGACCCCGCGCAGCGAGGGGGTGATCGACCGCAGGTCGCGGACGCTCACCGCCTCCTCGTCGCGGACCACGGTGCCGACGTGCAGCCGGCCACCGTCGGGCCCCTCGATGACCACGGCCGCGCGGACCCCGTCCGGCGAGAGCTGGAACGCCGTCGCCCGTCCCAGGCCGGCCAGCGTGGTCGCGCTCACCGTCTGCGGCGCGCCCCCGGCCGCGAGGCGGACCACCTCGGTGCCGTCGCGGACCGTCCACACCTCCGCCCGCGGTCCCGCGGTCGTCGGTGGGGTGAACCCCGGGCCACCGAGCACCGGTGCCAGCTCCCCGCCGTAGGGCCCGGCGTACAGCGTGGCCGGCGCGCCCGTCGGGGACACCGTCGTCGAGACCCCCGCGGTCAGGCCGAGCGCACCGTCCCGGTCGGTGGTGATCGCCGCGGACTGCAGCCCGTAGACGCCGGTGCCCGCCGGGCCCGGCGCCGGCTCCCCGTCGTTGGCCCGGCGGAGCGCGCCGTCGGCGAGGTAGTGCCCGACGGCTTCGGCCGGTGCGTAGTCGGGGTCCAGCCGCACCCAGTCCTCGGCGGTCTGGGCGGTGGGCAGGCCGTCGATGCCCAGCGGCTGGCCGTCCCGGAGCACCTCGACCGCGCCGAGCCCGGCGCGCACCAGGGTCCAGACCAGCTGACCCGCCGCGGCCTCCACCGTCGTGTCGGGGACCCGCTCCGGCCAGGTGAGGTCCACCGTCGCCGTCTGGCCGGACACCTCGACGGCGCTGCGCAGCGTGGCCCCCGCCAGCGGGTTCTCCACGCCGGCGGCGATCGTCGGCGCGGGCCCGGCGAGCAGCCGCTCCACCAGCTGGTTGAGCTGGGCGTCGCCGGAGACGAGGTAGCGGGGGTCGGGCACGACCCGGCTCAGGGTGGGGTCCAGGAAGAAGGCGTCGAGCTGGTCGTAGGTGCGCTCGAAGTCCGGCTGCAGCATGACCAGGCCACCCGGCGGGTCGGTGATCCGCCACTCCCCGTCCTCCTCCACGAGGGTGAAGGAGCGGTTGTACGGCTCGTCGCCGGCCACGGTGAAGACCCCGCGCCGGTCGACGGTGCCCACCTGGGCGGCGGTCACCTCCACGGTGCCCGGCTGGGTGCGTACCGCGGCGTAGTCGCGGCTGATGATCGTGACGCCATCGGCGTCGGACCAGGACTCCGCTGCCCCGGCGGCCAGGTACTGGCGGGCCACCGGGTGGTTGCGGGTCGGGCTGGCGCTGGCCTCGATGAAGCCCCGGACGACCTCCTCCGGGGTCGCCCCGGCCACCGGACCGAAGGGCTCCACCCCGACGTCACCGGGGGGCGGCTGGGCCACCTGGGTGATCTGCACGGTGGGCGAGCTGCTCGGCACGGTGTTGCAGCCGGCGAGGAGGAGGACCACGAGGAGGCCCAGCAGCGCGGCGGACCGCGGTGGTGCGTTCACCGGGCATCCCCCTCCGTCCGGCGCAGCGCGGCCGGGCGCAGCGGCAGCGGGCTGCTGGTCAGCGCCGCCCCCGCGGTCAGCGGCACGGTGAGCCGGAACTGGGCGCCCTGCCCCGGCTGGCCCCACACCTGCAGCCAGCCACCGTGCAGGCGGGCGTCCTCGAGGCTGATCGACAGGCCCAGCCCGCTGCCGCCCACGGTCCGCACCCGCGAGGGGTCGGCCCGCCAGAAGCGGTCGAAGACGTGCTGGGCGTCGGCATTGCTCAACCCGACGCCGTGGTCCCGGACGGTGATCGCCGCGGCGCTGCCGGAGGCGGCCAGGGTCACCTCCACCGGACGCCCGGTGCCGTGCTCGATCGCGTTGCCGACCAGGTTGCGCAGCACCCGCTCGATCCGGCGGCCGTCGACCTCGGCGACCACCGGCTTCGCCGGGACGTCGACCCGCAGCTCGCAACCGTGCAGCTCGGCCAGCGCGGTCATCCCCTCGACGGTCTGCTCGACCAGCCGCCGCAGGTCCTGCGCCTCCGCCTCCAGCACCGCGGCCCCGGCGTCGTACCGGCTGATCTCCAGCAGGTCCGACAGCAGCACCTCGAACCGGTTCAGCTCGGCCTGCAGCAGCTCCGCGGAGCGGGCCACCGCCGGGTCGAACTCCCCGCGGGCGTCGTGCAGCACGGCGGCCGCCATCTGCACCGTGGTCAGCGGGGTGCGCAGTTCGTGCGAGACGTCGGAGGTGAACCGCTGCTGCAGCTGGGAGAGCCCCTCCAGCTGGGTGATCTGGCGCTGCAGGCTGTCGGCCATCGCGTTGAAGCTGGTGGCCAGCCGGGCGAGTTCGTCCTCACCGCGGACGGCCAGGCGCTCCTCCAGGTGCCCCTCGGCGAGCCGCTGGGCGCTGCCGGCGGCGCGCCGCACCGGGTCCACGACCAGCCGGGTGACCAGCACCCCGATGCCCACCACGAACAGCACCAGCGCGGTCCCGCTGATCACCACGGTGCTACGGATCAGCTCCAGGCTCTCCTGCTCCTGGTCCAGCGGGAAGGCGAAGTACAGCTCGACCCGTTCCCCCGCCTCGGCGTCGGTGGGCACCGGCGCGCCGACGAGCAGGGTCGGCACCGGGTTGCCCTCGTCGTCGGGCACCGGCGCGTAGCGGTAGGCCTGCGACCCGGCGGCGACCTCCGCGCGCAGGTCGCTGGGCAGCGCCGGGTAGACGTCGCGCCGGCTGAATGCCGGTGGTCGCTCGAGCTCCCCGGAGCGGTAGACCATCACCACGTCGAAGTCACCGGCGGCGCCACCGCGCTGCTGCAGGCCGGCGACCGTGCGGGCCAGCGCGGACCGCACGCTCGCGGAGTCGCCGGTGGCGATCCCGCTCACCTCGGACTGCGCGAACGGGATGCCGTTGAGCGTCTGGTCGATCGCCGCCTGCTCCTTGACGCCCAGCAGCTGGTCGGTGATCTGGCGGAACAGCACGAGGCTGACGACGACCACCACGGCGCCGGCGATGAGCACGGTGATCGAGGCGACCCGCAGCTGCAGCGAGGACCGCCAGGCGTGCAGCACCCTGCGGGCCAGCCGCCAGCTGCTGACCAGCGCCCTGCGGCGGAACCGCCGGGCCCGGCGGGCCAGGCCGCGCCGCAGCCGTTGCACGGTGCCCGGCGCGCCGCCGGGACGCGCGGCCGGTGCCGGCTCCGGGTCGGGTCCGGTCGCCGGCGGGACGGACGGGGCCGGCGGCGCGGGTCGGACGGTGCTCACCAGACCGATGGTCCACTTCCGGTGCGTCGGCGCAGCATCACGGGGGGCCGGCCTTGTACCCGACACCGCGGACGGTCAGCACGACCTCCGGCTTCTCCGGGTCGCGCTCGACCTTGGCCCGCAGCCGCTGCACGTGCACGTTGACCAGCCGGGTGTCCGCGGCGTGCCGGTAGCCCCACACCTGCTCCAGCAGCAGCTCGCGGGTGAACACCTGGCGCGGCTTGCGGGCCAGCGCCACCAGCAGGTCGAACTCCAGCGGGGTCAGCGCGATCGGGACGCCGTCCCGGGTGACCTGGTGCGCCGGGACGTCGATCAGCACGTCCCCGATGGACAGGCTCTCCGCCTGCACGTTCTCCCCGCGGCGCAGCTGCGCCCGCACCCGGGCGACCAGCTCCACCGGCTTGAACGGCTTGGTGACGTAGTCGTCGGCGCCGGCCTCCAGGCCCTGGACGACGTCGATCGTGTCGCCCTTGGCGGTCAGCATGATCACCGGCACGGTGGACTCGCTGCGGATGTCCTGGCAGATCTGCAGGCCGTTGCGGCCGGGCAGCATCAGGTCCAGCAGCACCAGGTCGGGCCGGACCTGCTGGAACGCGGCGACCGCGCGGGCGCCGTCGGACACGAAGGCTGGTTCGTAGCCCTCGCGCCGCAGCACGATCCCGAGCATCTCGGCGAGGGCGGCGTCGTCGTCGACGACCAGCACGCGGCCGCGACTGGCTCCTGGCATGGGTGCGGAAGGGGGCACGGCGCCATTGTGCGTGACGGAGCGCGGCAATCGTTCCCACCCGCCGGGAAAAGCCACCCGCCCCTCACCCCTAACGGGGTGAGGGGCGGAGGTGAGCGGATGGAACGGCCTTGGTGAGGGCCTGGAACGGCCCCCTCGCAGGGTCCCGCCGCGAGCTGGTGACGTGCTGGAACGGCCTGGCCGCAGGGACCCGCGGCGCGCGGAGCGTGTCGCGGGGGGCGGCCAGGTCCTTCTTCAGTAGCGGTAGTGGTCGCTCTTGTACGGGCCCTCGACCGGCACGCCGAGGTAGTCGGCCTGCACCTTGGTCAGCGTGGTCAGCTTCACCCCGAGGGCGTCCAGGTGCAGTCGGGCGACGTGCTCGTCGAGCTTCTTGGGCAGCACGGTGACGCCGGGGGTCTTGCCCTCGTAGGCGGCGCGGTTGCCCCACAGCTCGATCTGCGCCAGCGTCTGGTTGGAGAACGACGCGCTCATCACGAAGCTCGGGTGCCCGGTGGCGTTGCCCAGGTTCAGCAGGCGCCCCTCGGAGAGCACGATGATCGTGTGGCCGTCGGCGAACCGCCACTCGTCGACCTGCGGCTTGATGGTCGTGCGCACCACGCCGGGCGTGCGGGCCAGGCCGGCCATGTCGATCTCGTTGTCGAAGTGGCCGATGTTGCCGATGATCGCCTGGTGCTTGGTCGAGGCCAGCTGCTCGGCGGAGATGATGTCCTTGTTGCCGGTCGTGGTGATGATGATGTCGGCCTTGCCGATCACCTCGTCCAGCGTGGTCACCTCGTAGCCGTGCATCGCCGCCTGCAGGGCGTTGATCGGGTCGATCTCGGTGACGATGACCCGGGCGCCCTGGCCGCGCAGCGACTCCGCGCAGCCCTTGCCGACGTCGCCGTACCCGCAGACGACGGCGACCTTGCCGCCGATCATCACGTCGGTGGCCCGGTTCAGGCCGTCGATCAGCGAGTGCCGGCAGCCGTAGAGGTTGTCGAACTTGCTCTTGGTGACCGAGTCGTTGACGTTGATCGCCGGGAAGAGCAGCCGGTTCTCCCGGGCGAGCTCGTACAGCCGCAGCACGCCGGTGGTGGTCTCCTCGGTGACGCCCTTGATGCCCTGGCCGATCCGGGTCCAGCGCTGCGGGTCCTCGGCGAGGCTGTCCCGCAGCACCTGCAGGATCACCCCGTACTCCTCGGAGTCGGCGTCGGTGGTGTCCGGGACGACGCCGTCGGCCTCGAACCGGGTGCCCAGGTGCACCAGCAGGGTGGCGTCACCGCCGTCGTCGAGCAGCATGTTGGGGCCGACGACGTCCCCGCTCTCGTCGCGGAACTCGAACAACCGCTGGGTGCACCACCAGTACTCCTCCAGCGTCTCGCCCTTCCAGGCGAACACCGGGACGCCGGTGGGCTGCTCGGCGGTGCCGTCGCCGACGACGATCGCCGCGGCGGCGTGGTCCTGGGTGGAGAAGATGTTGCAGCTGACCCAGCGGACGTCGGCGCCGAGCGCCGTCAGCGTCTCGATGAGCACCGCGGTCTGGATGGTCATGTGCAGCGAGCCGGCGATCCGGGCGCCGGCCAGCGGCTGCTCGTCGCCGTACTCGGCGCGCAGCGCCATCAGGCCCGGCATCTCGTGCTCGGCGAGGGAGATCTCCTTGCGGCCGAAGCCGTGCAGGGAGAGGTCGGCGACCTTGAAGTCGCCGTCGGTCAGGACGGGGTTGCCAGTGCTGGCGGTCATGTCGCTCCAGTGTCCGGCCCGGCCCGGGAGGGGCGGGCGCTGTCGGTCGCTGTGGGTCCCCGGCTGTGCGGGGCGAGCGAGCATGCCGAGGCTTCGGCGGGGCTCGTGGCCGTCGTCCAGGGTACCGCCGGTCTAGCGGAGGGCGGTGGTGGTCCGGTAGAGCACCGCGGGGCCCTCGGCGGTGACCGGGGCGCCCGCCGGCACGAACGCCGACTGCCCCTGGGCCAGGACGAGCTCGCCGTCGGCCGAGGCCAGCCGGGCGGTGCCCTCGGCGCACAGCAGCAGCTGCGGGCCGGCCGTGGTCAGCACGCCGGGCTCGACGTCGACCTGGCACCGGGTGAGGTCGAAGTCGTCGACCGGGACGGGGTAGCGCAGGCCGCCGGGGCCGAGCACCGGGTGGATGACCGGGACCCTGCCGTCGGTGAAGTCGAGCACCTCGATCAGCGCCGCCAGGTCGACGTGCTTGCTGGTGAGCCCGCCGCGCAGCACGTTGTCCGAGCTGGCCATCACCTCGACCCCGGCTCCGCACAGGTAGGCGTGCAGGTTGCCGGCGGGGAGGAACACGGCCTCCCCGGGTGCCAGCCGGAGGTGGTTGCACATCAGCGAGATGACGACGCCGGGGTCACCGGGGTAGGTCTCGGCCAGCGAGGCCGCCCAGCGGTAGGTGTTGATGAACTCCGGGTCGTGCGCGGCCACGAAGGAGGCGGCCCGCTCGGCCACCGCGGCGACCAGCGAGGTCTTGCGCAGCTCCGACAGCGCCAGCAGCTGCGGGATCGCGGCGCGCAGCCCACCCTGGGCCAGCGCGGCGATCGTCGGCTTCAGCTCGGGCAGCTGCAGCTTGGCCAGGCAGTGCAGCGACTCCTCGAGCGGGCGGAAGCCGCAGAGCGCCTCGACCGGGGTGATGGCGAGCAGCAGCTCCGGCTTGTGGAACCGGTCCTTGAACGTGCGCGTGGGGTCGTCGTGCGGGACCCCGGCGGCCTCCTCGGCGGCGAAGCCCGCTTCGGCCTGCGCCGTGGTGGGGTGCGCCTGCAGCGACAGCGGGGTGTCCGCGGCCAGCACCTTCATCAGGAACGGCAGCCGGGGGCCGAAGCGCTCGCGTACCCGGGTGCCCAGCAGCTCGTCGGGGTTGGCCCCGATCGCGTCGTCCAGGCCGGTGCCGTCGGCCAGCCGGCTGGGGGCGTCGGGGTGGGCGCCCATCCAGAGCTCGGCGAAGGGCTGCTCGGCCGGGGAGGGCAGGCCGAGCAGCTCGGGGATCACCGTCCGGCTCCCCCACGGGTAGTGCCGTACCGGGCTGTCCAGCTGCCACATCGAGACGGAGGCTACCGGTGTAGAGGTCACTTCCCGGGTGTCGGCAGCCTCCCCCGCCCGCTGGAGACCCGGAGCGCCGGGGCTCACCCGGCCGGGGCAGTCGCGCCCGAGGCGGTCGTCGCCGAGGTGCCGCTCACGAACCCAGCGCCCGCTCGTGGTCCAGCGCGAGCGCCAGGTAGACGGCGCTGAAGTCGGCGACGGCCAGCTGCCGGGCCACCCGGCCCAGCCGGGGCTGCCGCTCGGCCTCGTCGCCGTCGTCGGCCAGCCGGCTCACCGGCACGTTGTGCTCCGCGGCGATCCGGAGCACCTCCGCCATCGCCTCGCCGGCCGACCGGGGCTCGCGCTCGTGCGCCCCCTCCGTCGCGCCGGCGCCCGCGTCGCGGATGGGCAGCAGCCGCAGCCGCCGGCCGGCGTCCTCGAGGCGGTCTCGGAAGAAGTCGTCCTGCCCGCCCTCCGGCGCCAGCGGACCGGCCAGCACCGTGCGCGCGGCGACCCGCTGGTCGGGCAGCCGGAAGGTGGTCGCGGGCAGCCCGGCGAGGGTGGCCAGCTGGTCGGCGACCCGGCCCGCCGCGGCGCCGGCCAGCGGCCCCTCGGCGACGATCACCGGCAGCGCGTCCAGCAGCTCCAGCGCCAGCGTCTTGGCCGGGTTGACGAACGACTCCCGGGCCGGGCCGCACTCCGCGGCGACCGCGTCCAGCGCGTCGGCGACCGGGGAGACGTCGGCGGCGTCGGCCGGCAGTAGCCCGAGCTCGGCGGCGAGCAGCAGCATCGGGGTGAGCAGCGACCACAGCGTGGCGTGCCGCACCCGGTTGACCGGCAGCGGCACGTACGGCGCCCGGGCGGTGGCGCAGGCGGCGTGCAGCGGGGCGTCGACGGCGCCGATGCCGACGACGGCGACACCGCGGCGCGCGGCCTCGTAGGCGGGGGCGACGGCGTACTGCCCCGCGCCGGTCCGGGTGGCGATCACGGCGATGTCCGAGGCGCCCATCCACACCGGCAGCGCCGGCCCGGGGACGACGTCGACGGTGACCGGGCTGGCCGGGCCGAGCAGGCTGCGGAGCACGTCGGCGGCGACGGCGCCCTCGCGCCGGCCGACGATGACCAGGCCGCGGGGACGGCCGCCGGCGGTGACCCGGCCCAGGTCGGTCTCCCTGGTCAGCGCGGCGGTCTCCCGCACCTGGGCGCCGGCGCCGGCGACCGCCGGCAGCAGGCCGCGGGGATCGCGGGCGCGCAGCAGCGAGAGGTCGTCGAGGACCTCCTCGGCCAGCTCCGGCGACGTCATGACCGGGTCCTCATGACCGCAGCCGCGCCTCGTCGAGCAGCAGCACCGGGATGCCGTCGCGCACCGGGAAGGCCCGGGAGCAGGTCGGGCACACAAGCTCGCTCGCCGCCACGTCGACGGTCAGCGCCGTGTGGTGGGTGTCCGGGCAGGCGAGGATCTCCAGCAGCTGCGGGTCGATGCCCAACGTCGCGTCCGTGGTCATGCCCGCACCATCTCCAGCACCTCGTCGCGCAGTTCGGCCATCCGCGCCGCGTCCGGGGCCTCCACGTTCAGCCGCAGCAGCGGTTCGGTGTTGCTGGCCCGCAGGTTGAACCAGGAGCCGTCGGGCAGCGAGACGGTCAGCCCGTCCATCTCGTCGACGGTCACCCCCTCGCGCTCGCCGAAGGCCTCCTGCACCGCGGCGACCCGCCCGGCGGCGTCGTCCACGGTGGAGTTGATCTCGCCGGAGGCCGCGTAGCGCTCGTACGCCGCGGTGAGCTCCGACAGCGGCCGGGACTGCTCGCCCAGCGCCGCGAGCACGTGCATCGCGGCGAGCATGCCGGTGTCGGCGCGCCAGAAGTCGCGGAAGTAGTAGTGCGCGGAGTGCTCGCCGCCGAAGACCGCGTCGGTGCGCGCCATCTCCGCCTTGATGAAGGAGTGCCCGACGCGGGTGCGCACCGGCTCGCCACCGTGCTCGCGGACGATCTCCGGCACGGCGCGGGAGGTGATCAGGTTGTGGATGATCGTCGTCCCGCGGCCCTTGGCCAGCTCCCGGACGGCGACCAGCCCGGTGATCGCCGAGGGGCTGACCGGCTCACCCCGCTCGTCGATGATGAAGCAGCGGTCGGCGTCGCCGTCGAAGGCCAGGCCGATGTCGGCGCCGTGCTCGCGGACCGCGGCCTGCAGGTCGACCAGGTTGGCCGGGTCCAGCGGGTTCGCCTCGTGGTTGGGGAAGGAGCCGTCGAGCTCGAAGTACATCGGGACGACCTCCAGCGGCAGCCCGGTGAGCACCACCGGGACGGTGAAGCCGCCCATCCCGTTGCCGGCGTCGACCACGACCTTCAGCGGGCGGATGCCGGAGAGGTCGACGAGCCCGCGCAGGTAGGCGGCGTACTCGGCCACCAGGTCGCGGCTGCTCACCGCGCCCAGCCGCTCGGGCCGGCGGTCGAAGACGGGCTCGCCGTCGACCAGCCGCTCGGCCCACGTGCGGATCTGGACCAGCCCGGAGTCCTGGCCGATCGGGGCGGCGCCGGCGCGGCACAGCTTGATCCCGTTGTACCGGGCGGGGTTGTGGCTGGCGGTGAACATCGCCCCGGGCATCTCCAGCGACCCGGCGGCGAAGTACAGCATGTCGGTGGAGCCGAGCCCCGCCTCGACGACGTCGACCCCGCGGGAGAGGACGCCCTCCGCGAACGCGCGGGACAGCGGGACCGACGAGTCACGCATGTCGTGCGCGGTGACGACCGCGGTCGCCCCGGTCTCGGCCTGCACCAACTCGGCGAACGCGGCGCCGATCGCACGCGCGACGTCCTCGTCCCACTGCTCGGGGACGAGCCCACGCACGTCGTAGGCCTTGATGATCGACGACAGGTCTGTCACGCCGAGGACCTTAACGGCGAGCCGACACCATCGCGCCCGCCCGCAGGTCGGGGTCCTTGCTCAGGGGAGGTCGGGGAGCATCCGCAGGTGGCCGCGGCGGGTACCGCTGCCGTCGTCCGCGGGGTTGCGCGGCGGCTCGGGACGGGCCGCCTCACGGACGGCGTCGGCCAGCGCCAGCAGGTCGTCACCGGTCATGCCGGCGTCGTCGGCGTCGATCTCGTGCCGCACGACCTCCCAGCCCCGCGGCACGGTCAGCCGCTGGCCGTGGAACTCGCACAGGTCGTAGCTGTGCGGCTCCGAGAACGTCGCCAGGGGGCCGACGACGGCCGTGGACTCCGCGTACACGTAGGTCAGGGTGGCCGCTGCCGGCTGCGCGCAGCCGCTGCGCGAGCAGCGACGGGACTGCCTCACCACCGGTTCCTCACGTCGGGCACAGTAATCCCGCACCCGCGACTTGGGGAGCAGGCACACCGAACGCGTGAGGCGAGTGGGCCGGACGTGCTGATGGGGACAGAGGGGCAGACGACGTCGATGCGGACCGTGGTCCTGCTGGGCGGGCGGAGCGAGATCGGCCTGGAGGTCGGCGAACGGCTGGTGCGGCAGGGGGCCGGCACGGTCGTGCTCGCGGCCCGCCGCCACGCCGACCTGGACGCGGAGGACCAGCGGATGCGCGCCGCCGGGGCCACGGCGGTCACCCGGGTCGAGTTCGACGCCGACGACCTGGCCTCGCACGGGCCGCTGCTGGACCGGGTGGTGGCGGAGCTGCCCCCCGGCGACGTGGTGGTGGTCGTGGCGTTCGGCGTGCTCGGCGACCAGGCCCGGGCCGAGGTGGACGCATCGGCGGCGGTGGCCACGCTGCACACCGACCTGGTGGCGCAGGTGTCCGTGCTGACCCACCTCGCCCGGCTGCTGCGGGCGCGGGGGCAGGGCTCGCTCGTGGTGTTCTCCTCCATCGCCGGGTTCCGGGTGCGGCGCGCCAACTACGTGTACGGCGCGGCCAAGGCGGGCCTCGACGGGTTCGCCTCCGGCCTCGCCGACGCGCTGCACGGCTCCGGCGTCCGCGTGCTGCTGGTGCGGCCGGGCTTCGTCGTGGGACGGATGACGGCGGGCATGACGCCGGCCCCGCTCTCCAGCACCCCCGCCCAGGTGGCCGACGCCGTGGTCGACGGGCTGCGCCGCGGCCGGGCCGTGGTCTGGGTGCCCGGCTCGCTGCGGCTGCTGGCGGCCGCCTTCGCGGTGCTGCCGCGGGCGGTCTGGCGGCGGCTGCCGCGCTGAGCCCCACCCGGGCACCGGCACGCCGTAGGCTCTGCGCCGTCATGGACCGCCTTCCTGCCCGCGCCCGGCGCGACCGACACGGCCGTGGCCTGCGCGGACGCCTCGTGCCGCCGGGCGTGCCGCTGTCGCGCAGCCGCGCCGAGCAGTTCGACGACCTGGTGCTGGACGCGGTCGAGGACCTGGAGCGCCGCTGGGAGCGGGAGCTGGCCGGGGTCGAGTTCGCGGTCGAGGACGTCCCGTGGGTCGACCACTCCAGCCCCGACGACGTCGTGCTCGACTCCGACGTGCTGGACGACGGCAGCGTCCCGCTGGCCCGGGTGCTGCCGGCCCGCCGCGAGGACGGCCGCGAGCACCCGGCGCGGATCGTGGTCTACCGGCGGCCGCTGGAGATCCGGGCCGCCGACCGGGACGACCTCGCCGACCTGGTCCGCGACGTGGTGGTCGACCAGGTGGCGGTGCTGCTGGGCCGGGACCCGGAGGAGATCGACCCGACCGGCTGACCCAGGACCGCCTGCCATGCTGTCCGGCGATGAGCACACCCGGCGACCGCCCGACCGCGCGACGGGAGGCCCGGCGACCCTGGCTGGCCGGCGGACTGGTCCTGCTCCTGGTGCTGGCGGTCACCCTCGGCACGCTGGCCCTGCGCCCGGACCGGGCGACCGCCGCCGCCAGCCTCACCGTCACCCCGCGGACCGAGACCGGCGCCGCGGCGGCCGTGCTGGTGGCCGACCGGTACACCGCACTGGCGACCGCGCCGGGCACGGTGCGTGCCGCCGCCGCGGAGCTGGCCGGGGTGCCGCCGGCCGAGCTGGCGGACGGCCTCGCGGTCGAGCGGGTCGGCGACTCCGCGACCATCACGGTGCGCAGCACGCTGCCCGACCGCACGGACGCCGTCCGCGCCGCCGACGCGGTGGTCGAGGTGCTCGTCGCGGAGGGCGCGTCGGAGGAGCTGGTGGACGTCGCCCGGGCCTCGACCGCCGCGCCGGAACCGACCGGCAGCGACACCGGGCGGTGGCTGGTCGTGGGGCTGCTGACCGGGCTGGCCCTGGGCCTGGCCACCGCCGCGCTCACCGCCGCCCGCCGCGGACCGGCCCCGGGCGCCAGTGCCTCGGACCACGGCAGCCCGGACCACGGTGCGCCGGACGACGTCGTCGACGACCTGCCCGGCTTCCTGGAGCACCCGCCGGGCTCCCCCGCCCGGCCGACCACCGAGCCGACCGCCGCGCCCCGGAGCGGCAGCACCGCGGTCGCCACCCCCGTGCACCCGGGCGGCCGGGGCGTCCGGGCCGGCACCGCCGCGGCCGTGGTCCTGCTGCTCGGCGCCGCCGTGCTGGCGGGCACCGGGCGCACCGACGCCGGCTCCCCCACCACCGCGGCCCGGTCGGTCCCGCTGGCGTTCCCGGCGGCCGACCCGGCCGAGCCGGGGCCCAGCGGACCGACGCCGGACTCCACCGGGCCGCCGGCGGATGCCGAGGCGGCGGGGTCCCGGGCGTTCGACTCGGTGCTCCCCGGCGAGGACGGGCTGACCGCGCGGGCGACGTTCACCGGGCTGCTGCTGGAGGAGCGCGCGGTCGGGCTGACGGTGACCACCCCGAGCCTGAGCCTGTCCACCGACGGGGACCGCGCGCTGGCGCACGTCCGGCTGCCGATCTGGAACTGCCTCACCGACGAGCCCCCGGCCGAGCCGGCCGCGGCCGGCTGCGCCCGGGGCCGCACCGAGTACGCCGATCTCGCCGACCCCGGGCTGCAGGCGCGCCGGGACGGCGAGCGGGTCGAGCTGACCGGCCTGTTCCCCACCTACACCCGACCCAACGGCGGCGCGCCCAGCTACACCGGCCGGGCCTACCGGCTCTCCGCGACGCTGACGGCCGACGGCGGCGCGCTCCAGCTGGGGTTGGACAGCGCCCCGGCGAGCGTCAGCGAGCTGGAGTTCTCCGGCTGACCCCGCGCCGGGTCAGGTTGACCAGCCGGGAGGAGGCGGTCAGCGCCACCCAGGGCGACCCGAGTTCCCGGCGGAGCCCGCCGATGTCGCTGGCCCCCCACCAGGGCCAGCGGTCCTCCCCGGCCGGACCGTTGTCGAGCAGCGTGAGCAGGATCGCCGCGGCGCCCGCGCCGGCGGGCACCACCGCCAGCTCCAGCCGCCCGATGGCGGCGTGCAGTCGGGCGGCGGCCCGCACGGGCACGAACTCCCGGGGCGGGAGGCGGTCGGCCAGCACCGGCAGCCAGTGCTCCAGCTCGGCGGGGTCGCGGCTGCGCCGCACCTCGCCCACGGCGTCGAGCTCGTCGACCAGCCGGCGGCTGCGGGTGGTGGCCAGCTGGGCGTCGGGCAGGGCCGCGGCCAGCCTGCGCACGACCGGGTCACCCAGTGGCAGGCCGGCCAGCCGCAGGGTCCAGGCCCCGCGGATCGAGTCCAGCAGGTCGAGCACGCCCGCGGCGAGGTGCCCGGCGGCCTCGGGGTCGCGGGCGAGCAGCCGGGCCGGCGGCCGGCCCTCGGGGAGCGGGGCGGTGCCCGGGCCGGAGCCGAGCAGGCCGACCACGGTTGCGGCGCCCCGCCGGTGCAGGGTGAGCAGGGCGACCGCGTCGGGGCGGGTCCGCAGGTCGGGGGCGACCACGAGGGCCCGCGGCCGCACCGGGGAGAGCACCCGGGCGGACTGTGCGTTGAGGGCGGCGGTGAGCCAGGGGCCGCGCGCGGTGACCGGGGCGGCGGCCGCGGCCATCAACGGCGCGGCGGCGCGGATCTCCCGGACCACCCGGGCCCGACCGGTGGCGAGGCGGCAGTCCACGCGGTCAGTCGACCACAACGGGAGCGGCTGGGTCCCGTTGAGGGGAGGGACCCGATCGCCCGGTGGTCGGCCCCGTCCAGAGGCTCGCCCCGAGCGTGCGAGGGGTGAGGAGGACGGGGTCCTTCGTCAGACGGCGCGGCGACGCAGCCGGCGGCGCTCCCGCTCGGACAGCCCACCCCAGATCCCGAAGCGCTCGTCGTTGGAGAGCGCGTACTCCAGGCACTCGGCGCGGACCTCGCACCCGGTGCAGATCTTCTTGGCCTCGCGGGTGGAGCCGCCCTTCTCCGGGAAGAAGGCCTCGGGGTCGGTCTCGGCGCACAGCGCGCGCTCCTGCCAGCCCTGCTCGTCGCCGTCCAGCCCGGGGAAACCGGGGTCGAACACGGCGGCGACCCCCAGCACGTCCCGCCCGTGACCGGCCGGCGCGGCACCGGCCGCGGCGCTCCGGTACTCGCTCATCCACGACACCTCGGCCATCACGTTGCGTCCCCTCTCGCTGGCTTCCTGTCACCGCACCGGAGGCGCTGCTAGCCGCCGGCGGCTGATGACAACATCGGAATTACACGCGTGTCGTTGAGCCGAGGTCAAGTTGGGAAGGTGTAACCGCTCGTCACTCTGAGCACTCCAGTCACAAGTTGTCCGGAAGTGATCACCGAACACTCGGACACGCCGCGGTTTCCAGCACCATCTGCCCACCGGAACCGGCCGGTTTCGTGAAGATCGCGGCGGTGGCAACCGGTGCCGCGGTGCACATCTGCCGAGGGGCACGATGGGGCGGTGCACATCGTGGTCCTGGCCGGCGGCGTCGGCGGAGCGCGTTTCCTGCGCGGTGTGACGAACGCCGCACCGGAGGCGCAGGTCACCGCCGTGGTCAACACCGGCGACGACGTGACCATGCACGGGCTGCGCATCTGCCCCGACCTGGACACCGTGATGTACACGCTGGGTGACGGGATCGACGACGACCGCGGGTGGGGCCGGCGCGGTGAGACGTGGACGGTCAAGGACGAGCTGGCCGCCTACGGCGCCGAGCCGACGTGGTTCGGGCTCGGCGACCGCGACCTCGCCACCCACCTCGTCCGCACCCGCATGCTCGACGCCGGCTACCCGCTCTCGGAGGTCACCGCCGCGCTCGCCGAACGGTGGCGTCCGGGGGTGCGGCTGCTGCCGATGAGCGACCAACGGGTGGAGACCCACGTCGTCGTCGGCGATCCGGAGACCGGCCGGCAGCGGGCGATCCACTTCCAGGAGTGGTGGGTGCGCCACCGCGCCGCCCTGGACGCCCGGGCCTTCGTCCAGGTGGGGGTCGACGACGCCCACCCCGCTCCCGGGGTGGTCGAGGCCCTCGGCACCGCCGACGCGGTGCTGTTCGCCCCCTCGAACCCGGTGGTCTCCATCGGCACGATCCTGGGTGTGCCCGGCGTGCGGGACGCCCTCCGCGGCGCCGCCGGGCGGGTGGTGGGCCTGTCCCCCGTCGTCGGCGGTGAGGTCGTGCGCGGCATGGCCGACCGCTGCCTGCCGGTGGTCGGCGTGGAGGTCAGCGCCGAGGGCGTCGGCCGGCACTACGGCGCCCGGCGCGACGGCGGGCTGCTGGACGCCTGGCTGGTGCACACCGGGGACGCCGCCACGGTGCCCGGGGTCGACGTGCGCGCCGTGCCGCTGCTGATGAGCTCTCCCGAGGCCACCCGCGCGATGGCCCGGGCCGCCCTGGACGCCGCCGGTGTCTGAGGAAGGACCCCTCCGCCCCCCACCAGGCATCTCGGTGCTGCCGGTGCCGGGGCTGCCGGAGTTCGTGCCCGGCGACGACCTGGCCGGGGCCATCGCCGGCGCCGCCCCCTGGCTGACCGACGGCGACGTCGTGGTGGTCACCTCCAAGGTGGTGTCCAAGGTCGAGGGCAACCTGGTGCCGATCGAGCCGGGCGCCGACCGCGAGACCGCCCGGCAGCGCGCCATCGACGCGGAGACGGTGCGGGTGGTGGCCCGGCGCGGGCCGCTGCGGATCGTGGAGACCCGGCACGGCTGGGTGGTCGCCGCCGCCGGCATCGACGCCTCGAACGTCGCCGCCGACGCGCTGGTGCTGCTGCCGGCCGACGCCGACGCGTCCGCCCGGCAGCTGCGCGCCGCGCTGGCCGACCTGCTCGGGGTGTCGGTCGCCGTGGTCGTGAGCGACACCTTCGGCCGGCCCTGGCGGGACGGGGTCACCGACGTGGCCATCGGATCGGCGGGGCTGCCGGCCCTGGTCGACCACCGGGGCCGCGTCGACGCGCACGGCAACCGGCTGGAGACCACCCAGGTCGCGGTGGTCGACGAGCTCGCCGCCGCCGCCGACCTGGTCAAGGGCAAGCTCGCCGGGCTGCCGGTGGCCGTCGTCCGCGGGCTGACCCTGCCGGCGCCCGAGCCCGACCCCGGCACCCGCCCACTCGTCCGGCTGGGCGCCGGTGACCTCTTCCCGACCGGCACCCGCGACCTGGTGGCCAGCCGTCGCCCGGCGGCCCAGCTCAGCTCCTGGGACGGCGCTCTGGCTGCGGCCACCGAGGCCTTCCGCACCGCCGTGGCCGCGATGCCCGAGTTCCCGGTGGTCTTCCGCTACGGCAGCGAGGAGGGCGACGCCGGCGAGGTCGTCGACGTCCACCTGGCGGACCCGATCACGCCGGCCACCTCGCTGGCGCTGGGCGCGATCGTCGGTGCAGCGCTGGTCCAGCTGCAGGCCGAGGGGTGGTCCACCCGCTGGGAGCCCGCGGCCACCTTCGGCGGCGCCTCGCTGGCCGGGCGGCTGCACCTGGGCAGCCCGGCCCCCGGGACGCAGCTCCACCCCTGAGGGGGAGGGCCGCTGACCGACCGACGGCCGGTCGCTAGCGTCAGGACGTGGAGATCCGCGAACTGGCCGTGCCCGACAGCTATGTCCTCGACCTCGTGGCGCACGGCGACGCCCGCGGCCGGTTCACCGAGTGGTACCGGGCCGACGTGCTGGCCGGGGCGACCGGTTTCGGGCTGTCCCTCGCCCAGGCCAACCACAGCGTCTCCGCCCGCGGCGCGCTGCGCGGGGTGCACTTCGCGCTGGTGCCGCCCGGCCAGGCCAAGTACGTCTACTGCCCCGCGGGCCGGGTGCTCGACGTGGTCGTCGACGTCCGGGTCGACTCCCCCACCTTCGGCGTCCACGACTCCGTGCTGCTGGACAGCGAGCAGCCGCGGGCGGTGTACCTGTCCGAGGGGCTGGGCCACGCCTTCCTCGCCCTCGAGGACCACAGCTCGGTCACCTACCTGGTCTCCACCGGGTACTCGCCGGGCCGCGAGTTCGGCGTCCACCCGCTGGACCCCGAGCTCGATCTCCCCTGGCCCGACGACGTCGAGCTGCAGCTCTCCGCGAAGGACTCCGCCGCCCCCACCCTGGCCGAGGCCCGCGAGCAGGGGCTGCTGCCGACGATGGAGCAGTGCCTGGCCCGGTACGCGGAGCTCCGCGCACCCTGACCCTCCCGGGTGGGAGGCCCCCGCCACCAGCGCCTCTGCTCGGTAGCGTGCGCCTCATGCGCGGGATCATCTTGGCCGGCGGGACGGGCAGTCGCCTGTTCCCGATCACCCAGGCCGTGAGCAAGCAGCTCATGCCGGTCTACGACAAGCCGATGATCTACTACCCGTTGTCGACGCTGATGATGGCCGGCATCCGTGAGGTGCTGATCATCACCACCCCGGGCGACGAGGGCGCGTTCCGCAACCTGCTCGGCGACGGCTCCCGGCTCGGGATGCGGCTGGAGTACGCCAGCCAGCCCCGGCCGGAGGGGCTGGCCCAGGCCTTCCTCATCGGTGCGGACTTCATCGGGGACTCCTCGGTCGCCCTCGTCCTCGGCGACAACATCTTCTACGGCGCGGGCCTCGGCACCGCGCTGGCGCGGCTGCCCGAACCCGACGGCGGGCACGTGTTCGCCTACCACGTGGCCAATCCCCAGGAGTACGGCGTCGTCGAGTTCGACGCGGCGGGGCGGGTGCTCTCCATCGAGGAGAAGCCGGCCGTGCCGAAGAGCTCCTACGCCGTGCCGGGCCTGTACTTCTACGCCGCCGACGTCGTCGAGGTGGCCCGCGGCATCACCCCCAGCGCCCGGGGCGAGCTGGAGATCACCGCGATCAACGACCACTACCTGCAGGCCGGGCGGCTCACGGTCACCGCGCTGGACCGGGGCACCGCCTGGCTGGACACCGGCACCTTCGCCTCGCTGCGGCAGGCCACCGAGTTCGTCTCCGTCATCGAGGAGCGGCAGGGGCTGAAGATCGGCTGCATCGAGGAGATCGCCTGGCGGCAGGGCTGGCTGGACGACGACGGCCTGCGGGCCGTCGCCGAGCCGCTGGGCAAGAGCGGGTACGGCGACTACCTGCTGGGGTTGCTGGCCGAGCGCTGACCGGCTGCGGCCCGGGTGCTCAGAGGGGGCGCCGGACGGCGGCCACGACCCCGACGCCGATCGCCAGGATGCCGCCGCCGAGCACACCGCCGGCCAGCAGCCGGACGCCACCGGCGTCCAGGAACGACCGGCTCTGCGCACTCTGGACGGCGAATCCGGCGCTGCCGACGCGACCGCTAGAGGCCCCCTCCAGGGTGACGCTGTGGTCGCCGGGCTCCACGGACTCGGGGAGCTCGACCGCCACCTCGACGGTCCCGGTGCGGTCGGCGACCGCGGTGACGTGGTCCGCCGGCTCGGACGCGAGCGTGCCGGCGACGACCTCACCGGGCGCGAAGCCGGTGCCGGTGAGCACCTGGGTCGTGCTGGGCACCACCTGCGGAGCGGCGGCGGTCACCGTGGGCCCGTCGACGGGAGCCTCCTCGACCGGGGCCTCCTCGACCGGGGCCTCCTCGACCGGGGCCGCATCGCTGGGGGCCTGCTCCGCCGGGATGCCCTCGCCGGGAGCCTCCTCGACCGGGGCGTCGGGCGCCTGGACGCCGGCCGGCATCTCGACGTCGCTCGACGACTCGGGAGCCGCGGGCACCTCGGCCGGCGCCGGGGCCGGGTCGGCCGGGCCGGCGATCGCCGCCTCGACGGGCTCGACCGGAGCGACCGGCTCCTCGACCGGAGCAGCCGGCTCCTCGACGGGCTCGACCGGCGCGGCCAACTCCTCGACCGGCGCCGCCGACTCTTCAACCGGCGCGGCCGGCTCCCGGACTGGCTCGGTCGGCTCCTCAACCGGCGCCACCGGCTCCTCAACCGGAGCGACCGGCTCCTCGACCGGCGCGATCGGCTTCTGGACCGGCTCGGCCGGTTCGGGAACCGGGGCGGCGTTCGGCAGCGCGTAGGACAGCGTCACGACCGCGGCGCCCTCGACCAGCTCACTCGAGCCACCGGCCGGAATCAGCGAGGTGCCGCCCTCTCCACCAGACCCGATCCCACCGCCGCGGCCGCCGTAGACGCCGCCGCCTCCGCCGCCACCCGCGCAGCAGGCAGCCTCGGTCGCGGCGTCCTCGCCGGCACCTGACGTTCCCTCGCCGAACCGGCCGTCGGCGCGCCACTGGTCCCACGGCTGCTCCGCTCGAACCGGCTGCTCGTCGACGTCCGCGCCCTCGACACCCGTGCCCTCGACGTCCGCGCCCTCGACGTCCGCGCCCTCGACGTCCGCGCCCTCGACGTCCGCGCCCTCGACGTCCGCGCCCTCGACGTCCGCGCCCTCGACGTCCGCGCCCTCGACGTCCGCGCCCTCGACGTCCGCGCCCTCG
>NZ_JBJHAQ010000016.1:0-97103 GCF_054051115.1 Modestobacter sp. SYSU DS0904 | reverse complement strand
CGGGCCGGCCCCGAGGGCCGGCCCGGCAGCGCCGGTGGAACGGAAGCTCAGGCGGCGGCCTTGGTCTCCCAGAAGATCTTGTCGATCTCGGCGATGTAGTCGAGCAGCTTCTGGCCCTCGGCGGGGTCCATGCTGCCCTTGCCGCCGGCGGCGCCGGCCTGCTTGGTGGCCTTGTTGAACAGCTCGTGCAGCTGCGGGTACTTCTCGAAGTGCGGGGGCTTGAAGTAGTCGGTCCACAGCACCCACAGGTGGTGCTTGACCAGGTCGGCCCGCTGCTCCTTGATCATGATGGCCCGGGTGCGGAAGACCGGGTCGTCGTTGCCCTGGTACTTCTCCTGGATGCCCTTGACGCTCTCGGCCTCGATGCGGGCCTGGGCGGGGTCGTAGACGCCGCAGGGGAGGTCGCAGTGCGCGGTGGCCTCGACGGCGGAGAACATGCGGAACAGACGCATGGGTGTGCCTCCGGGTTCGTGGGGATGGATCGTCTGGGACCCTACCCGCGGTGATCAGCACGAACACGTCCAGCGGCCGCGGTCCCGAGGAGCTCCCCGGGCTGCCCACCCCGTGGGTCCTGGCCCGGGTCGGCGGGCCGTCGATGTCCCCGACGGTGCGGTCCGCCGACCGGCTCCTGGTGCGCCGGCTGCGCGGGCCCGGCGCCGTCCGCCCCGGTGACGTCGTCCTCGCCCGGTTCCCCTCCCGGCCGGAGCTGCTGGTGGTCAAGCGCGCCCGCCGGCCGCTGGCGGGGGGCCGCTGGTGGGTGGAGGGCGACAACCCGTTCGTCGCCGACGACAGCCGGGCGTTCGGGCCGGCGCTCGTCGTGGGCCGCGTGGTGGTCCGGCTGTGGCCCCGCCCCGGGCGTCTCCCGCCGGCCCCGCCGCCGGGCTGACCGCCGCTGGGGTGCGCCGGGCTCAGCCCAGCCGGTCCAGCAGCGGGTCGACCAGGTCGCGGGCCCCGGTGTTCAGGTAGAGGAACACCAGCGTCGCCGCGCCGAACAGCGGGGCCAGCACCGCCTTCTCCAGCGTCGTGCCGGTGCGCAGGTGCACCGGGTTGAGCCGGGCGCGGCGCAGCAGCCAGAACACCGGGACCGGGACGCCCTCCTTGGTGAGTGCGTCACCGGAGATGTGCGTGAGCACCCCGACGGCGACCGCCCACGGCAGCCATGCCGGGCTCGGGCTGTGCGCGAGCAGCAGCCACGCCCCACCCCAGGAGATCACCAGGTTGCCGAGGACGGTGTTCTCCGCACGGCCGGGGATGACGAAGTGCAGTGCCCGCAGCGCCAGGCCGATGGCCAGGGCGAGCAGCAGCAGGCTCGACCAGCGCTGCCAGGCGGCCACGGAGGCGAGCAGGCCGAAGACCAGCGGCGCCAGCACGGCGTCGTGGGTGCCCCACCGGTGCCCGCGGGCGATGGTGTTGACCAGGCCGGACGGGACGTCGGTGACCGGCCCCCACATCCGGGAGATGGTGGACCCGCGCTGGTCGAGGTCGGGCAGCATCGCGAACCCACCCGCGGCGGCCACCCAGGCCACCTGGGCGACCGTGCCCTCGACCGGGGCCCAGGGCAGCGTCGCGGCGCCGGCGGCCAGGCCGGAGAGCGCGTGAGAGTGACCGAGCACGCACGGAGCGTGCCGTCCGCCGGTGCCGGTCCGGGGGAGGCGCGCGGGTGGCGGCCGCCCGCAGGTGACCGCTCAGCCGCTCAGGCCGCCCCCGGCTCCGGGGGAGGAGCGGGGGCGGCCGTCACTCGTCGTCCGTGTCGTCGGTGCCGCCGCGGGCCAGCCAGGTCGCCAGCCGCTCGACCGGCACCTCGAAGTCGGGGTGCTGGTCGACGAAGGCCTGCAGCTGGTCGGCCAGCCAGGCGAGGCTGACCTCCTCCTCGCCCCGCCGGCCGGCCAGCTCCTCGATGCCGCGATCGGTGAAGTACACGTCGTGCTCCCGCGGGTCGGTCGGCGAAGGCGGGTCAGTCGGCGAAGGCCTGGGCGACCAGCTGACGCTGCTCGACCTCGTGCACCTTCGCCGAACCGACCGCCGGGCTCGCCGAGGCCTTGCGGGAGACCCGGCGCAGGGTCCGGTCCCCGTCCAGGTGCTCGGGCAGGTTGCAGGCCATGAACTGCCAGGCGCCCATGTTCGCCGGCTCCTCCTGCACCCAGACGACGTCGGTCGCGCCCGGGTACAGCGCCAGCGCCTCGCTGATCTCCTCGGCCGGCAGCGGGTAGAGCTGCTCGACCCGGAGGACGGCGGTGTCGGTGCGGCCCTCGGACTCCCGCTGGGACAGCAGCTCGTAGCTCACCTTGCCGCTGCACAGCAGCACCCGGCGCACCCCGGCGGCGTCCAGCGGCGCGCCGCCCACCCCCGGGTCGGGCAGGACCGGGCGGAACCGCTGCTCGGTGAAGTCCTCGACCGAGCTGACCGCGGCCTTGGCGCGCAGCAGCGACTTCGGGGTGAACACCACCAGCGGGCGGTGCACCTCCGACAGTGCCTGGCGGCGCAGCAGGTGGAAGTAGTTCGCCGGCGTCGAGCAGTTGGCGACCGTCATGTTGTTCTCGGCCGACAGCTGCAGGAAGCGCTCGATCCGCCCGCTGGAGTGGTCCGGGCCCTGGCCCTCCAGGCCGTGCGGCAGCAGCAGGACGACGCCGGAGCGCTGCCCCCACTTGGCCTCGCCGGAGCTGATGAACTCGTCGATGACCATCTGCGCGCCGTCGACGAAGTCGCCGAACTGGGCCTCCCAGAGCACCAGCGCCTTCTGGTTGGCCACCGAGTAGCCGTACTCGAAGCCGAGCGCGGCGTACTCGCTCAGCAGGGAGTCGTAGACGAAGAACTTCGCCTGGTCCTCGGTCAGGTGCGACAGCGGGGTGTGCTCGGCGGCGGTCTCCCGGTCGATGAGCACCGAGTGCCGCTGCACGAAGGTGCCGCGGCGGGAGTCCTGACCGGCCAGCCGCACCGGGACGCCCTGCATCAGCAGCGACCCGAAGGCCAGCAGCTCGCCCATCGCCCAGTCGACGCCGCCCTCGCTGGCCATCGCCGCCCGGCGCTCCAGCATCCGCTGCAGCTTGGGGTGCACGGTGAAGTCCGTCGGCAGCGAGACGTGCGCGTCGCCGATGGTCTTGAGCACCTCGCGGGTGATCGCGGTGTCCACCGTCATCTCCTGCGGCGACCGCGGGTCCATGACCGGCTCGGGCGTCGAGGAGTCGCGGGCGTCGTGGGTCTCGGCGAAGGCCCGCTCCAGCTGGTCGCGGTAGTCCTTCAGCGCCTCCTCGGCCTCGGCGAGGGTGATGTCGCCGCGGCCGACGAGGGCCTCGGTGTAGAGCTTCCGGACCGAGCGCTTGCGGTCGATGATGTCGTACATCAGCGGCTGGGTCATCGAGGGGTCGTCGCCCTCGTTGTGGCCGCGGCGGCGGTAGCAGACCAGGTCGATGACGACGTCCTTGTTGAACGCCTGCCGGTAGTCGACCGCGAGCCGGGCCACCCGCACGCACGCCTCGGGGTCGTCGCCGTTCACGTGGAAGACCGGGGCACCGATCATCCGGGCGACGTCGGTCGAGTAGAGCGTCGAGCGGGACTGGGCCGGGCTGGTGGTGAAACCGACCTGGTTGTTGATGACCACGTGCAGCGTGCCGCCGGTGCGGTAGCCGCGCAGCTGGGACAGGTTCAGCGTCTCCTGCACCACGCCCTGCCCGGCGAAGGCCGCGTCGCCGTGCAGCAGCAGGGGGAGCACGGTGAAGCCGCCCTCGCCCTTGTCGATCATGTCCTGCTTGGCCCGCACGATCCCCTCGAGGACCGGGTTGACCGTCTCCAGGTGGCTGGGGTTGCTGGCCAGCGAGACGGCGAGCTGGCGACCGTCGTGCTCGAAGCTGCCCTCGGCGCCCAGGTGGTACTTCACGTCACCGGAGCCCTGCACGGTGCCCGGGTCGATGTTGCCCTCGAACTCCCCGAAGATCTTCGAGTAGCTCTTGCCCAGCACGTTGGCCAGCACGTTCAGCCGGCCGCGGTGCGCCATGCCGATCGCGACCTCCTCGAGGCCGTGCTCGGTGGAGGAGGTGAGCACCTCGTCCAGCAGCGGGATGACCGACTCGCCGCCCTCGAGGCTGAAGCGCTTCTGCCCGACGTACTTGGTCTGCAGGAAGGTCTCGAACGCCTCCGCGGCGTTCAGCCGGCCGAGCACCCGCTTCTGCTTGTCCCGGGTGGGCTGGTCGTGCTTGACCTCGATGCGCTCCTGGAGCCAGCGGCGCTCCTCGGGGTCGGTGATGTGCATGTACTCGATGCCCACGGTGCGGCAGTACGACTGGCGCAGCACGCCGAGGATGTCGCGCAGCAGCATGGTCCGCTCGCCGGCGAAGCCGCCGACCGGGAACTGGCGGTCCAGGTCCCACAGCGTCAGCCCGTGCTGGACGATGTCCAGGTCGGGGTGGGTGCGGACCTTGAACTCCAGCGGGTCGGTGTCGGCCATCAGGTGGCCGTTGCGCCGGTAGGCCTCGATGACCTCGATGACCCGGGCGGCCTTGTCGATCTGGCCCTCGTGGCTGACCCGCATGTCCGGCACCCAGCGGACCGGCTCGTAGGGCACCCGCAGCGAGCGGAAGACGTCGTCGTAGAACCCGTCCTCGCCGAGCAGGAGCTGGTGCATCCGGCGCAGGAAGTCGCCGGACTCGGCGCCCTGGATGACCCGGTGGTCGTAGGTCGAGGTGAGCGTGATGATCTTCGAGACGGCCATCTCGGCGAGCGCCTCGGGGCTCATCCCCTGGAACTCGGCCGGGTAGTCCATCGCCCCGACGCCGACGATCGTGCCCTGCCCGGTGGTCAGCCGCGGCACCGAGTGGTTGGTGCCGATCGTGCCCGGGTTGGTCAGGCTGACCGTGGTGCCGGAGAAGTCGTCCATCGTCAGCTTGTTCGCCCGGGCCCGCCGGATGATGTCCTCGTAGGCGCCCCAGAACGCCGCGAAGTCCATCGTCTCGGCGGCCTTGATCGAGGCGACGACGAGGGAACGGGAGCCGTCGGGCTTGGGCAGGTCGATGGCCAGCCCGAAGTTGACGTGCTCGGGGCGCACCAGCACCGGCTTGCCGTCGACCTCGGCGAAGGCGCTGTTCATGTTCGGGAAGGCGTCGAGCGCCCGGACCAGCGCGTAGCCGATCAGGTGGGTGAAGGAGACCTTCCCGCCGCGGGCGCGGGCCAGGTGGTTGTTGATGACGATCCGGTTGTCGACCAGGAGCTTGGCCGGGACCGCACGCACGCTGGTGGCCGTCGGGACGGTCAGCGAGGCGTTCATGTTCTTGACCACGCTCGCCGCGGCGCCGCGCAGCGGGGTGCGCGTCGGGCCCTCACCGGACTCGGCGGCCGGCTTCGCGGCCCCGGCCTTGGCCGCCGGCTTGGCCGGTGCGGCGGGCTGCTGCTGCGAGGCTCGCTCGGCGGCGCGGTTGACCACGGTTCCCTCCGAGCGGGGGTCGGCGATGGGTGCCCGGGAGACGGGCTCCTCGGTGCTGGGTGCAGGGGTGCTGGGTGCGGGCGTGCTGGACCGGTCCGCCGGGCTTGCGTCGGCGGACGGGGCGTCCTCGGCCGCCGGCGCGGCGGCGGGGGCCTTGGGCGTGCTTGCCGGCGCCGGGCGGGTGACCTCGCGCTCGGGCGCGGGGGAGGCGTAGCTGGTCGCGGTGGGGGCACCGCCGGGCTCCGGCGTCGAGGGCTGTTCCGGGGCCGGCGCCTCGGCGGGCGCACGGTCCTGCCCGTCGGTGACCGGGCTGCCCGGCCGGTAGTCGGCGAAGAAGTCGTGCCACGCCTGGTCCACGCTGCGTGGATCGGCGAGGTACTGCTGGTACATCTCCTCGACCAGCCACTCGTTGGTACCGAAGCCCGCCACCGGGTTGCTGCTGGCGGCGGACGGCTGGGATGAGCTCACGCTTGACACGGGGAGGAGTGCCTTCTTCGTCGGTGGACGTCGTTGGACCGGTGTCCGACTCTACGCCCGCCGGTTGTGCTGCGGATCGTCCGACGTGAGGTGCCGCACGTGTCCCGGCTCACCGGTCCCAGGGGCCCCGCGAGGGGCGGTCGGGTCACCCGTCGGCCCCGGCGGCTCGGAGCAGCTCCAGCACCTCGTCGACGACCGCCGGCCCGGCGCCGGGAGCGGCTCCCGCCCGGCCGCGGGCACTGGCCACCCGGGCGATGTCCAGCGCGCTGGCGCCGTCGGCGGTGGTGGCGTCGACGTCGGCCCCGGCCGCCAGCAGCAGCTGCACGGTGGCCGGCGCGCCCTCGCCCGGGCCGGCGACCGCGCTGTGCAGCGGTGTGCGGCCGCTGTCGGGGTCGCGGGCGTCGACCGGGACGCCGGCGGACAGCAGCAGGCCGACGACCGGGGCCGCCCCCGCCGCCGCCGCGGCGTGCAGCACCTCGCCGTCCGGTGCCGCGCCGCGGCCGAGCAGCAGCCGCACGGCGGGCGCCGAACCGCCCCGGGCGGCCCAGCCGAGCAGGCTGGTGCCGACCGCCGGGGACCGCAGCGGGGCGCTGGTGTCCAGCTGCGCCAGCAGTGCCGGGACGTCGCCGAGGAACGCGGCGGTGCCGGCGTCGACCGGGACGCCCAGGCCGCGCAGGACCGCGACCAGCTCCGGGGCGTCCACCAGCGCGACCTGCAGCGGGGTGCGGCCGTCCCCGGTGGTGGCCTGCACGTCGGCGCCGGCGCCGACCAGCTCGGTCACCACCTCCGCCCGGCCCGCCGCGACCGCCAGGTGCAGCGGCGTCCACCCGTCCTCGCCGGCGCGTTCCACGGTCGCGGTGAGCAGCGTGGGCTGCTCGGTGATCGCGGCGCGCACCTCGGCCGTCTGGCCCGCATCGATCAGCAGTCCCAGTCGCTGGGCGGTCATCCGGGTGGTCATTGGACCTCCTGTCCCCGGCCCGGAGGCCGGCTCGGCCGGGCTGATCGACGGTTGGACGAGCCCGGTCAGACGACGTCGCGGCGCACCGCGAGCAGCGTGCCCAGCACCGCGGCGACGAGGCCGTACCCGAGCAGCAGCAGGCCGCCCTGCCACTGGTTGAGCAGGTCGGGACCCTCGTTCACGGCGGTGAGGGCGGCCGCTGCGCCACCGGGCAGCCACTTGTAGACGTCGGCGGTGGCCGGGATGCCGCCGATGATGCTCTCGATGATGAACAGGTAGACCAGCGAGCCGACGATCGCGCCCACCTGGTTGCGGAACAGCGCGCCGACCCCGACCCCGATGACCGCGTACAGCACGATCGAGACGGTCGCGCCGATCAGCACCTCGAGGTTGTCACCGGTCAGCGACGGCGCGGAGCCGCGCGCCCCGGCGTAGACGACGACGACCACCACGGCCACCGCGCAGGCGGCCAGCGCGAACGGGATCGCGGCCACCAGGTAGGCGATGAGCTTGGCGATGACGACCCGGCCGCGGTGCGGGGTGGCCAGGAAGGTGGGGGTGGCCGTGCGGTGCCGGTACTCCTGGGTCATCCCGATGATCCCCAGCACCAGCGAGAGGATAGCGGCCTGGCCGGCCGCTCCCAGGGCCAGCTGCTCGTACATCGGGGTGCCGATCGGCGCCGGGCCGCCCTCCTGCCCGGCGAGGCCGGTGAAGAGGGCGGCGAAGCCGCCGGCAAGCACGCAGGCGCCGACGAGCAGCCCGATCCAGACGCGGGTGGTCAGCAGCTTGAGCCACTCCGCGCGCACCAGCCGGGTCATCGGGCCGTCCCCTCGGTCTGCGCCGGGGAACCCGCGGCGTACTGCTCCTGCCCGGCGGTGAGCCGGAAGTAGACCTCCTCGAGGCCGCTGGTCTGCGCACGCAGCTCGCGCAGCTCGATGCCGCCGGCGAAGGCGTGGTGGCCGACCTCCTCGGTGGCCATCCCGCCCACGGTCACCCCGTCGTGCCCGGTGGGCGTCACGGTGGCGCCGGCGGCGCCCAGCAGCTGGGCCAGCTGGGCCACCCGGGGGCTGCGGGCCAGCACCGTGCCCCCCGCGGAGCCACCGCGCAGGTCGGCCAGCGAGCCCTCCCGCACCAGCCGGCCGGCGCCCACGATGACGACCCGGTCGGCGGTCTGCTCCACCTCGGCGAGCAGGTGGCTGGAGACCAGCACCGTGCGGCCCTCCTCGTGCGCCAGGTGGCGCAGGAAGCCGCGCAGCCACTGGATGCCCTCCGGGTCCAGCCCGTTGGCCGGCTCGTCGAGCACCAGCACCTGCGGGTCGCCCAGCAGGGCGGTGGCCAGCCCCAGGCGCTGGCGCATGCCCAGCGAGTAGCCGCCGGCGCGGCGTCTGCCCGCCGGCCCCAGCCCGACCCGGGCCAGCGCCTCGTCGGCGCGGGAGGCCGGCAGCCCGGCGGCGGCGGCGTAGACGCGCAGGTGGTCCCGGCCGCTGCGGGCCGGGTGGAACGCCGTCTCCAGCACCGCGCCGACCCGGCGCAGCGGGTCGTCCAGCTGGGCGTAGGTCGTGCCGTTGAACGTGGTCGTCCCGCCGTCGGGGGTGATCAGGCCCAGCGCCATCCGCAGCGTGGTGGTCTTGCCGGCGCCGTTGGGGCCGAGGAAGCCGGTGACCTGGCCGGGCTCGACGGTGAAGCTCAGGCTGTCGACGGCGCGCACCGCGCCGAAGGACTTGGTGAGGCCGCGGACCTCGACCCGCACGGGGTCGGTCGCGACGCTGCTCGGGCTGGCGATCTCGGGCTCCTGTGGTCGGCGAGGGGTCGTCGGGGCGCGCACTCCGCGGGCCATCCAAGCGCACTGCTCGTCCTCGCGGCAGCCCGCCGGGCCCGGCGCGGCGGAGCCGGGTGCCCGGCGGGCGTGACCACGGCCACCGTGCGCCGGCGGGCGTGACCATGAGCACAGTGCGGTCGCCGGGTTGGTAGGTTCCGCCCTCGTGAACGCCTCCCGCACCGCCGCCGGGCGGCCGCGGAACCCGCGGGCCGACCGCTGACGGAGACCGGCCCGGGGGAGCCGGCCGGACGGCCGGCGGCTGCCCGGGAGGAGCTCGAGCGGCTGCTGCTCGGCGGGCCCCGCAGGTACACCCGGCGGCAGGTGGCCGAGCTGGCCGGGATCCCGGCCGAGCGGACCCAGCGGCTGTGGCGGGCGCTGGGCTTCGCCGACGTCGCCGACGACGACCCGGCGTTCACCGACGCCGACGTGACCGCGCTGGCCCGGCTGTCGGCGCTGATCGACTCCGGCTTCGTCGACCCGCAGAACGAGGCGTCGATCGCCCGGGCCATGGGGCAGGCGCTGTCCCGGCTGGCCGACTGGCAGACCGACATGCTCGCCGCCCGCCTCACCGAGGCCGGCACCGAGGCCGGCACCGAGGCGGGCACCGAGGCGGACCCGGCGGAGGTCGAGGCAGCGGTGCTGCGCTCCACCGAGGCGTTGCTGCCGCTGATGAGCGAGCTGCAGGACTACGTGTGGCGGCGGCACCTGGCGGCGAACGCCGGGCGGCTGGTGCGCTCCTCCGGCGCCGACCGCCGGGAGCTCGCGGTGGGCTTCGCCGACCTGGTCGGTTACACCTCGCGCAGCCGCGGCATGGGCGGCCGGGAGCTGGGCGTCATGGTGGAGGACTTCGAGGGCCTGGCCGCCGACGTCATCGCGCGGTACCGCGGCCGGGTGGTCAAGACCGTGGGCGACGGGGTGCTGTTCACCTGCGCCGACGCCGTCGACGCGGTCGAGATCGCCCTGCGGCTGCCGGTGGAGTGGTCGGCCGACGACCGTCCGCCGCTGCGGGTGGGGGCGGCCTACGGCCCCGTGCTCACCCGGCTGGGCGACGTCTACTCCCCGGTGGTCAACCTGGCCAGCCGGCTGACCTCGATCGCGCGGCCGTCCTCGGTCCTGGTCGACCATGAGCTGGCCCGCCGGCTGCTCGGCTCGCCGGCCTACCGGGTCCGCCCGCTGCGGCAGGTGTCGGTGCGCGGCTACGACCAGCTGCAGCCCTGGCTGGTCCGCCGCCGCGAGGAGGGCGACCCGCCCGGCGTGGCCGCGCTGGAGGAGCTGCTCGACGAGATCGCCCGGGACGTGCTCGGACGCGGGACGGACGAGCCACCGGCCGACGGGGCCTGACCCGGGGGAGCCCGGTCGACCGCCGTCCGGGGCGGTGGGCACCATGTGCGGGTGTCCGCCACCCTGCTGGCCCGCGGCCTCGCCGCCGGCCACGGCGCCCGTGTCCTGTTCACCGACCTCGACCTCGTCGTGGCCCCTGGCGACGTCGTCGGGCTGGTGGGGGTCAACGGCGCCGGCAAGTCCACCCTGCTGCGGACCCTGTCCGGGCAGCTGCCCGCCGAGGCCGGGGACGTCGCGCTGTCCCCACCGTCGGCCACCGTGGGGTACCTGCCCCAGGAGCACGAGCGGCGTCCCGGTGAGACGGTGCTCGACGCCCTCGCCCGCCGGACGGGGGTGGCCGCCGCGCAGCAGGCGCTGGACGCCGCCACCGACGCGCTGACCGCGGGGGAGGCCGGCGCCGACGACGCGTACGGCGACGCGCTCGAGCGGTGGCTCGCCCTGGGCGGGGCCGACCTCGCCGAGCGGGCCGATGAGGTGGTGGCCACCGTCGCCCCCGGCGTCGCCCTGGACGCCGCGATGACCGGGCTGTCCGGCGGCCAGGCCGCCCGGGTCGGGCTGGCCTCGCTGCTGCTGTCCCGCTACGACCTGCTGCTCCTCGACGAGCCCACCAACGACCTGGACCTGGCCGGGCTGGACCAGCTGGAGCGCTTCGTGGGCGGGCTGCGTGCGGGGGTGGTGGTGGTCAGCCACGACCGTGAGTTCCTGGCCCGCACCGTGACCCGGGTGGTCGAGCTCGACCTCGCGCAGCAGCTGGTGCGGGTGCACGACGGCGGCTACGAGGCCTACCTGACCGAACGGGAGGTGGCCCGCCGGCACGCCCGCGAGGAGTACGAGGAGTTCGCCGACACGAAAGCCGGCCTGGAGGCGCGCGCCCGGATGCAGCGCAACTGGATGGCCAAGGGCGTCCGGGACTCGATCAAGAAGTCCAAGGACGGCGACAAGCACATCAAGGCCGCCAACCGGTCGTCCTCGGAGAAGCAGGCGGCCAAGGCCAAGCAGACCGAGCGCCGGATCGAGCGGCTGGACGTGGTCGAGGAGCCGCGCAAGGAGTGGGAGCTGCGGATGGAGATCGCGGCCGCCCCCCGCGCCGGCGCCGTGGTCGCCACGTTGCGCGGCGCGGTGGTGCGCCGCGGCGACTTCCGGCTGGGCCCGGTCGACCTCCAGGTCGACTGGGGCGACCGGCTGGCGATCACCGGGGCCAACGGCTCGGGCAAGAGCACCCTGCTCGCCGCCCTGCTCGGCCGGTTGCCGCTGGACGCCGGCGCCGCCGCCCTGGGTCCCGGGGTGCGGCTGGGGGAGGTCGACCAGGCGCGCGGGCTGTTCCTCGGCGACGAGCCGCTGGCCGCAGCCTTCGGCCGGCAGGTACCCGACCAGCCCGACGCCGAGGTGCGCACCCTGCTGGCGAAGTTCGGGCTGCGCGCCGACCACGTGCTGCGCCCGGCCGCGACGCTGTCCCCGGGGGAGCGGACCCGGGCGGCGCTGGCGCTGCTGCAGGCCCGCGGGGTCAACGTGCTGGTGCTCGACGAGCCGACCAACCACCTGGACCTGGTGGCGATCGAGCAGCTGGAGCAGGCGCTGGCCGACTACCCCGGCACCCTGCTGCTGGTGACCCACGACCGGCGGATGCTCGAGGCGGTGCACACCACGCGCCGGCTGCTGGTCACCGACGGCGTCGTGCGGGACGTCTGACGCGGGGTTCCCTCGGGGACGACGACGCCCGCCCGGCCAGTGGCCGGGCGGGCGGTGTCGGTGCTGCGGTGAGCCTGGGGCTGTGGGTGCCCCCGGCAGGATTCGAACCTGCGCCCCTGCCTCCGGAGGGCAGTGCTCTATCCCCTGAGCTACGGGGGCTCGTTCCGCGGCGCCCGATCGCGCGGCGCCGGAGGAAAAGCTACCAGCCCGGGTGACCGGCGCCGGCGGTGGGGTCAGGGGAAGGGGAGCGGTTGCGCCCCGCGGGCGCGGAGCATCGCGACCATCGTCGCGGTCTCCGCCGACTGGCTCTGCGCGATCGACTCCGCCAGCCGCCGGACCGCGGCCACCTGGGCGTGCTCCGCGCCGTACTCGGCCATCTCCAGGCCGCCCTGGTGATGCCGGGTCATCAGCTGCAGGAAGAGCGTGTCGAGCTCGGTGCCGGTCGCGGCGCGCAGCTGCGCCAGCTCGGCGTCGGTCGCCATCCCGGGCATCAGCGCCGCGCCCTCCTCGTCGCCGTGGCCGGAGTGGTCCATCCCGGCCATCGCGCCGTCGTCCATCCAGCCCATGACCTCACCGCTGGTCAGCGGCAGGTCCCACAGCGACAACCAGCCCTGCATCCGGCCGACCTGGTTGGTCTGGGTGGCCGAGATGTCGAAGGCGAGCTGCTGCACCTCCGGGTCGTCGCTGCGGGTCAGCGCGAGGTTGGCCATCTGCACCGCCTGGAGGTGGTGCCGGGACATGTCCCGGGCGAACCCGGCGTCCACCGAGTCCGCCGCCGGGGTCTCCTCCGAGCCGATGCCCAGCGCGACGGCCAGCCCGCCGCCGGCCACCAGCATGCCGACGGCGATCACGCTGACCAGCAGGGCGGTCAGCCAGCGCGGCCGTCCGGGGGTGGGGTGCTCGGTGGTCGGTGCCGTCATCAGGGCGTCGTCGTCTCGCCGCCGTCGGCCGGGGCGGAGTCCACCGGGGCGTCGCTGGGCACGTCGGTCATCGACTGGTCGCCGGCGCCGGCGTAACGGCTGGCGTCGTCGACGGTGAGCGGGTCGCTGAGGAACGTCGGGTTGTCGCAGCTGGCCCCGGGCTCGGGGTGGAACTCGGCGTTGAGGGTGAAGAAGTCGACGTACTGCTCGATCCGCTCGTCGGTGGCGGAGTCGACCGTCAGCTGGTGGTTCCAGGACTGCAGGCTGATCGGCGCGCCCTGGCCCGGCCACGGGGAGAGCATCAGCCCGGCGCGGCCATCGACCAGCTCCGCCAGCGTGGCGACGTCGTCGTCGCTGACCAGGTCGGGGTCGTAGGTGATCCAGGTCGAGCCGTGCTCGAGGCTGTGCACCGCGTTCTCCGGGCGGATCTGCACGTCGTAGACGGTGCCGGTGCAGTCGGCCCACTCGTTGTCGTGCGGGCCGCCCACCGGCGGCGTCTCGACGTAGTCGACCCCGGTGACGACGTGCTCGGCGCCGGCGTACTCGTAGGTCTGCAGCCCCTCGAGCTGGTCGGCCGAGGTGATCCGGTTGGCGTTGGACCGGTTCACCGTGATGACGGCGTAGGTGAGGATCGCGGCGGCGAAGACGGCGACGGCGATCGCCGCGGCGATCAGCCCCCACGGCCGCTGCGGCGTGACCACGTTCGCCGGCGGGCGGGTGCGCCCCCGGCCGCCGGACCGCTGGGCCCCCGACCCCCCGCGGGAGGCGCCGCCCGACGGGCGACCGGTTCCGGGCTTGGGGTCCTTGGCCAACTGCCTCTCCTCGCTGCGGTGCTGCTCCACGGGTGCCTGGTGCCCCGCGCGTCGCTGCCGGGACCTGGCCCGGGCGGGGCGAGTGTAGGTCGCCGAGCTGTGCGGATCCTGGACGTCGACCGGCCCCGCCGAGGTGCCCCGGCGCACAGCCCGGCGGGCAGGTCGGAACGGGGATGCCCGGCTCCGTACGATCGAGCGGTGACACCCGAGCAGCTCAGTGACGTCGTCCGGTCCGCTGTCGCGGCGGTCGTGGAGCGCGGCGACCTCGCCGTCGCCGTCCCGGGGGACGTCGTCATCGAGCGCCCGAAGAACCCCGAGCACGGTGACTACGCCACCAACGTGGCGCTCCGGCTGGCCAAGCCGGCCGGGCGGCCGCCGCGCGAGGTGGCCGAGGTGCTGGCCGCGCAGCTGCGCGAGCACGAGGGCGTGGCGGCGGTCGACGTCGCCGGCCCCGGCTTCCTCAACGTCACCCTCGCCAAGGACGCGCTGGGGCAGATCGCCGTCCGGGTGGTGACCGCGGGGGAGGCGTACGGGCGCACCGAGGTGCTGGCCGGGCAGCGGCTGAACCTGGAGTTCGTCTCGGCCAACCCCACCGGCCCGGTGCACATCGGCGGCACCCGCTGGGCGGCGGTCGGCGACGCGCTGGGCCGGCTGCTCACCGCCAGCGGCGCCGAGGTCTCCCGCGAGTACTACTTCAACGACGCGGGATCGCAGATCGACCGGTTCGCCCGCAGCCTGCAGGCCGCGGCGCTCGGCCGGCCGGTGCCGGAGGACGGCTACGCCGGTGACTACATCCGCGAGATCGCCGACCAGGTCGTCGCCGCGGAGCCGGGCGTCCTGGAGCTGCCCGCCGAGGAGCAGCAGGAGCGGTTCCGGGTGCGCGGCGTCGAGCTGATGTTCGCCGAGATCAAGCGCAGCCTGGCCGGGTTCGGCGTCGTCTTCGACACCTACTTCTCGGAGAGGACGCTGCACGACAGCGGCGCGCTGGAGAAGGCCGTGGCCCGGCTGCGGGAGCAAGGCCACGTCTACGAGTCCGACGGCGCGGTGTGGCTGCGGACGACGACCTTCGCCGACGACAAGGACCGGGTGCTGGTCAAGAGCGACGGCGAGCCGACCTACTTCGCCGCCGACTGCGCCTACTACCTGGACAAGCGGGAGCGCGGCTTCGACAAGGTCGTGATCATGCTCGGCGCCGACCACACCGGCTACGTGGGCCGGTACAAGGCGCTGGTCGCGGCGATGGGCGACGACCCGGCCACGAACCTGGAGATCCTCATCGGCCAGCTGGTGAACCTGGTCCGCAACGGCGAGCCGGTGCGGATGAGCAAGCGGGCCGGCACGGTGGTCAACCTCGAGGACCTGGTGGACGCGATCGGCGCGGACGCCGCCCGGTACGCCCTCGCCCGTGCCTCGGTCGACCAGCAGATCGACCTGGACCTGGACGCGTGGACGCGGAGGACCAACGACAACCCGGTCTTCTACGTCCAGTACGCCCACGCCCGGATCGCCTCCCTGCTGCGCGGGGCGGCCGACCTCGGACTGCCGCTGGGGGAGCCCGGTGGGGTCGACACCGCGCTGCTGGAGACCCAGCGGGAGAGCGACCTGCTGCGGGCGATCGCGGAGTTCCCGCAGGTGGTCGCCTCGGCCGCCGAGCTGCGCGCGCCGCACCGGGTGGCCCGGTACCTGGAGGAGCTGGCCGGCACCTACCACCGCTTCTACGACTCCTGCCGGGTGCTGCCCCGCGGCGACGAGGAGGCGACCCCGGTGACCACCGCCCGGCTGTGGCTGTGCGCCGCCACCGCCACGGTGCTGCGCAACGGCCTGGGCGTGCTCGGCGTCTCCGCTCCGGAGCGGATGTGAGGGCGCACCCGGCCGGGCCGCTGCACGGGACGCTGACGCCGCCGCCGGCGGCGGGCGCCCCGCCCACGGACCTCGGCGCGCTCGACCCGCACGTCTGGCCGCGGTCGGCCACCCGGGTCGACGGCGAGCTGCACCTGGGTGGCCGGCCGGTCACCGAGCTGGCCCGGGACCACGGCACGCCGCTGTTCGTGCTGGACGAGGGCGACTTCCGCGGCCGGGCCGCGGACTTCGCCACCGCCTTCGGCGACGCCGACGTGCACTACGCCTCCAAGGCCTTCCTGTGCGGGCAGGTGGCCCGCTGGATCGCCGACGACGGCCTGTTCCTGGACGCCTGCAGCGGCAACGAGCTCGCCGTCGCGCTGGCCGCCGGCTTCCCCGCCGGGCGGATCGCGCTGCACGGCAACAACAAGTCCCTGGTCGAGTTGCAGCTCGCCGTCGACGCCGGGATCGGGCACGTGGTGCTCGACTCCTTCGACGAGATCGAGCGCCTGGTGCCGCTGGCCGAGGCCCGGGTCGCCGGTGGCGGCGCGCCGGTGGCGGTGCTGATCCGCTCCACCGTGGGCATCGAGGCGCACACCCACGAGTTCATCGCCACCGCGCACGAGGACCAGAAGTTCGGTTTCTCGCTGGCCACCGGCGACGCGCTGACCGCCGCGGTCCGGGTGATCCGGGAGCCGGCGCTGCACCTGGCCGGCCTGCACAGCCACATCGGCTCGCAGATCTTCGACACGGCCGGGTTCGAGGCCGCTGCGCACCGGGTGGTCGGCCTGCTCGGCCAGGTGCACCAGGCCACCGGGGAGGTGCTCGGTGAGCTCAACCTCGGCGGCGGGTTCGGCATCGCCTACCTGCCCGAGGACGACCCGGTCACCCCGGGCGACGTCGCGGCCCGGCTGCGCACGGTCGTCGCCGCCGAGTGCGCCCAGCTGGGGCTGCCGGTGCCCCGGCTGGCCGTGGAGCCCGGGCGGGCGATCGCCGGGCCGGGCACCGTGACGCTGTACGAGATCGGCACGATCAAGCCGGTCCGGCTGGGTTCCAGCGGCGCTCCGGGCGCCGCGCTGGTGCGCAACTACGTCTCCGTGGACGGCGGGATGAGCGACAACATCCGCACCGCCCTCTACGACGCCGCCTACACCTGCGTGCTGGCCAACCGCACCTCCGACGCCCCGCCCGCGCTGTGCCGGGTGGTGGGCAAGCACTGCGAGAGCGGCGACGTGCTGGTCCGCGACCTGTGGCTGCCCTCGGACGTGCAGCCCGGCGACCTGCTCGCCGTCGCCGCGACCGGCGCCTACTGCTGGTCGATGGCGAGCAACTACAACTACCTGCTCAAGCCGCCGGTCGTCGCCGTCCGGGACGGCGCCGCCACCGAGATCGTCCGGCGGCAGACACTGTCCGACGTGTTCGCCCTCGACGCGGTCCTCGCCGACGTCCCCGCCCCCTCGCCGGCGATCGACCAGCCGGCCCCCGAGCACCCCGCTGGAGCCCGCTCGTGAGTGACTCCCTGAAGGTCGCCCTGCTGGGCTGCGGCACCGTCGGCAGCGCCGTGCTGCGGCTGCTGTCCGAGCAGGCCGACGACCTCGCCGCCCGCGTCGGCCGGCGGGTCGAGGTGGTCGGCGTCGCCGTCCGCCGCCCCGACCGGCACGCGGGAGTCCCCGCCGAGCTGCTCACCACCGACGCCGAGGGCCTGGTCACCCGGGACGACGTCGACCTGGTGGTCGAGGTGATCGGCGGCATCGAACCGGCCCGCACCCTGCTGCTGGCCGCCATCGGCGCGGGCAAGTCGGTGGTCAGCGCGAACAAGGCGCTGCTGGCCGAGGACGGCGTCGCGCTGCACGCCGCGGCCGCCGAGGCCGGGGTGGACCTGTACTACGAGGCGGCGGTGGCCGGGGCGATCCCGCTGCTGCGCCCGCTGCGCGAGTCGCTCGCCGGGGACCAGCTGCGGCGCGTGGTCGGCATCGTCAACGGCACGACGAACTACATCCTGTCCCGGATGGCGGAGACCGGCGCCGGCTTCGGCGAGGCGCTGGCCGAGGCGACCGAGGCCGGGTACGCCGAGGCCGACCCGACCGCCGACGTCGACGGGTTCGACGCCGCGGCGAAGGCGGCCATCCTCGCCTCGCTGGCCTTCCACTCCCCGGTGCGCTCCTCCGACGTGTACCGGGAGGGGATCGCCGCGGTCTCGGCCAGCGACGTCGCCCGGGCCGCGGAGATCGGCTGCACGGTGAAGCTGCTGGCGATCTGCGAGCGGGTCGCGGGCAGCGACGGCGCCGACGACTCGATCGCCGTCCGGGTGCACCCGGCGATGATCCCGACCACCCACCCGCTGGCCGCGGTCGGCGGCGCGTTCAACGCCGTCTTCGTCGAGGCCGACGCCGCCGGTGAGCTGATGTTCTACGGCCAGGGTGCCGGGGGGCAGCCCACGGCCAGCGCCGTGCTCGGCGACCTGGTGGCGGTGGCGCGCAACCGGCTCACCGGCGCCGCCGGCCCGGGCACCACCGGCTACGCCGGGCTGAGCGTGCGGCCGATGGCGGAGACGCCCACCCGCTACCACGTCAGCCTCGACGTCGCCGACGTGCCGGGCGTGCTGGCGACGGTCGCCCAGGAGTTCGCCGCGCAGGGGGTCAGCATCGCCACCGTCCGGCAGGACGGCCACGGCGACGCCGCGACCCTGGTCATCGTGACCCACCGGGCGCCGGACGCCGCCCTGGCGACGACGGTGGGCCGGCTGCGGGAGATGGACGCCGTCCGCGGCGTGACGAGCGTGCTGCGCGTGGAGGGGCTGTCATGACGAGTGCGCTGCGGGGACCGGTCTCCCCGTTCTGGCCCGGGCTGATCGAGGCCTACCGCCACCGGCTGCCGGTGAGCGACAGCACCCCGGTGGTGACGCTGCAGGAGGGCGCCACCCCGCTGGTGCCGGCCCCGGAGCTGTCCCGCCGGACCGGGTGCGAGGTGTTCCTGAAGGTCGAGGGCGCCAACCCCACCGGGTCGTTCAAGGACCGCGGGATGACCATGGCGATCACCAAGGCGCTGGAGGAGGGTGCGCAGGCGGTCATCTGCGCCTCCACCGGCAACACCAGCGCGAGCGCCGCCGCCTACGCCGCGCGCGCCGGGCTGGTCTGCGCCGTACTGGTCCCGCAGGGCAAGATCGCCACCGGCAAGCTCGCCCAGGCACTGGTGCACGGGGCCAAGCTGCTGCAGGTCGAGGGGAACTTCGACGACTGCCTGGCGCTGGCCAGCAAGCTCGCCATCGACTACCCGGTGAGCCTGGTCAACAGCGTGAACCAGTACCGGATCGAGGGGCAGAAGACCGCCTCCTTCGAGATCGTCGACGTGCTCGGCGACGCGCCGGACATCCACTGCCTGCCGGTCGGCAACGCCGGCAACATCACCGCCTACTGGCAGGGCTACCGCGAGTACGCCGCCGACGGCCCGGCCACCCGCACACCGCGGATGTGGGGCTTCCAGGCGGCCGGCGCGGCGCCGATCGTCACCGGCAGGGTCGTCGAGCAGCCCAGCACGATCGCCACCGCCATCCGGATCGGCAACCCGGCGTCCTGGACCAAGGCGCTGGCCGCCCGTGACGAGTCCGGCGGCCGGATCGACGCGGTCACCGACCGGGCGATCCTCGCCGCCTACCGGCTGCTGGCCCGCTCCGAGGCGGTGTTCGTCGAGCCCGCGTCCGCGGCGTCGGTGGCCGGGTTGCTCCAGGTCGCCGAGGCCGGCGGGCTCGCGCCCGGCCAGCGGGTGGTCTGCACGGTCACCGGGAACGGCCTGAAGGACCCGGAGTGGGCGATCTCCGGCGCGCCCGCACCGGTCACCGTGCCGGTCGACGCCGCGGCGGCCGCCGCCCAGCTGGGCCTGGTCGCCGGTGGGTGAGGCCGTCCGGATCCGGGTCCCGGCGACCAGCGCGAACCTCGGCCCGGCGTTCGACTCCGCGGGTCTGGCGCTGACCTGCTGGGACGAGCTGGAGTTCGCGGTCACCGACGGCGGCCTGGCCGTCACCGTCGCCGGGGAGGGGGCAGCCGACCTGCCCACCGACGAGTCGCACCTGGTGGTGCAGGCATTCCGGGCCGCGAGCGCAGAGCTCGGCTGGTCGCCCGCGGGCCTGCGGCTGGCCGCGACCAACGGCATCCCGCAGGGGCGGGGGATGGGCTCCTCGGCCGCGGCGGTGACCGCCGGGGTGCTCGCCGCGTGGGCGCTGTGCCCCGACGTCGACGAGGTCGACGAGGCCGCGGTGCTGCGGCTGTGCTCCGCGCTCGAGGGGCACCCGGACAACGTGGCGCCCTGCCTGCTGGGCGGGGCGACGCTGTCCTGGACCACCACGGCCGGCGCCCGCGCGGTGCGGCTGGCGGTCCGGCCGCAGGTCACGCCGGTGCTGTTCGTGCCCGACGCCACCCTGTCGACCCACGTGGCCCGGGGGCTGCTGCCGGCCTCGGTGCCGCACGCCGACGCCGCCGCCAACGCCGGGCGGGCCGCGCTGCTGGTGCACGCGCTCACCGCCGCACCCGAGCTCCTGCTCGAGGCCACCGAGGACCGGCTGCACCAGGCCCAGCGCGCCCCGGCGATGCCCGGCAGCGCCGAGCTGCTCGGTCGGCTCCGCGACGCCGGACACGCCGCGGTGGTCTCCGGTGCCGGGCCGTGCGTGCTGGTGCTCGCACCCGGTGCCGAGGCGGTCGACGCGCTGGCCGCGCACACCCCGAACGGGTGGCGCTGCATGCCCCTCTCGGTGGACGGCGACGGCGCCGTCGTCAACGGGATGGGGCGTGCGGTACGGTTGTGATGCCCAGGAACACACTGGTGGCAGCCGGTGTTGTGGCGTATGTCAACCGGCATCTAGGCTGACGACGTAGCCGCCCCCGGGCGAGCCTCACGCGGGACGTTGCAGACGGACGACCCTCTCTCGGTGATCGTCTCCTCGATCCTCGGCCCGCATCCACAGACCCGACGCCTCCGCATGGTCGCCACGAGCCTCCGGGCTCCTGCCGCCTCCGGGACCGGGTCACCTCCTGCGCTGGTAGGCGCAGGTCACCGCAGGGAAGGACCTGTACGTGAGCGAGACCACCGACCTCATCGACGGCGAGCGCGACGCCGCCCCGTCCGACGAGGCAGCCGCCGGCAGCGGAACGGCCCCCCGTTCCCGCCGTCGCGGCAGCGGGCTGTCCGGCATGCTGCTCCCCGAGCTGCAGCGCCTGGCCGGCGAGCTGGGCATCCCCGGCACCGGGAAGATGCGCAAGAGCGACCTGGTCGCCGCCATCTCCGAGCGCCAGGTGAGTGCGCCGGCGTCCCCGGCGCCGGAGAGCCGAACCACCGACAGCCAGACCGACGCCCCGGCCGTCCCGGCGCCCCGCGCCGACGGCGGAGCAGCCACCTCGGCGGCGCCCCTCGAGGCGCCCGTGAGCGGCGGCGCCAACGGCGGCCCGGTCACCACCGGTGACGCCGACCCCGTCGAGACGGCCCCGACCGGCCGTCGCCGGCGTGCGGCGAGCCGTCCGGCCGGTGCGCCGGCCGCCGGCAGCGACGCAGCTCCGGCCGCGACCAGCACGGAGGCCCCGACCGCCGATGCCGGTACGACCGATGCCGGCACGACCGACGCCGGCACGACCGACGCCGGCACGACCGACGCCGGGACCACCGACGCGGGTACGACCGACGCCGGCACGACCGATGCCCCCGCCGTGGAGACGCCGCCGGCCGACGGGCGCACCGAGGGCGACCGCCCGCAGCGGGAGCGCCCCAGCCGCAGCCGCAACCGCGGTGACCGGGACGCCGAGGCGCCCCGTGAGGAGCGCGGCAACCGCGACTCCGGCACCCGCGAGGACCGTGGCCCCCGCGACTCCGGCAACCGCGAGGACCGTGGCAACCGTGAGGACCGTGGCCCCCGTGAGGACCGTGGCCCCCGTGAGGACCGTGGCCCCCGCGAGGACCGTGGCCCGCGTGAGGACCGCGCCGCCCGCACCGAGGGTGGCCGGGACGGCGAGGACCGCGGCGGCCGCAACCGCAACGACCGCGACAACGACCGCGACGGGGGCAACCGCGACGAGCGGGGCAACCGCAGCGGCCGCAACCGCAACGACCGCCCCGAGCAGCGCGACACCGGCCGGGGCAACGAGCGCACCGACGTCCGCAACGACGAGGACGACGACGACTTCGAGGGCAGCGGCCGCCGCCGGGGCCGTCGCTACCGCGACCGCAACCGCCGTGGCGGTCAGGCCACCGGCGGGCGCGAGCGGTTCGACCAGGGCGAGCCCACGGTCAGCGAGGACGACGTCCTGCTGCCGGTCGCCGGCATCCTGGACGTGCTGGACAACTACGCGTTCGTCCGCACCTCCGGGTACCTGACCGGCCCGAACGACGTCTACGTGTCGCTCTCCCAGGTGCGCCGGTACGGCCTGCGCCGCGGTGACGCGATCACCGGCGCCGTCCGTCAGCCGCGGGAGGGTGAGCGCAAGGACAAGTACAACGCGCTCGTCCGGCTCGACTCGGTCAACGGCATGGACCCCGAGCAGGCCCGCAACCGGCCGGACTTCACCAAGCTCACCCCGCTCTACCCGCAGGACCGCCTGCGGCTGGAGACCGAGCCGCACCTGATGACCACCCGCGTGATGGACCTGGTCATGCCGATCGGCAAGGGGCAGCGGGCGCTGATCGTCAGCCCGCCGAAGGCCGGCAAGACGATGGTGCTGCAGTCGATCGCCAACGCGATCACCACGAACAACCCCGAGTGCCACCTCATGGTCGTCCTCGTCGACGAGCGGCCCGAGGAGGTCACCGACATGCAGCGGTCGGTGAAGGGTGAGGTCATCGCCTCCACCTTCGACCGTCCGCCGGCGGACCACACCACGGTCGCGGAGCTGTCCATCGAGCGGGCCAAGCGCCTGGTCGAGATGGGCCACGACGTCGTCGTCCTGCTGGACTCGATCACCCGGCTGGGCCGCGCCTACAACCTGGCGGCCCCCGCCAGCGGGCGCATCCTCTCCGGCGGTGTCGACTCCACGGCGCTGTACCCGCCCAAGCGCTTCCTCGGCGCGGCCCGCAACATCGAGAACGGCGGCTCGCTGACGATCATCGCCTCGGCGCTGGTCGAGACCGGCTCGACGATGGACACGGTCATCTTCGAGGAGTTCAAGGGCACCGGGAACGCCGAGATCAAGCTCGACCGCCGGCTGGCGGACAAGCGGGTCTTCCCGGCCGTCGACGTCAACGCGTCGGGCACGCGCAAGGAGGAGATCCTCCTCTCGCCCGACGAGCTGGCGATCGTCATCAAGCTGCGCCGGGTGCTGTCGGCCCTGGAGCCCCAGCAGGCGCTGGAGCTGCTGCTCGACCGGATGCGGAAGACCCGCAACAACGTCGAGTTCCTCATGCAGGTGCAGAAGACGACGCTCGGCCTCGGCGACAAGGAATAAGCACCCCGTCCTCCCCACCCTTCGGACGCTCAGGGTGGGCCCCGGGACGGGGCCGAAGAGCCACGTACACTGGCCGATCGAGCCTCCGCTGCCGGGTCGTCCCCAGCTCCCGGCGGCGTCCGTTCCACTGAGACCACGAGACCAGAGAGAGGGTGCACGGCATGAAGGCCGACATCCACCCGGACTACCACGTCACCACGGTGACCTGCGGTTGCGGCAACACGTTCACGACCAAGAGCACGGCCGCCGGCGGCACGATGACCGTCGAGACCTGCTCCGCCTGCCACCCCTTCTACACGGGCAAGCAGCGCATCCTGGACACCGGTGGCCGCGTCGCCCGCTTCGAGAAGCGGTTCGGCAAGCGCGCCGCCGGCGCCGAGAAGTAGCACCTCCGACGGCGCCCGCGCCGCCCCTACGGGGGCGGGGCGGGCGCCGTCGTCATGTCCAGCCCCGCCTCCCGCGCTCCCGGTACCCGGGAGCGTCCCCGCGTCCCGTAGGTGGTCCCGTGAGCAGCAGTGACACCGGCAGCGACCGGCTGGCCGGACTGCTCAGCGAGCACGCCGAGCTCGAGCTGGAGCTCGCCGACCCGGCGGTGCACGCCGACACCGCGCGAGCCCGGCGGCTGGGCCGGCGCTACGCCCGGCTCGCCCCGGTGGTGGAGACCGCCCGCGCGCTGGACGCCGCCCGGGACGACCTGGCCGCGGCGCAGGAGCTGGCACCCGAGGACGCGTCCTTCGCCGTGGAGGCCGAGGCGCTCCAGCTCCGCGTCGCCGAGCTGACCCAGCGCCTCACCGAGCAGCTGCTGCCCAAGGACCCCGACGACGACAAGGACGTCATCCTCGAGATCAAGGCGGGGGAGGGTGGCGCGGAGTCGGCGCTGTTCGCCGGGGACCTGCTGCGCATGTACCTGCGGTACGCCGAGCGCCAGGGGTGGTCCACCGAGGTCCTCGACGCGGTCGACGCCGAGCTGGGCGGCTACAAGGACGTCGCGGTGGCGATCAAGGCCCGCGGCCCGGAGTCGGTCTGGTCCCGGCTGAAGTTCGAGGGCGGCGTGCACCGGGTCCAGCGGGTGCCGGTCACCGAGTCCCAGGGGCGCATCCACACCTCCGCGGTCGGCGTGCTCGTGCTGCCCGAGGCCGAGGAGGTCGACGTCAGCGTCGACCCCAACGACCTGCGGATCGACGTCTTCCGCTCCTCCGGCCCCGGCGGCCAGAGCGTGAACACCACCGACTCCGCGGTGCGGATCACCCACCTGCCCAGCGGCATCGTGGTCAGCTCGCAGAACGAGAAGAGCCAGCTGCAGAACCGCGAGTCCGCGCTGCGGGTGCTGCGCTCCCGGCTGCTCGCCGCAGCCCGCGACGAGGCCGCCGCGGCCGCCAGCGACGCCCGCCGCAGCCAGGTGCGGACCGTCGACCGCAGCGAGCGGGTGCGCACCTACAACTACGCGGAGAACCGCATCTCCGACCACCGGGTCGGCTTCAAGGCGCACAACCTCGACCAGGTGCTGGACGGCGAGCTGGACCCGGTGATCGACGCGCTGACCGCCGCGCACACCGCCGAGCTGCTGGCGGCCGGGTCCTGACCGCCGCCCGCACGCTGCTCGCCGACGCGACGCGCCGGCTCGCCGAGGCCGGGGTGGAGTCGCCGCGGGTGGACGCCGAACTGCTGCTCGCCGCCGTCCTGGGCACCTCCCGCGCCGCGCTGCTCACCGCCGGCGACGTCCCCGCGGCCGCCGCCGACCGGTTCACCGGCTGGGTCGAGCTGCGGGCCGACCGGGTGCCGCTGCAGCACCTCACCGGCACCGCCCCCTTCCGGCACCTCGAGCTCGCCGTCGGGCCCGGGGTGTTCGTGCCCCGCCCGGAGACCGAGCTCGTCACCGGCTGGGTGCTCGACCGGATCGCCGAGCAGGACGCACCGCTCGTCGTCGACCTGGGCACCGGCTCCGGGGCGATCGCGCTGTCGGTCGCGCACGAGCACCCCGGGGCCCGGGTGGTCGCCGTCGAGCGGGACGCCGGGGCGATCGAGTGGACCCGGCTCAACGCCCGCGCCCGGGCCGCCGCCGGCGACCACCCGGTCGACGTCCGGGCCGGGGACATGACGGATCCGCGGCTGCTCGCCGAGCTCGACGGCACGGTCGACGTCGTCGTCTCCAACCCGCCCTATGTGCCCGACGGCGCCGGGCTGCCCCGGGAGGTCGCCGACCACGACCCGCCGCTGGCGCTGTGGGGCGGGCCGGACGGGCTGGACGTCGTGCGGGGCCTGCTCGACACCGCCGCCCGACTGCTGCGGCCCGGCGGGTGGCTGGGCATCGAGCACGCCGACCAGCAGGGGGCCGCGCTGCCGGCGCTGGCCCGCGCGCACGGCGGCTGGACCCAGGTCACCGACCACGCCGACCTCGCCGGCCGGCCGCGCTACACCACGGCCCAGCGGGCGACGACGGGCTGACCGGGACCACCTGTGCACGGCACGCGGCCCCGGTGGAGCAGACTGCGCACTCGTGCCCGACGTCTACGACTGCAGTGACCCCGAGCGGCGCGAGCAGGGGCTGACCGCCGCGGCGGTCGCCGTCTCGCGCGGCGAGCTCGTCCTCGTGCCCACCGACACCGTGTACGGCGTCGCCGCCGACGCCTTCACCCCGGCGGCCGTCACCCGGCTGCTCGCCGCCAAGAACCGCGGCCGCAGCATGCCCACGCCGGTGCTCATCGGCGAGGCGTCCACCCTGGCCGGGCTGGTGAGCACCGTCCCGAAGGTCGCCCACGACCTGGCCGAGGCCTTCTGGCCGGGTGGGCTGACCCTGGTGGTCGAGCATGCGCCCTCGCTGGCCTGGGACCTCGGCGACGCGGAGGGCACGGTGGCCGTCCGCCTGCCCGACGACGACGTCGCCCGTGACCTGCTGCGGCGCACCGGCCCGCTGGCGGTCTCCAGCGCCAACCGCTCCGGTCGTCCGGCGGCGACCACCGCGGAGGAGGCGGTGGCCCAGCTGGGCGAGCACGCCGCCGTGGTCCTCGACGCCGGGCCGCGCGCCGGGACCGCGGCGAGCACGATCGTCGACTGCACCGCCCCGACCCCGCGGGTGCTCCGGCACGGCGCCATCGACGTCGAGCGGTTGCGCGAGATCGTGCCCGAGCTCACCGACTGATGAAGGACCCCGGTGCCCCCCACCGCTCGCAGGCTCGCGGCGGGCCCCTGCACCGGGGCCGGGCGCGCGGTTCACGGCGGTCTGCCAGGGGCGGGCCGCGGGTACGGGATACCGTGGCGTGTCAGCCGTGCGCCCCGTCCCGGGCGCCGGGGCGCCACGTCCCACCACCGCTCTGGAGTGCACCGCGATGACCCGTCCGGCCGGAACGCGCGCGACGGCGCGCTGATCGCATGCGCGAGTACGTCGTCGTCCTGCTCGCCGCGGGGCTGGTCACCTTCCTGGCCACCCCGGTGGTGCGGGTGGCGGCGGTCCGCTTCCGGGTGATGGCGGCGGTCCGCGACCGCGACGTGCACGTCATCCCCACCCCGCGGGGCGGGGGAGTGGCGATGTACCTGGGCGTGGCCGCCGGGGTGCTGGTCGCCTCGCAGCTGCCCTCGCTCCAGCGCAGCTTCGAGTTCAGCTCCCAGACGGTCGCCGTGCTCGTCGCCGGCGGGCTGATCTGCCTGCTCGGGGTCCTCGACGACCGGTTCGGCCTGGATGCGCTCACCAAGCTCACCGGTCAGATCGCCGCGGCCGGGGTGATGGTGCTGCTCGGCGTCCAGCTGGCGTACGTGTTCCTGCCGGTCGCCGACATCGGCACCCTGTCGCTGGGCCCGGACGTCGGGGTGCCGGCCACCGTGCTGCTCACCGTGCTCACGGTCAACGCGCTGAACTTCATCGACGGCCTCGACGGCCTGGCCGCGGGCGTCTCGGCGATCGCGGCGCTGGCCTTCTTCGCCTACAGCTACCACCTCGGCTACATCGGCTACGACGACGTCTCCAGCGCCCCGGCGCTGATCACCGCCGTGCTCGCCGGTGCCTGCCTGGGCTTCCTGCCGCACAACTTCAGCCCGGCCCGGATCTTCATGGGCGACTCCGGGTCGATGCTGGTCGGGCTGATGCTGTCCGCCGCCGCGGTCTCGGCCACCGGGCAGACCGACTCGCAGACCCTCGGCTCCGCGGCCAACCTGCTGCCGCTGACCCTGCCGCTGCTGGTGCCGGTCGCGGTGCTGTTCATCCCGTTCGTCGACCTGGTCATGGCGGTCGTGCGGCGCAGCCTGCGCGGGCAGTCGCCCTTCGCCCCGGACAAGATGCACCTGCACCACCGGCTGCTGTCCATCGGGCACTCGCACCGCCGGGCAGTGCTGATCATGTACTTCTGGGCGGCCCTGCTGAGCTTCGGCGCCGTCGCGCTGTCCATCACCGGCGGCACCGTCGAGGTGCTCGTGGTCATCGGGGCCCTGCTGGTCGTCGGGGTCGTCGTCGTCCTCAGCCCGCGCGCCCGGCGGGCCGCGATCGCCGCCCGCCAGGCCGAGCTCGCCGCGATGCGCGAGCGGAGCCGCACCGCCCACCCCGCCAGCCGCGCGGTGCGGGAGCGGGCGGCGTCCGACGCCGTCCCGACCACGACGACCGACGCCGTGCCGGCCACGACGCCTGACACCGTGCCGACGAAGGCCGGTACGGCCCGGCCGGCGGGGTTGCGCCGGTGACCGCGCCCTCTCAGCACCGGGACGAGGTGCCGTGGGACCTGTCGTTCCTGCGCATCGGCGTGCTGGTCACCACGGGGGTCGCCGCGGTCGCCGCACTCGTCGTCGGCCTTGCGCTGAGCTGGGCGGATGCGCTCTCGGTGCTCCTGGGCGCCGCGGTGGTCAGCTTCTTCTTCTGCGTCTCCGGTGCGGTGGTCGGCTGGGCCGGGCGGGTCGACGACACCTGGACGCTGCCGGCCGCGCTGGGGACGTTCGGGCTCAAGGCGCTACTGCTGTTCCCGCTGCTGACCCAGCTGCCGGAGGACGGCTGGCCGGACCGCCGGGTGATGGCCTGGACGGTGGTCGCCGGGGCGCTGCTGTGGAGCGTGGTGCAGCTGCGCTGGGTGTGGACCCGGCAGCTGTTCTACGTGCCCCCGCCCCCACCCCCGGGTGGGCCGGGCAACGGACCCGAAGAGACCGCGAAACGCGGCTGATAGTGTCCGACGCGATGGCCGAGGACATGCCCGTTCGCGGGGAAACCCGACCACGACCCGCTAATCCAGCTCGTCAGCCCAGTGGGGCGGACATGGGCTGGGCCGTCACCGGAACCATGATGTCCGGGATGGCTGTGTGGGGCGGGGCCGGGTGGCTGCTCGACCGGTGGCTGGAGACGATCTTCTTCCTGCCGGTAGGCGTGCTTCTCGGCGTGACGGTGGCCATCTACGTTGTGGTCAAGAAGTACGGCGCGCTCGACCCGGTCCCCGGGCAGAGCGCCAGCACCACCTCGGGCGGACGACGGAGCCGGCCCAGGACGCAGAAGGGACAACGGTGACCTCCAGCGCCCACGCGCTCGCCGACGTGCTCGCTGTGGAGAGCGACCCCGGCGGCGGCTTCACGCCCCCCGGCGTCGGTGAGTTCTTCCCGGAGACGCTCTTCGGCTTCTCGGCCCTCGGCATCCAGTTCGACATCGACCGGATCATCCTGGCGCTGTGGCTGGCCACCGCGGCGATCCTGGTCTTCCTGGTGATGTCGGCCCGCAAGGCCGCCGTGGTCCCCGGCAGGCTGCAGTTCATCGGTGAGTCGGGGTACTCGCTCGTCCGCGACGGCATCGCCCGCGACGTGGTGGGACCCAAGGGGCTGCCGTTCGCCCCGTTCCTCGCCTCGCTGTTCTTCTTCATCCTCGCGAACAACGCACTGGCGATCATCCCCGGGATCCAGATCTCCCCGATGGCCCGGTTCTCCTTCCCGCTGGTGCTCGCGCTCGTCTGCTGGGTCGTGTACATCGCCGTCGGGATCAAGAACCAGGGGCTGTGGCCCTACTTCCGCGACATCATGTTCCTGCCGGGAGTCCCGAAGGCCGCCTACATCCTGGTGACCCCGCTGGAGCTGCTGCAGAACTTCATCGTGCGGCCGTTCACCCTGGCGATCCGGCTCTTCGCGAACCTGTTCGCCGGCCACATGCTGCTGGTCACCTTCGCGCTCGGTGCGACCTACCTGTTCACGGTGGGCAACTACTCGATGGTCTTCGCTCCGCTGTCGGCGCTGATGGCGATCGTGATGACGTTCTTCGAGCTGCTCATCATCTTCCTGCAGGCCTACGTCTTCACGATGCTGATGGGCACCTACCTCAACGGTTCGGTCGAGGCCGCGCACTGACCTGAGCGCGGTGGCCGGCCCGGTTCACCCCACGTACTGCACCACCGCACGACCCCGCCAGCCGCCCGGTGACCACCGGGCGACCGACACAGGAGGAACACCCCGCAATGATCGAGGTTCTCGCAGAGCTCGAAGGCAGCATCGGTTCCGTCGGCTACGGCATCGCCACGATCGGCCCGGGCATCGGTGTCGGTCTGGTGTGGGCCGCCTACATCCAGGCCACCGCCCGCCAGCCCGAGTCCGCCGGCCTGACCCGCACCTACGCCTTCCTCGGGTTCGCGCTCGCCGAGGCACTGGCCCTGATCGGCTTCGTCGCCCCCCTCGTCTACGGCACCTGATCCGTACGCCACCCGCGTACGGTCATCGACTCCAGACAGGGACGTTGAGAGCATGAGCATCCTGGCAGCGGAGAGCCCGAACCCGCTCTTCCCGGTGGTCGGCGAGATCATCATCGGGCTGATCGCCTTCCTGGTCCTCCTCTTCGTGATGTGGAAGTTCGTTGCACCCGCCTTCGAGAAGGCCTTCCAGGCCCGCCGCGAGGCGATCGAGGGCGGCATCGAGCGCGCCGAGGCGATGCAGGCCGAGGCCAAGGCGGCGCTGGAGCAGTACCGCGCCCAGCTGGCCGAGGCCCGCACCGAGGCGGCGCAGATCCGCGACACCGCGCGGGCCGAGGGGCAGCGCATCATCGAGGAGCTCCGGGCCCAGGCCCAGGAGGAGTCCGCCCGGATCGTGGCCCGCGGCGAGGAGCAGCTCGCTACCTCCCGCCAGCAGGTCGTGACCGAGCTGCGCGGCCAGATCGGCGCACTCGCCGTCGACCTGGCCGGTCGGGTCGTCGGTGAGTCCCTCGCCGACGACGCCCGCCGCAGCGGCACCGTCGACCGGTTCCTGGACAACCTCGACGGCATGACCGCCACGTCCGGGGATGCGCGGGGCGGCAGCTCCGTCTACGCCCCGCAGGACGCGCGCTGATGGACGCCGCGAGTCGGGCCGCCCTGGAGGCCTCCCGGGCGCAGCTGGAGCAGCACACCGCGGGGGCGCGCAGCCGCACCCGCGGCGATGCGCTGCTGTCGCTGGCCGACGAGCTGTTCGCCGTGGCGCACCTGCTCGACGGCCAGATCACCCTGCGCCGCGCGCTGTCCGACCCGTCCGTCCGCCCGGACGACCGGGCCGGGCTGGCCCGCCGGCTGCTGGCCGCCCAGGTGGGTGCCACCGCCCTCGACGTCGTCGAGACGGTGGCCCGGCAGCGGTGGTCCCGGCCGCTGGACCTGGTCGAGGCGACCGAGACCCTGGCGACGGAGGCCGCGCTCGACGCGGCCGACGCACGCGGGGAGCTCGAGGGCGTCGAGGACGACCTGTTCCGGTTCGGCCGCATCGTGGCCGCGGACGGTCGGCTCGCCCAGATCCTCGGGGACCGCACGGCGCCCCGCGAGGGGAAGCTGGAACTGCTGGACCGGCTGCTGGCCGGGAAGGTCAGCCCGGTCACCGAGCGGCTGCTGCGGAACCTGCTGGGCAGCTCGCACGTCCTGCATGCGGAGAACGAGATCGAGCGGCTGTCCACGGTCGCCGCCCACCGGCGCGGCCGGTCGGTGGCCTCGGTGGTCAGTGCCGTCCCGCTGAGCGAGGCCCAGCAGCGGCGGCTCATCACCGCTCTCGAGCGGCTCTACGGGCGCACCATGGGGTTGCAGGTCCAGATCGACCCGACGGTGCTCGGAGGGCTGGTCATCCGCGTCGATGACGAGGTCATCGACGGCAGCATCGCCCACCGCCTCGAGGCCGCCGGCCGCCGACTGGCCGGCTGACCACCGCCGACCGCCGCGCGCACCGGGCCCGCCCCCACCACCCACAGACACCAGCAGAAGAGGACGCGACAGCCATGGCCGAGCTGACGATCTCCGCGGACGAGATCCGCAGTGCCATCCAGAACTACGTCTCCGACTACAGCCCGGACGTCTCCCGGGAAGAGGTCGGGGTCGTCACCGAGTCCGGCGATGGCATCGCCCGGGTCGAGGGCCTGCCCTCGGTCATGACCAACGAGCTGCTCGAGTTCGAGGGCGGCGTGCGGGGCCTGGCGCTGAACCTCGACGTGCGCGAGGTCGGCGTCGTCATCCTCGGTGACTTCGCCGGCATCGAGGAGGGCCAGACGGTCCGCCGCACCGGCGAGGTGCTCTCCGTGCCGGTCGGTGACGGTTACCTCGGCCGGGTCGTCGACCCGCTGGGCAACGCCATCGACGGCGCGGGCCCGATCGAGACCACCTCCCGCCGCGCGCTGGAGCTGCAGGCGCCCACGGTGGTGCAGCGGCAGTCGGTGCACGAGCCGATGCAGACCGGCATCAAGGCGATCGACGCCATGACGCCGATCGGCCGGGGCCAGCGCCAGCTGATCATCGGTGACCGGCAGACCGGCAAGTCCGCCATCGCGCTGGACACGATCATCAACCAGAAGCAGGCCTGGGCGACCGGCGACCCGAAGCAGCAGGTCCGCTGCATCTACGTCGCCGTCGGCCAGAAGGGCTCCACGATCGCGGCCACCCGGGCCGCGCTCGAGGACGCCGGCGCGATGGAGTACACGACCATCGTCGCCGCCCCGGCCTCCGAGGCCGCCGGCTTCAAGTACATCGCCCCCTACACCGGCTCGGCCATCGGCCAGCACTGGATGTACGAGGGCAAGCACGTCCTGATCGTCTTCGACGACCTGTCCAAGCAGGCGGAGGCCTACCGCGCCGTCTCGCTGCTGCTGCGCCGCCCGCCGGGCCGTGAGGCCTACCCCGGCGACGTCTTCTACTTGCACTCCCGCCTGCTCGAGCGTTGCGCGAAGCTCAACGACGAGCTGGGGGCGGGCTCGATGACCGGCCTGCCGCTCATCGAGACCAAGGGCAACGACGTCTCGGCGTACATCCCGACCAACGTCATCTCGATCACCGACGGGCAGATCTTCCTCGAGACCGGTCTGTTCAACTCCGGTGTCCGCCCGGCGATCAACGTCGGTGTCTCGGTGTCCCGGGTCGGTGGCTCGGCGCAGATCAAGGCGATGAAGTCGGTCGCCGGTCGGCTCCGCCTGGACCTGGCGCAGTTCCGCGAGCTGGAGGCCTTCTCCTCCTTCTCCTCGGACCTGGACGCCTCCAGCCGGGCGACGCTGGACCGCGGTCAGCGGCTGGTCGAACTCCTCAAGCAGGGGCAGTACTCGCCGTTCCCGGTGGAGCGCGAGGTCGTGTCGCTGTGGCTGGGCACCACCGGCAAGCTGGACAAGGTCCCGGTGAGCGACGTGCGCAAGTTCGAGCTGGAGTTCCTGGACTTCATCGCCCGGGGCGACAACACGATCTTCGACGACATCCGCAACAGCAAGGTGCTCAGCGACGACACGGTGAGCAGCCTGGAGCGGGCGGTGGACTCCTTCTACGGGCAGTTCACCACCGGCGAGGGTGAGTCGCTGCAGGTGAACGAGCCCGAGGTCGAGTCCCTGGACGCGAGCGAGCGCGGTCAGGAGACCGTCCGGGTCAAGCGGAGCTCCTGACGTGGCCGGTAGCCTGCGCGCGCTGCGGCGCCGGATCCGCTCCACCCGGTCGACGAAGAAGATCTTCTCGGCCCAGGAGCTGATCGCCGGTGCCCGCATCGTGCGTGCCCAGGCCCGGGTCGAGGCCTCCAAGCCCTACTCCCGGGAGATCACCCGGGTGCTCTCCGCGCTGGCGGGATCCGCCAGCCTGGACCACCCGCTGCTGAACGAGCGGGAGAACCCGCGCCGGGTGGCGGTCCTGGTGATCACCTCCGACCGGGGCTTCGCCGGCTCGTACAACGTCAACGTCCTGCGGCGCACCGAGGAGCTCCTCGGTCTGCTGCGGGACGAGGGCAAGGAGCCGCTGCTGTACGTCGTCGGCCGCAAGGGCGAGACGTACTACCGGTTCCGCGACCGGGCCCTCGAGGACAGCTGGACCGGCTTCTCCGAGCAGCCCGCGTACGAGAACGCCCAGGAGGTCGGCTCGACCCTCATCGAGGCCTTCACCGCCGGTGCGGACGACGACGAGGGCGGGGCCGGTGACGACGGCGTGTTGGGTGTCGACGAGCTGCACATCGTGTACACCGAGTTCCGCTCGCTGCTGTCCCAGGTGCCCGTCGCCAAGCGGATGGCTCCGCTGGTGGTCGAGGAGGTCGACGAGCTCGAGGAGGGGCAGTCCGGCAACGGGTCCAACGGGTCCGAGCCGGTGGCCTCCTACGAGTTCGAGCCCTCCCCGGAGCAGCTGCTCGACGCGCTGCTGCCCAAGTACGTCACCACCCGCATCTACGCGGCGATGCTGGAGGCAGCGGCCTCGGAGTCGGCGTCGCGGCGGCGGGCGATGAAGTCCGCCTCGGACAACGCCGAGGAGCTGGCCAAGAACCTGTCCCGCCAGGCCAACCAGGCCCGGCAGGCGGAGATCACCCAGGAGATCAGCGAGATCGTCGGCGGTGCCGACGCCCTCGTCTCCGCGGGGCAGAACGACTGAGCCCCGCAACCGATCCACCGTCCCCGGCAGCGCCGCCCGCCGCCGCTGCCGGGGACACTGAAGTCGTAGGACCACCGAGCCCGAGGGCAGGAGAGCAGCACAGATGACCGTCACCGAGGACCGTCCGACCACCCGGGAGACGACCGGCAACGGCCGCGTCGTCCGGGTCACCGGGCCGGTCGTCGACGTCGAGTTCCCCCGCGACGCGATGCCCGACCTGTACAACGCGCTGAAGGTCGACGTCACCCTGGCCGACCTCCGCAAGACGCTGACCCTCGAGGTCGCCCAGCACCTGGGTGACAACGTGGTCCGCACCATCTCCATGGCCCCGACCGACGGCCTGGTCCGTGGGGCGCCGGTGCTCGACACCGGCTCGGCGATCTCCGTGCCGGTCGGCGAGGTCGTCACCGGGCACGTGTTCAACGCGCTCGGCGAGTGCCTGGACACGCCCGGCTACGGCGAGGACGCCCTGCGCTGGACGATCCACCGGCACGCGCCGAAGTTCGACCAGCTCGAGGGGCGTACCGACCTCCTCGAGACCGGCATCAAGGTCATCGACCTGCTGACGCCCTACGTGCGCGGCGGGAAGATCGGCCTGTTCGGTGGCGCCGGTGTGGGCAAGACCGTCCTCATCCAGGAGATGATCCGTCGCGTCGCCCAGGAGTTCGGTGGCGTCTCCGTCTTCGCCGGTGTGGGGGAGCGGACCCGCGAGGGCAACGACCTCATCACCGAGATGACCGAGTCCGGCGTCATCAACTCGACCGCGCTGGTCTTCGGCCAGATGGACGAGCCGCCGGGCACCCGGCTGCGGGTCGCGCTCTCCGCGCTGACCATGGCGGAGTACTTCCGCGACGAGGCCGACCAGGACGTGCTGCTCTTCATCGACAACATCTTCCGGTTCACCCAGGCCGGCTCGGAGGTCTCCACCCTGCTCGGGCGGATGCCCTCCGCGGTGGGCTACCAGCCGACCCTGGCCGACGAGATGGGCACGCTGCAGGAGCGGATCACCTCCACCCGTGGCCGGTCGATCACCTCGATGCAGGCCATCTACGTGCCTGCCGACGACATCACCGACCCGGCGCCGCACACCACGTTCGCCCACCTCGACGCGACGACGGTGCTCTCCCGGCCCATCTCCGAGAAGGGCATCTACCCGGCCGTCGACCCGCTGGACTCCACCAGCCGGATCCTCGACCCGCAGTACATCGGGCAGGAGCACTACGACACCGCCCGTGAGGTGCAGCGGATCCTGCAACGCTACCAGGAGCTGCAGGACATCATCGCGATCCTCGGCATCGACGAGCTCGGCGAGGAGGACAAGGTCACCGTCAACCGGGCCCGTCGCATCGAGCGCTTCCTGTCGCAGAACATGTTCGTCGCCGAGGCCTTCACCGGTCAGCCGGGCTCCTACGTCCCGCTGTCGGAGACGCTGCAGGCGTTCAAGGCGGTCGCGGCCGGCGAGTACGACCACGTCCCCGAGCAGGCCTTCTTCATGTGCGGTGGCCTCGAGGACCTCGAGCGGAACTTCGCCAAGCTCAAGAAGAGCTGAGGAAGGACCCCGTCCTCCTCACCCCTCGCACGCTCGGGGTGAGCCTCTGGACGGGGCCGGCTCCGGTACTGCAGCGGGCCGCTCCATCGGCTTGCGGACGGCCGGGTTCCCTTCGGGGGGCCCGGCCGTCGTCGTCCTGCCCGCGCGGAGGGTGACGACGCGCAGCGCCGGTGCGCCCGATCGGGTGTTCGCCGCACGGGGGGCTCAAGGAAGGGTCCCGGCGTGACGACCATGGTCGGGGAGCACCCGGACGGCGGGTGCGGCAGTCGGGAGTTCGGCTCGTGCACAAGTGGGACCTCGCAGGACCGCTGCGACGGGTGGGTACGGCGGCGGGCCCGGGTGACCGGCACGCACCACTGCCCGCCGACGCCCTGGAGTGGAGCTGGCCGCCGTACGCGCCGGTCGAGGGCCGCTCCTTCACCGACGAGGACTGGGCGCCCCCGTCGGTCGTCTGGCACCCGCAGGTGCGGCTCGGGCGCTGGACCGTCGTCTACCGACGGAGCGCCTGAGGAAGGACCCCACTGCCCCCCCGCACCGCGCACGCCCAGCGCGGGTCCCGGCAGCGGGGCCGGGACGCCCTGCGCTGAGCCGGCGCGGGTGTTCCCGTTACAGTGGGCATGACCCGTCGCCGCGTCCAGCCGGACCGGTGGCCCGCACCGCCGGCTGATCGCCGGCCCGGTGACCCCCGAGGAGTGTCGTGGCGACCCTGCAGGTCGAGCTCGTGGCCGTGGAGCGGATGATCTGGTCCGGCGAGGCCACCCGGGTGATCGCGCGGACCACCGAAGGTGAGCTCGGGGTGCTGGCCGGTCACGCGCCGCTGCTCGGCGAGCTGGCCCCCGGTGGCGTCGTCCGCATCCAGCAGGAGTCCGGCGAGGAGCTCGTCGTGGCCGCGCACGGAGGATTCCTCTCCGTCACCGGTCACGGCGTGTCGATCCTCGCCGAGACCGCGGAGATCGCGAACGAGATCGACGTCGAACGGGCGCGCGAGGCACTGCGCCGCGCCCAGCAGGCCGGCGACGAGCCCGAGGCCGTCGCGGCCGCGCGCCGCGCCCAGTCCCGACTGCGCGCCGCCGGACAGGACGCCTGATCGCCCGGTCCGTCCTGCTGCCCCCGCCAGCCGCGCCCCGGTGACCACCCTCGTCCTGGTCGTCGTCGGCGTGCTGCTGGTGGCGCTGATCGCCGCCTTCCTGCTCCGCCGCCGGTTCCTCCTCTCCGGCCTGGGCGCGGTGACGATGTGGCTCCGGCCCGCCGATGCCGGGCGCTGGGCGCTGGGCGTGGCCTGGTACTCCGGCGACACCCTGCTCTGGTACCGGGCGCTGTCCCTGTCGGTGCGGCCCAACCAGCGGCTGTGCCGCGGGGAGTTCCGGGTCGACGCGCGTCGCCGTCCGGACCAGGGAGACCTGGCGCTGCCGGCCGAGAGCGTGGTGCTGACCTGCCGCACCGGCGCGGGCCCGCAGGAGCTGGCGATGGACCCCTCGACGGTGACCGGCTTCCTGTCCTGGATCGAGTCCGCCCCGCCCGTCGATCGTTGATGAGCGACCCCGCTGCAGGGGCGACTAGCGCTGTTCCCTCGCCTCTCGCTGGGCGTGGACGCCGCTGTGCGCGCCGGGCTCCCACAGCACGTCGCCCTCGGGGTTGGCCCGCCGGGCCAGGATGAACAGCAGGTCCGAGAGCCGGTTCAGGTAGCGGGCGGTCTCCGCGTTGGTGTGCTCGGCGTCTGCCTCCAGCAGCGACCACACGCTGCGCTCGGCCCGCCGGGCCACCGTGCGGGCCTGGTGCAGCAGCGCGGCCAGCGGCGTCCCGGCGGGCAGCACGAACGAGGTCAGCGCGGGCAGCTGCGCGTTGTGCTCGTCGCACGCCGCCTCCAGCCGCTCGGTGTAGGCGGCGGTGACCCGCAGCGGCGGGTGCGCGGGCTCGGCGACCACCGGCGTGGACAGGTCGGCACCGACGTCGAACAGGTCGTTCTGCACCGAGCTCAGCAGCTCGGCGACCTCGGGCGCGGGGGACCCGAGGGCCAGGGCGACGCCGAGCACGCTGTTGGTCTCGTCGACGTCGGCGTAGGCGATCAGCCGGCGATCGGTCTTGGTCACCCGGGACATGTCGCCCAGGTGCGTCTGGCCGGCGTCACCGGTGCGGGTGTAGATGCGGGTCAGCCGGACGGTCATGCCCCGAGCGTAAGCCGCGGGTCGCACGGACCGGGCTGGCCACCGCGCCGGCGAGCGGGTCCGGTGTCCGCCTCTAGGCTGGGCGCGTGGAGTGCTTCGAGGTGACCGGCGGTACGTCGCTGCGCGGCCGGGTCCGGGTCACCGGTGCGAAGAACAGCGCCCTCAAGCTGATGGCCGCCGCGTTGCTCGCCCCGGGACGCACCACCCTGGACGAGGTGCCCGACATCCTCGACGTGGAGATCATGAGCGAGGTGCTGCGCCGGCTGGGGTGCGGCGTCAGCTTCGAGCGGTACCCCCGGCGCGAGGGCGAGAGCCCCAGCGGCGGCGGCCGGGTGCTCATCGACGTCCCGGAGAAGCCCTCCAGCGAGACCGACTACGACCTGGTGCGCCGGATGCGGGCCTCGATCAGCGTGCTGGGCCCGCTGGTCGCCCGGCTGGGAACCGCCAAGGTCGCCCTGCCCGGTGGCGACGCGATCGGCTCCCGCGGCCTGGACATGCACGTGGCCGGCCTCGAGCGGCTCGGTGCCACGGTGGTCAACGAGCACGGCTTCCTGATCGCCACCGCCCCGACGCTGATCGGCACCTCGATCTGGTTGGACTTCCCGTCGGTGGGGGCCACCGAGAACCTGGTCATGGCCGCCGCCCTGGCGAAGGGCACCACGGTGGTGGACAACGCGGCCCGTGAGCCGGAGATCGTCGACCTGTGCCGGATGCTCACCGCGATGGGTGCCCGGATCGAGGGCGCCGGCACCTCCACGATCACCGTCGAGGGCGTGACGGAGCTGCACCCGGTCGAGTACACGACGGTGCCCGACCGGATCGTCGCCGGGTCCTGGGCGATCGGGGCGGTGATGACCCGCGGCGACGTCCTGGTGGAGCGGGCGGTCGCCGACCACCTCTCCGTGCCGCTGGAGAAGCTGGTCGCCGCCGGGGCCACCGTCGAGGCGCTGTCCGAGGGGGTGCGGGTCGCGATGGACGACCGGCCCCGCGCGGTCGACGTCGTCACGCTGCCCTTCCCGGGCTTCCCGACCGACCTGCAGCCGATGGCGGTCGCGCTGGCCGCGGTGTCCACGGGCACCGCGCTGATCACCGAGAACGTGTTCGAGGGCCGGTTCATGTTCGTCAACGAGCTGGTCCGGCTCGGTGCGGACGTGCGGATCGACGGCCACCACGCGGTGGTCCGCGGTCGCGAGCGCCTGTCCAGCGCGCCGGTGCTGGCCACCGACATCCGCGCCGGCGCGGGCCTGGTGCTCGCCGGCCTGCTCACCGACGGGGTCACCGAGGTGCAGGACGTGCACCACGTCGACCGCGGGTACCCGGCGTTCCTCGAGCAGCTGCGCGGCGTGGGTGTGCAGATCGAGCGGACCGAGCGCCCGGGCTGAGGGAGGGCCCTCCGGTCACTGCCCCTGGAAGGACAGCGCCAGCGCGCGGGCACGCGCCAGGTCCTCGGGGAAGACCAGCACGTCGGAGCGGTGGGCGGCGGGGTGCCGGATGGTCGAGCGGATCCCGGCGTCGGAGAGCACCGCGCGGAAGGCCAGCGCCGACTCCCGGCGGGTCATCGTCGCCACCGGGGTGAGCAGCTCCTCGGGCCGGCGCGGCTTCGTCGAGGAGTCCGAGGCGAACGCCCAGCGCAGGAAGAGCCCGATCAGGCCGAGCATGACCAGCGCGATGACCGGCCCGACGAGGTAGTGCAGGCTCCCGGCGTCGATCGGCACGTCGACCTCCTGGCTGGTCGCGGGCCGGCCCGTCACCGGCCCGCGACCGAGTGTGCCACTCCCACCACGCGAGCGAGGCGTTGTTACCGGTCGGTAGCCTGCCTAGACTGCGGCGGCATGCCGTTCCCTTCGACGCCGAAGGAGAGCGACCGGCCCTGGGTCATGCGCACCTACGCCGGCCACTCCAGCCCTGCCGAGTCCAACGCGCTCTACCGCCGCAACCTGGCCAAGGGCCAGACCGGTCTGTCGGTCGCCTTCGACCTGCCCACCCAGACCGGGCACGACCCCGACGACGAGCTCGCCGTGGGGGAGGTCGGGAAGGTCGGCGTCCCGGTGAGCCACCTGGGTGACATGCGGGCGCTGTTCGACGGCATCCCGCTCGACGAGATGAACACGTCGATGACGATCAACGCCCCGGCGATGTGGCTGCTCGCGCTCTACCAGGTGGTCGCCGAGGAGCAGGGCTGCGAGGTGGCGCAGCTGGCCGGGACGACGCAGAACGACATCATCAAGGAGTACCTGTCCCGCGGGACGTACGTCTTCCCGCCGGCGCAGAGCATGCGGCTGATCACCGACGTCGTCGCCTACACGGTGACGGCGATGCCGCGGTGGAACCCGATCAACATCTGCAGCTACCACCTGCAGGAGGCCGGGGCGACGCCGGTGCAGGAGATCGCCTACGCGATGAGCACCGCCATCGCCGTGCTGGACTCGGTGCGGGACTCCGGGCAGGTGCCGCCCGAGCGGTTCGGCGACGTCGTCGCGCGGATCTCCTTCTTCGTCAACGCCGGGGTCCGGTTCGTCGAGGAGATGTGCAAGATGCGCGCCTTCGGCCGGCTCTGGGACGAGCTGACCCTGCAGCGCTACGGCGTGCAGGACCCCCGGCACCGCCGGTTCCGGTACGGCGTGCAGGTCAACTCCCTCGGGCTGACCGAGGCGCAGCCGGAGAACAACGTCCAGCGGATCGTGCTGGAGATGCTCGGGGTCACCCTCTCCCGGGACGCCCGGGCCCGCGCCGTGCAGCTGCCGGCCTGGAACGAGGCGCTGGGCCTGCCCCGGCCGTGGGACCAGCAGTGGTCGCTGCGCCTCCAGCAGGTGCTGGCCCACGAGACCGACCTGCTGGAGTACGAGGACCTGTTCACCGGGTCGGTCGTGGTGGAGGCCAAGGTCGCCGAGCTGGTCGAGGGCGCCCGTGCGGAGATGGCCCGGGTGCAGGAGCTGGGCGGTGCGGTCGCCGCGGTGGAGTCCGGCTACATGAAGGGCCGGATGGTCGCCTCGCTGGCCGAGCGCCGGCGCCGGCTGGAGCGCGGTGCGGACGTCGTCGTCGGGGTGAACCGGTTCCGGACCACCGAGCCCAACCCGCTGCTGGCCGACCTGGACGCCGCCATCCAGACCGTCGACCCCGCGGTGGAGGCAGCCGCGCAGCAGGCGGTGCGCGCCTGGCGGGCGGCCCGCGACCCGGAGCCGGTGCGGCGCGCGCTCGCCGCGCTCCGCGAGGCGGCCGGCACCGACGCCAACCTGGTGCCCGCCACCCTGGACTGCGCCCGGGCCGGGGTGACCACCGGGGAGTGGGCCGGGGTGCTCCGGGAGGTGTTCGGTGAGTACCGGGCGCCCACGGGGGTGGCCGCGGCCGGTGCCGGTGCGGCCGACGGCGACCTGGCCGACGTGCGGGAGCGGGTGCGGCGCACCGGGGAGGAGCTGGGCGGCCGGCTGCGCCTGCTGGTCGGCAAGCCGGGGCTGGACGGGCACTCCAACGGGGCCGAGCAGATCGCCGTTCGCGCCCGCGACGCCGGCTTCGAGGTGGTCTACCAGGGCATCCGGCTGACCCCCGCGCAGATCGTCGCCGCCGCCGTCGAGGAGGACGTCCACGTCGTCGGGCTGTCGGTGCTCTCCGGCTCGCACCTGCAGGTGGTGCCCGCCGTGCTGGCGGGCCTGCGCGCGGCCGGCTTGGACGACGTCCCGGTGGTCGTCGGCGGGATCGTCCCCGAGGCCGACGCCCGCCGGCTGCGGGAGCTGGGGGTGGCCGGGGTGTTCACCCCGAAAGACGTCGGGATCACCGCCATCATGGGCCGGCTCGTCGACGTCGTCCGCGCGGCGAACGGCCTGCCCGCCGACGTCCCGGCGCCGGCCTAGGGGAGCCGGACGACGGTGCCCGCGGTGGCGCTGCGCCGGGCGGCGTCGAGCACGGTGAGGCTGGCGACGGCGTCCCGGGCCTCCACCGGCACCAGGCCGAGGCCGCGCACCGCCGCGGCGAACGCCGGGTAGAAGGTGTCCCAGGCGCCGGGCAGCGTCGGCACCCGGTCCTCGTGGTCACCGCGGCGGACCCGGCCCCAGCGGTCCTCGGGCTCGGCGCCCCAGTCGGCGCCCAGGGTGGCCGGGGTGTGCCCGGCGACCAGCGCCGCCTCCTGGCCGTCCATCGGTCCGCCGACGACGTAGCTGCCGGCGGTGCCGGTGACCCGGAAGCGGTCGCCCGGCGCGCCCTCGCTCCAGCTGCCGGCCAGGTGCGAGCGGGCGCCGTTCGCGTGGGTGAGCGCGACGAAGACGTCGTCGTCCAGGCCGTTCTCGCGGACCCGCCACTCGGCGTACACCGCCGTGACCGGGCCGAGCAGCACCAGGGCCTGGTCGACCAGGTGGCTGCCGAAGTCCAGCAGCGTGCCCCCGCCGGAGGCCCCGGGGCCGGGCTCGGGGGCGAAGCGCTCGAACCGGGACTCGAACCGGGTGATCGTGCCCAGCGTCCCCGCCTCGGCCAGCGCCCGGACGGTGCGGAAGTCGGAGTCCCAGCGCCGGTTCTGGTAGGGCGCCAGCGGCAGGCCCAGCCGCTCGGCCCGCTCGGTGCTGGCCCGCGCGGCGGGGGCGTCCAGCGCGAACGGCTTGTCGCACACGACGGCCAGGCCGAGGTCCAGCGCCTCGTCGGTCAGGGCGCTGTGCGTGCCGGCGGGCGTGGAGATCGCCACCGCCTCCGCGCCGGCGGCACGCAGCTCGCCCAGCGACCCGAACGTCGCCGTCCCGGGGTGCTCGCGGGCCACCAGCTCCCGTCGCTGCGCCGAGGAGGTGACCACGCCGACCAGGTCGACCTCCGCGGCGGCGGCCAGCAGCGGCGCGTGGAAGTACCGGCCGCCGAAGCCGTAGCCGACCAGTCCGAACCGTACGGGTTCCATCTCGTGCACTCCCTGCCTCGGCGACCCTCGTCCTCGGTCGGGTCCTGCCGGTGATCATGTCCTGCCGGCTCGCTCCCGGTCAGGGCAGGGCAGCAGGCCGGCCGAAGAGGTGGCCCTGCCCGTACCCGACGCCGAGGTCCTGCAGCGCATCGCGCTCGGCGGGGTCCTCGAGGCCCTCGGCGACCAGCCGGACACCGGTCTGACCGCTGAAGGCGACCAGTGCGGTGACCATGGCCTGCTTCGCGGGGTCCTCGTGCACCCCCGCGACCAGGGCGATGTCCAGCTTCACCGCGTCCGGCCGCAGGCGGAGCACGTGCCGCAGGCTGGCGTACCCGGCCCCCACGTCGTCCACCGCCAGCCGGATCCCCGCCGTCCGCAGGCGGGCGATCGCACCGACCAGCGCGTCGTAGTCGTCGACCGGGGCGTGCTCGGTGACCTCCACGGTGAGCGGCAGGTGGCGGTGATCCAGCAGCAGGCCGAGCACGGAGGGGGAGAGCAGCGCCTGGGGGGAGAGGTTCAGGCCCAGCCCCTGGCCCGCGGGCAACCGCGGCCCGACCGCCAGCGCTGCCCGGGCCGCGAGCTCCTCCAGCTCGATGCCGAGCCCGACGGCGGCCGCGTCGCTGAACAGGCTCGCCGGGCCGCCCCGGGCGGCGTCGGGGAACCGGGCCAGGGCCTCCTGCGCAACCGGCCGGCCGGTCGCCAGCTCCACGATGGGCTGCAGGTGCACGACGACCGTGCCGGTCGCCAGCACCCGCCGCACCCGGTCCTCCCGGGCCCGGGCATCGTCCGGCGACGGCAGGGTGGCGGTCAGCCGGTCGGCGATCAGCTCGGCCAGCAGTTCCAGGGTGCGGGCGGCCTCGCCGTCCAGGTGCGCCCCGTCGTCCCGGCTGAGGCAGCACAGCATCCCGAGCGGCCGGCCCTCCGGCGACCGGACCGGCGCACCCACGTAGGAGCCGATGTGCAGGTCGCTGGTCACCGCCAGGTCCCGGGTCCGGGGATCCCGCCGGGCGCCGGTGATCACCGGAGGGAGCTGGCCGCTGAGCACCCGGACGCAGAAGCTGCCCTCCAGCGCGGCGTGCATCCCCTGCCGGACCCCCATCTCGTCCAGGGCACCGGTCGCCACGCGGATCTCCTGGGTCTCCTCGGTGAACACCGACAGCCAGGCGACGTCCATGCCCAGCCGCTCACGGGCGGCGTCCAGCAGGCGGCGCACCCAGTCGTCGGAGCTGGTGGCGAACGGTGCTGTGCTCGAGGTCACACCGCGATGGTGCCCGAGCGGGCGCGGTTGCGGAACTTCTCGGACTGTCGGGGGTCGTGGCGCCCGGCTCAGCGCAGCAGCGGGCCGAACCGGACGTCGACGCCGGGGGAGAAGAGCACGCTGTCGGGGGCGCCGGTGATGCCCGGCAGCCCGGCCGCGGCCAGCAGCGACTCCTCCAGGGAGACCAGCTCCGCGTGCCACAGCGGCCACTCCGGGTGCTCGTTGGGCCAGTAGACCGGCCCGCGCCGCCCCGGCCGGTGCAGCCCCCAGCGGGCGGTGAGGAAGCGGGCCAGCGGGTCGTCGCCGGTCAGCGGCGCACCGATCCGCAGCTCGATCCGGCTCTCCGCCGGGCGCGGACCCGGCCAGCGGCGGGCCGAGGTGTAGCGGACCCGGTCCCCGGCGCGCTCCACGCGCATCCGCGACCACAGGTAGGGCAGCCGGGCCACCCAGCGGGCGGCGAGGACCGGCAGCAGCCGCTCGGCGTCCAGCGACCGGAAGACCACGCCCCGGCGGCCGGCGGCGTCGACCGAGTACAGCCGCACGTTCGTCTCGGCGAACGTGCCCAGCCAGGGCAGCCCCGGGCTGCCGAACATGCCGATGCGCCACATCCGGAAGGGCACCAGCCCGACGTAGGTGGCGCCCTCGTGCACGTCGGGCACGGTGCCGGCCGGCAGCAGCGGCGCGACGACGGCGGGGTCGACCGCCCAGTGCAGGAAGGCGAGGTCACGCCAGCCCTGGGTGGAGATCCCGCGCTGGACCGGGCGCGGGCTGGTCGGTGTCGACGGTTCGGGGTCGGCCATGCCGTCCAGCTTGCCGGGTCAGGCCGGCAGGTGGAGGTCCCGGTGGGACCGGCCGGCGAGCCAGCCCCAGCCGCCGTCGTCGGTGAGCAGGGCATCGGTCCACCCCCACCCGCCGTCGGGGGTGCGGGTGAAGGGCTGCAGGTCGAACGCCAGCCGGAGCTCGTCGGTGACCGTGCGACCCAGGTTGTGCGCCAGCAGGGTCACGGTGACCCCGGTCCAGCCGAACCGCCGGCCGGTGCAGCCGGCCAGCCCCGCCGCCACCTCGGCGGCCGGCACCACCAGCTGCAGCGTCAGGCAGCGGACGTGCGGACCGGGGTGCGCACCGCCGCGGCGCGGCGGCAGGGCGAGCGACCCCGGCTCCCGGAACCGGCCGCGGGAGGCGCGGCCCGGCTCGACCACCACCGGGGTGGCGCCGTGGTTCTCCACCTCCAGCAGCACCTCGAAGCGGACGTCGCCGTCGCCACGGGAGGCCGCCACGTCGGCCACCCGGACGGACACGGCCGGCGCCGTCGGGTCCGGTGCGGTGCGGGCATCCGCCCACCCCCCGGCCGGGCCGCGGCCGGCCGGCGCCCCGGCGTAGGCGACCAGCAGCCCGACGACGGCCGGGCCGGCGGTCACCACGGCGGCCAGCGCCGGGTCGGCGAGCAGCGCCGCGAGCGGGACGACGGCGAGCAGCAGGACGAGGAGCCCGCCGAGCAGGAGCTGCTGGTGGCGGGACCCGTCCAGCGGGGTCGTCGGTCGCCGCACGGGCTGACCCTGGCAGCCCGCGGTGGGCGGGCACCCCCGACACGCCCGCGCGCCGGCCGGGCTGCCGCCGAGGTCACGCCGTCAGGTCGCCGCACCCCTGCTCGTGCGGCAGCAGCGGGCGGAACGTGATCGCCCACCGGGCGCCGTCGGCGCCCACCCACGGGGTCAGCGTGGTGGCCTCCCGCGCCGCGGCGGCCACCGCCGTGGCCTGCTCGCCCTCGGCGGTCAGGCAGGTGACCCCCGGCGCGAGCGGCTCGCCCGGCAGCGCCGGACCCGGCCACGGGAGCTCCGGAGGGCCCGGCATGTCGGCCGGCTCGGTGTACGGCCGCACCAGCGCGGCCACGGCGGCCGGCTCGTACTGCTCGGTCTCACCCACCGCCTCCGGGCCGAGGGTGGCGGGCAGGTCGGTGAGGTCGTCGCGCAGCTCGGCGAGCCGGGCCCGGGCCTCCTGCTGATCCTCGGTCAGGCCGCTGTCGGGCCAGTCCCGCCCCTCGGTCAGGGCGTAGGCCTCCCGGACGAACGTCCCGTCGGCGGTCTGCAGGGTGAACCGGGTGCTGGTGGCGTCGGCGACCGGCGGGGAGCCGAGGTCGCCGTCCTCCGCCAGCCCGGCGTCCAGCGCCCGCTGCGCCAGCGTGCGGACGTCGTCCCGGTCGATCTGCTGCAGCTGCACGTTGGGCCAGGCCGGGCCCGGGTAGATCGCCACGACCGGGCCCTCGGTGAACACCCGGCCGTCGGCGTACACGGCCACCACCGGCAGCCGGGCGGCGAGCATCTCCGGGGTGGTGAACCCGCCGGTGTGCTCGACCGACAGCACCAGCGCGTCGGCGGCGTCGGGGAGCTCCGGGGCAGAGGTGGTCGGCGCGGGGGACGGCGTTGCGGTGCTGCCCCCCTGCGCGCAGGCGGCGAGCACGGCCAGCAGGCCGGCGAGGGCGGTCGCGCGGAGCACGGGAGTCAGGCGCACACCAGGTACGACGCAGGGGGCGGCCGTCGGGTTCCACCGACCGGTAGCGTCGGCGCCCGTGCGCCTGGTCATAGCCCGTTGCTCCGTCGACTACATCGGGCGGCTCACCGCCCACCTGCCACCGGCATTGCGGCTGCTGCTGGTCAAGGCCGACGGGTCGGTGTCCATCCACGCCGACGACCGGGCCTACAAGCCGCTGAACTGGATGAGCCCGCCGTGCTCGCTCAAGGACGAGCTGGTCGACGGTTCCGGTACCTGGACGGTGACCAACAAGGCCGGCGAGCAGCTGATCATCACCATCGAGTCGGTGGAGCACGACTCCCGGCACGAGCTCGGCGTGGACCCCGGCCTGCAGAAGGACGGCGTCGAGGCCGACCTGCAGCGGCTGCTGGCGATGCACGTGGAGACCTTCGGCGCGGGCTGGTCGCTGGTGCGCCGGGAGTACCCCACCGCGATCGGCCCGGTCGACCTGCTCTGCCGGGACGCCGACGGCGCCACCGTCGCTGTCGAGATCAAGCGCCGCGGCGAGATCGACGGCGTGGAGCAGCTGACCCGCTACCTCGAGCTGCTCAACCGCGACCCGCTGCTCGCCCCGGTCAAGGGCGTGTTCGCCGCCCAGGAGATCAAGCCGCAGGCCCGGGTGCTCGCCACCGACCGGGGCATCTCCTGCCTGACGGTCGACTACGCCGTGCTGAAGGGCACCGACGACCCCTCCGCCCGGCTCTTCTGAACCGCCGTACCGGCGGGTAACCCGGGGCGGCGCGCCCGGCCCGTCGTTTGGGACACTCCGGCATCACCGGACGACGGGAGGACGGCGGCGTGGCCAGAGAACTGACCGAGGTCGGGGTGGTGGGGCTGGGCACCATGGGTGCCGGCATCGCCGAGGTGCTCGCCCGCGCGGGGCTGTCGGTGACCGCGGTGGAGGTGACCGACGAGGCGCTGCAGCGGGGCCGGGAGCACGTGGTGACCTCCACGGACAAGGCGGTCGCCCGGGGGAAGCTCGACCCCGCCGACCGGGACGTCATCCTGTCCCGGATCCGGTTCACCACCGCGATGGCGGACCTCGCCGTCGCCGAGCTCGTCGTGGAGGCCGTCCCCGAGCGGCTGGAGCTCAAGGCGCAGGTGCTGGCGACGCTGGACCGGGTCTGCCCGCCGGGGACGATCCTGGCCACCAACACCTCCAGCCTGTCGGTCACCGAGCTCTCGGTCGCGACCGGCCGCCCGGGCAAGGTCATCGGGATGCACTTCTTCAACCCGGCGCCGGTGATGAAGCTGGTCGAGGTCGTCCGGACCGTGGTCACCGAACCGTCGGTGGTCGAGGACGTCGAGGCGCTCTGCGCGCGGCTGGGCAAGGTCGACGTCACCATCGGCGACCGCGCCGGCTTCATCGCCAACGCGCTGCTGTTCGGCTACCTCAACCACGCCGTGTCGATGTACGAGAACCGCTACGCCAGCCGCGAGGACCTCGACGCGGCCATGCGGCTGGGCTGCGGCCTGCCGATGGGGCCGCTGGCGCTGCTGGACCTCATCGGCATCGACACCGCCCACGAGATCCTCGTGACGATGTACCAGCAGTCGCGCAACCGGCTGCACGCGCCGAGCCCGGTGATCAAGCAGATGATGACCGCCGGCCTGCTGGGCCGGAAGACCGGCCGGGGCTTCTACACCTACGCCGGCCGCGACTCCGCCGAGGTGGCGCCCGACGCGCGGACCCCGGTCCCCGGGGGTGCCGTGCAGGGCGCCCGCCCGGTGCAGTCGGTCGGCGTCATCGGCTCCGGGACGATGGCCACCGGCATCGTCGAGGTCCTGGCCGCGGGCGGCTGCGACGTCACCGTCGTCGCCCGCACCGAGGAGAAGGTGCAGGCGGTGCGTGATGCGCTGGCCCGCTCGCTGGGCAAGCAGGTGGACCGGGGCCGGCTCGACGGAGCCGAGCGGGACGCCGTGCTGGGCCGGGTCACCGGCAGCACGTCGCTGGCCGATCTCGCCGCCGCCGACCTGGTGGTCGAGGCGGTGGTGGAGGAGCTGGCGGTCAAGCACGAGCTGTTCGCGGAGCTGGGCCGGGTCGCGAAGCCCGGGGCGGTGCTGGCCACCACCACCTCCAGCCTGCCGGTGATCGAGTGCGCCCGGGCCAGCGGCCGCCCGGCCGACGTGGTGGGTCTGCACTTCTTCAACCCGGCGCCGGTGATGAAGCTGGTCGAGGTGGTCTCCACCATCGCCACCGCGCCGGACGTCGCCGCCACCGGGCACGCGCTCTGCCAGCGGCTGGGCAGGACCGCGGTCTCCTGCGCCGACCGCGCCGGGTTCATCGTCAACGCGCTGCTGTTCCCCTACCTCAACGACGCGGTCAAGATGCTCGAGGCGCACTACGCCAGCGCCGATGACATCGACGCGGCGATGAAGGTCGGCTGCGGCTACCCGATGGGCCCCTTCGAGCTGCTCGACGTCGTCGGCCTGGACGTCTCGCTGGCGATCGAGCGCGAGCTCTACGCCGAGTTCCGCGAGCCGGGCTTCGCGCCGGCCCCGCTGCTGGAGCACCTGGTCACCGCCGGGTACCTCGGGCGCAAGGCCGGCCGCGGGTTCCGCGACCACGCGAACCGGTAGGGCGGTGCCCCGCCGCGGTGGTTCCCGCCGCGACCGGGCCGGGTCGTCCCCGGCCGGTCGTGGCTCCCGGTCGTCCCCGCGTCGGCCCTTCCCCCGGTCGACGCCGGTGGAGGAGGCCGCCGACGGCGACTGGGCGGTGCGCCCGCTCACCGGCGCGGCCGGGGGGAAGAGCTACCGCTGCCCGGGGTGCGACCAGGAGATCCGGCCCGGGACGCCGCACGTGGTCACCTGGCCGGCCTACGTGCGCGACTCCGACCTGGAGCCCTGGGACACCGAGTCGGCCGCCGACCTGCGCCGGCACTGGCACCGGACCTGCTGGGACAGCCGCCGCCGGCGGCGCTGAGCCCCGGGTTCAGGCCGCGAGCCGGGCGTAGACCACCACGTTGTCGGTGTAGCTGCGGCGCTCGCGGTCGAACTCGCCGCCGCAGGTGATGAGCCGCAGCTGCGGGTCGGGGGTCGGGCCGTAGACCTCCGCGGTGGCGAAGTCGGTCTTGGGGTAGGCGGCCACCCGGGTGACGGTGAACGTCAGCTGGCTGCCGTCGGCCCGGTCGACCAGCACCCGGTCGCCGGCGGTGAGCTCCTCCAGGCGGAAGAACACCGCCGGGCCGCTGCGGTCGTCGACGTGGCCGGCCAGCACCGCCGGCCCGGGCTGCCCGGGGGCCGGCCCGGCGGCGAACCAGCCGGCCCGGGTGAAGTCCGCGGGCGGCACGAGCGCGCCGTCGCCGTCCACCCCGATCGCCGGCAGCGGGCTGTCCACCCCGATGGCCGGCACCCGCACCCGCACCGGGGCGGGCGCAGTGGCGGTGGCGGTCTCCGCGACCACGACCGGCGCCGGTGGCGCCGCGGCCCGGGCCGGGGCGGCCGGTGTGGGGGAGAGCAGCGCGACCGCGCCCGCGGTGACGCCGACCGCGGCCAGCCCGAGCCGCACCCGGGCCGTCGCCCGCGACCGCGGACGCCGGTGCCTGCCCTCGGTCATCCGGTCGGTCACCCCGCTCCCGGTCAGGACGCCGCGTGCCGGGACGCCGCGTGCCGGGACGCCGCGTGCCGGGATGCGTGGCCGCGGGGGCCGACCCGGCCCAGGACGGCGAGCAGCAGGGCGGAGACCGCGACGACGGCCAGCGCCAGGCGACCCGCCGGGACGCCGTCATCGGCGCTGCCGCCCGCACCGGCCTCCACGCCGCCGACCGGGACGACCCCGGGGCTGGCGGCGTCCAGCGCGGTCGTCACGGTGACCCCGCCGTCGCTGCGGTCCAGCAGCAGCACGCTGTAGACCGACCCCGCGGCGAGGTCGACCGGCAGCTCGGTGGGCTCGCCGGCCGCCGTCGTCACGGTCAGCGTGGCCGGGCCACCGGGCACGTCGAGGTAGTCGGTGTTGCCGGCGAACTCCAGGTCCGAGGCGAGTTGCGGGCCGTCGGCCAGGGCGAGGTCGACGGGGGAGACGCCGGCCGCGGCGTTGACCACCCGGGCGCGGGCCTGGCCGGCCGGGGGCAGCGACAGGTCGTCGGGCAGGACGGCGAAGCCCAGGTCGGCGAAGTACCCGACGCCGGCGATCGTGGTGGCGCTGCCCGGTGCGACGGTGACGGTGGTGGCCAGCACCGGCGGGCCGGCCGGGTCCGCGCCGGCCGCGCGGGCGCTGACCGTGTACGTGCCCGCGGGCACGGCCCGGTAGTCCGAGACGTCGCCGTAGGTGACCGCCGGGAGCACCACCCCGGTGCCCGGCGACGACACCGCGTCGATGTAGGCGTCGACCGACGGGGTGTCGGGGGACAGGTGCATCATCCGCACCAGACCGGTCTCCCCGGCCGGTGCGGCGGCGGCAGGCGTGATGCCCAGCGCGCACAGCCCGGCGCTCAGCAGGAGCAGCAGCGGGCCTCGGGTCAGCCGGGACATCGGCGTCCTCCTGTGGGTTCGGGGTGCTCGGCCGGCCCTACCCATCCCGGCCGGCATCTGCACGCGCGGTTCCCAGGCCGTGGCGCTGGGTCATCGAGGTGTGGGTCATCGAGATGTGGGTCATCCTCCTCCGCCCGGGGTCACCAGCGCGTCGGGGTCCGGGGCCAGCGGCCAGGTCAGCAGCAGCCCGTCCTCGACCGGGGTCACCTGGGCCGGCCGGTAGGGAGCGCGCTGTGCCGCGAGCCAGGCGCGCAGGCGGTCGGCCGCCGCGGAGTCCCCGGGCAACGGCTCGCCGCTGACCGAGCCGAGCACGGCCTGGTGGACCGGGACCCCGGGGAGCTCGCCGGGCACCGCGGGGAGGTCGGCCAGCCCGACACCGAACCGGGCGGCCAGGCCGGCGAGCAGGGTGAGGGTCCGGGGGTCGACGGCGCCGGAGCGCAGCAGGTCGGCGGCGGCCGGTGGCGCGGTCGTCGCCGGGTTGGCCAGCAGCGCGGCGCCGAGGGCACGCCGGGCGGCCAGCTGTTCCGCCGTCGGCTCGGCCGGGTCCGGGTCGGCGACGGTCAGGGTGACGTCGTCCGGGGCGGCGTCGTCCGGGGCGGCGTCGTCCGGGGCGGCGTCGTCCGGGGCGGCGTCGTCCGGGGGCGGGCCGGTCGGGAAGCGGGCCAGGAGACGGGCGTCGCCGGCCGGGTCGTCGCCGGTGCCGACCTGCAGGCGCAGCGGCGGGTCGCCGGCCGCGGCGGTGACCTGGTCGCCCGGGGGGACCAGCCGGTCGGCGTCGAGACCGGCGTGCACCAGCTCGGCGGCCAGCCGAGGACCCGCGGCGAGCACCGCGTCGTCGGGGAGGTGCTCGCCGGCCCACGCCACCAGCTGGGCCTGCGCCCGGGCCCCGAGGTCGCCCCGGGGGGCGGTCAGGGCCGCGGCGAGCGCGGCGACGAGCAGCACCCCCAGGACGCCGGCGGCGGCCGGCCGGGCGACCCGACCGAGCTCGGGCCGCGCCGCGGCGAGCCGGTCGGCCAGGCCGGTGACCAGCACCGCGCCCAGCAGCGCGGCCAGCGGCAGGCAGGTCACCAGGGCCGGCAGCCGGTCACCGGGCGGGAGGACCCCGAGCAGCGTCCCGGCCACCAGCGCCGCACCGGGTCCGCGCAGCCGCGGCAGCCGGGCCACGGTCAGCGCCCCCACGGCGAGCAGCCCGGCGCCGAGCAGCACGAGCCCGGTGGTGTCCGCGCCCCACCGGGCCGGGTCGCCGGGCTGCGGGTACCAGCTGCCGACCAGCAGCCGGGTGGCGACGGCGGCTAGGACGATCCCACCCACGGCCAGCGCCTGGGCCACCCGCGGGCGGGCGCGGAGCGGTCCGCGCAGCCGGCGCCACGGCGTCCGGGCGGCGGCGCCCGCGGCGATCCCGACGACGAGGAGCACCAGCGCGTCCGGTGCGAGGAGGACGCCGAGCAGGGCGGCCACCGCGGCGGCGACGCCCGCCGCGGGGGAGGGGCGCCCGGACAGCAGCAGCCAGCCGGCGAGCAGCAGCCAGGGCAGCGCCAGCCAGGACGGCGACGCGGCGGCCGACAGCGGGGCGAGCGCCGGCACCGCCGCGAGCCCCAGCACGGCCAGGGCGGCCCCGACGTCGCTCAGACCCAGCCGCCGGCCGGTGCGCCACAGCAGCGCCCCGGTGGCCAGCAGGACGACGGCGAGCAGCTCCCGCTCGGCGCCCAGCAGGGTGTCGTGCCGGGCGAACGCGCGGGTGACGGTGGCGTAGACGGCGGTGTGCAGCGCCCCGAGGCCGTCGGGTGACAGCAGCGCCAGGTCGCCGTCGCCGCGCAGCAGGGCGGCCGCCGGTGCGGCCAGCGCGTCGTCGCCGGGCAGCCGGGGACCGGACAGCCGCCGGGCGGCGACCGCGGCCAGCACCGCCAGCGCGGTCAGCGGCCAGAGGACGCCGGCCCGCGGACGCGCCGGGGACGTCGCCGCGTGCCGGGCCCGCCGGCTGCCCGGGCGGCGACGGCCGGCCGGCGGCCTCGGGTCCGGCACGGTCGTGGTCCTCGTCAGGTGGGCCGGCCGGCGCGGGGCGACCCGGCGCCGGCCCCGGTCAGCTGCGGCCGGACTCGGTCGATCCGGTGGCCTGCGCGCTGCCGGTGCCGGCGGGCACCGGCGGTGTGGCGGCCTGCTGGGCGCGGGACTGCGTGCTCCGCGGCGGCACCGGCGGGGTGTGGCGCGGCGCGGCGGCCGGGCGCGCGGACTCCTGCTCGGCGGTGGGCCGCTCCGCGCTGCCGGCCGGCGCAGCGGACTGCTCGGCGGCGGGGGTCGGCGCGGTCTGCGGTGCGTCGGTCTGCGGCGCGTCGGACGGGGCCGCCCCGGCCCGGGGTGCGGGGGCCTGGGCGGCGGGGGCCTGGGGTGCGGGGCCCTGCTCCTCCGGGCGCGGCGGTACCCGCAGCGACTGGGTGCGGGCGGCCGCGGGCTCGGCGGTCGGGGACTCGGCGACCGGCTGGGCGTGCCGCGGTGCCTGCGGGGCGTCGGGCGCCGGGCCCTGCTGCGGAGCCGCCTGCTCCTCCGGAGCTGCGTGCGCCGCCGTCTGCGGACCGGGCTTCTCGGCCGGTCGGGCCGCCGGAGCGGCCTGCGCCGGGCGGTCGCCCAGGTCGGGCAGCTGCTCCAGCAGCGAACGCACCTCGGCGAGCCGCTGCGCGAGCTCGTCCCGGACCGCCCGGACGGCGGCCGCGGAGGCCTCCGCCTCGGCCACGGTGCGGCGCGCCCGCTCCTCGGCGGAGGTGAGGCGCTGCTGGGCGGTGGCGACGGAGGCGTGCTCGCGCTCCTCCTCCAGCCGGGCGGCCTCGGTGCGCCGGATGCGCATCGCGATCTCGAAGTCCTCCTCCGCCTTGGTGCGGCGGGTCTGCGAGTCGGCGTCGAGGCGGGCCACCCGCTCCTGGGCCTTGGTGACCAGCTCGTCGGCGCGGGCCTGGGTCTTCGCCGCGACCTGCTCGGCGTGCGCCCGCGCCTCGGCGACGAGCCGCTCGGCCTCGGCCCGGCTGGCCGCCGAACGCTCCCCGAGCGCCCGCTCCTCGCCGGTGATCCGCTCGCGGACCGCCTCGACCTCGGCGGCGACCGCGGCCTGCAGCTGCGCGGCGTCCTCCTGGGCGGCCCGGCGGATCTCCGCGGCCTCCTCCTCGGCCAGCCGCAGCATGTTCGAGATGCGCTCGCCCATGTTCTCGAAGGTGGGCGCGCTGGCGCTCGCGGCCCGGCGGCGCAGCGACTCCACCTCGCCGTGCAGGGCCTGCAGCTGGCGGGCCAGGTCGGACGAGCGCGCCACGGCGGCGTCCCGGTCGGCGATGGCGACCCGCAGGTCGGCGTCCATCCCGGAGAGGGTCTCGTGCACCTGTTCCCGGTCGTACCCCTTGCGCACCACGTCGAAGCCGGGGCCGCCGTCGCGGAAGAAGTCGTCACGGGGGTCGCTCATGGGCCTCATCCTCGCAGAGAACCGGCCCCGGGTCAGCGTGTCCCCGGCCGCTCCGCAGCCAACTCCCGGGGAGCCGGGGGCCCGGCCCGCAGCCGGGCCCCCGGGCGGACCGGTCAGCGCTCGCGGAAGCGGTCGATCGCCGCCCGGTGCTGTTCCCGCAGGGCGGTGTCCCGCACGCCCAGCCCCTCCTCCGGGGCCAGGGCCAGCACCCCGACCTTGCCCTGGTGGGCGTTGCGGTGGACGTCGAGGGCGGCCTGGCCGACGTCGTCCAGGGCGTAGGTCCGCGACAGCGTCGGGTGGACCAGGCCCCGCTGGACGAGCCGGTTGGCCGCCCAGGCCTCGCGGTAGTTGGCGAAGTGCGAACCGACGATCCGCTTGAGGTTCATCCAGAGGTACCGGTTGTCGTACTCGTGCTGGAACCCGGTGGTGGAGGCGCAGGTGACGATCGTGCCGCCCTTGCGCGCGACGTAGACGCTGGCGCCGAAGGTCTCCCGCCCGGGGTGCTCGAAGACGATGTCCGGGTCGTCGCCACCGGTCAGCTCACGGATCCTCGCGCCCAGCCGCTGCCACTCCCGCGGGTCCTGCGTCTGCTCGTCGCGCCAGAACCGGTACTGCTCGGCGGAGCGGTCGATGACCAGCTGGGCGCCCATTGAGCGCACGATCTCGGCCTTCTCCGGGCTGCTCACCACGCAGACCGGGATGGCGCCGCCGTTGAGCGCCAGCTGGGTGGCGTAGGAGCCGAGCCCGCCGGAGGCGCCCCAGATCAGCACGACGTCGCCCTGCTTCATGTCGGCGCCGTTGCGGCTGACCAGCTGCCGGTAGGCGGTGGAGTTGACCAGCCCTGGGCTGGAAGCCTCCTCCCACGTGAGGTGCGCGGGCTTGGGCATCAGCTGGTTGCTCTTGACCAGCGACAGCTCGGCCAGGCCGCCGAAGTTCGTCTCGAACCCCCAGATCCGCTGCTGCGGGTCGAGCATCGTGTCGTCGTGCCCGGCCGGGTCCTCCAGCTCCACCGACAGGCAGTGGGCGACCACCTCGTCACCGGGCTCCCACCGGTTCACGCCCGGGCCCACCCGGACGACGACGCCGGCCAGGTCCGAGCCGACCACGTGGTAGGGCAGGTCGTGCCGCCTGGTGAGGTCGGAGACGCGGCCGTAGCGCCGGAGGAACCCGAAGGTGGAGACCGGCTCGAAGATCGACGTCCAGACGGTGTTGTAGTTGACCGCGGAGGCCATGACCGCCACCAGCGCCTCGCCCGGTCCCAGCTCGGGGGTGGGCACCTCCTGCACGTGCAGCGACTTCCGGGGGTCCTTGTCCCTGGTGGGCAGGCCCTCGAACATCCCCTGCTCGTCCTCGCGCACCACGACGCCGCGGTAGGACCCCGGCACGGGGAGCCCTCCGATCGCGTCGAGGTGGTCGCCGAGGACGGCGTCCCTGATCTCGTCCATGCGTGCTCTCCCGGGTCGTCGTTGGCTCGGTAGGTGCAGGTGCGGTGATGGCGGGGTGTGCAGTTGTGGGTGGTGCGGTGGCGCGGTCGGTCAGTGCGCGGCGGCGGGCTCCACCAGCTCGACCAGCACGCCGCCGGCGTCCTTGGGGTGCACGAAGTTCACCCGGCTGCCGGCGGTGCCGCGGCGCGGTGCGTCGTAGAGCAGCCGCAGGCCGCGTTCGCGCAGCGTCCGGGCGGCGGCCTCGACGTCGGTCACCCGGAAGGCCAGCTGCTGCAGCCCCGGTCCGGAGCGGCCGATGAACCTCGCGATCGTCGACTCGGGGGTCAGCGGGGCGAGCAGCTGGATCCGGGTCTCCCCGTCGCCGACGGCGAGCATCGCCTCCCGGACGCCCTGCTCCTCGTTCGTCTCCTCGTGCACCGAGTGCACGCCGAACGTGGCGGCGTAGAAGGCGATCGCCGCGTCCAGGTCGGGCACCGCGATGCCCACGTGGTCGATGGTGGTGAACATCCCGGCGGGCAGCCGGCTGTGCGCGTCGTCGGGCACGGCATCGGTCATGCGGCGCATCCTGCCGGGACACCCACCCCTGCGGGACCTGGTTGTGGCCGGGGTCACGTCCGGTGCGGGCGGGCCCGGTGCCCGCGTGGTGCCGGGGCACCGGCCGGGGGCCCTATCCTCGACGGCACCCGCAGCGGCGCGGTGAGGCTGCGCCGCCACCTCGGAGCAGGCCGCCAACGGCGGCGGCCGGAGCCACTGGAGGCCCCGATGAGCCAGCCCGCACCCACCCGCTCCGTGATCGTCGGCGGCGCCCGCACGCCGATGGGCCGGCTGCTGGGCTCGCTGAAGGACTTCAGCGCCGCCGACCTCGGCGGCGTCGCCATCAAGGCGGCCCTCGAGCGCGCCGGGATCACCGGCGACCAGGTCGACTACGTGATCATGGGCCAGGTCATCCAGGCCGGCACCGGGCAGAACCCCGCCCGGCCGGCCGCGGTCGCCGGCGGCATCCCGATGTCGGTGCCCTCGTTCACGCTCAACAAAGTCTGCCTCTCCGGCATCGACGCCATCGCCCTGGCCGACCAGCTCATCCGGGCCGGGGAGTTCGACGTCGTGGTCGCCGGCGGCATGGAGTCGATGACCCGGGCGCCGCACCTGCTGCCCAGCTCGCGCACCGGCACGAAGTACGGCGACGCCACGCTGGTCGACGCGATGGCGCACGACGGCCTCACCGACACCTTCGACCAGGTCGCCATGGGCGCGCTCACCGAGCAGGCCAACAGCCGGTACGGGCTGACCCGCGAGGAGCAGGACGCCTTCGCCGCCGCCAGCCACCAGAAGGCCGCGGCCGCGCAGAAGAACGGCCTGTTCGACGACGAGATCACCCCGGTGCTCATCCCGCAGCGCAAGGGCGACCCGATCGAGTTCCGCGAGGACGAGGGCATCCGGCCGGACACCACCGCCGAGAGCCTGGCCCGGCTCAAGCCGGCGTTCGCGCCCGACGGCACCATCACCGCGGCGTCGGCGTCGCAGATCTCCGACGGCGCCTGCGCCGTCGTGGTCATGTCCGCGGCCAAGGCCGCCGAGCTCGGCTGCACCGTGCTGGCCGAGATCGGCGCGCACGGCGTCGTCGCCGGCCCGGACGCCACCCTGCAGACCCAGCCGTCCCGGGCGATCGCCAAGGCGTGCGCCCGCGAGGGGATCGACCCGGCGGAGCTGGACCTGGTCGAGCTGAACGAGGCGTTCGCCGCCGTCGGCATCGTCTCCACCCGCGAGCTGGGCATCGACCCGGAGCGGGTGAACCCCAACGGTGGGGCGATCGCGCTGGGCCACCCGGTCGGGATGAGCGGGGCCCGGATCGTGCTGCACCTGGTGCTGGAGCTCCGCCGCCGCGGGGGCGGGGTGGGGGCGGCCGCGTTGTGCGGTGGTGGCGGTCAGGGTGACGCGCTCGTGCTCAGGGTCCCCGCCGCGGCGTGAGCGACCCCGAGGCCACCGCGGTCGCCGCCCCGGCCACCGGGGCGCTCGGCCGGCGCGGCCGGCGGGCCGCCGACGTCCCCACCCTGGTCGCCCGCGCCCGCGAGGGCGACGCCCGGTCGGTGGCGCGGCTGATCTCGCTGGTGGAGGACGCCAGCCCGCTGCTGCGCGAGGTCGCGGCCGCGCTCGCGCCGCACACCGGGCGGGCCCGGGTGCTGGGGCTGACCGGGCCGCCCGGGGTCGGCAAGTCGACGACGACGACGGCGCTGGTGCGGGCCTTCCGGGCCACCGGACGGCGGGTCGGGGTGCTCGCCGTCGACCCCTCCTCCCCGTTCTCCGGCGGGGCCCTGCTCGGCGACCGGGTGCGGATGCAGGACCACGCCGGCGACCCCGGGGTCTTCATCCGGTCGATGGCCTCGCGCGGCCACCTGGGCGGTCTGGCCTGGGCCACCCCGCAGGCGCTGCGGGTGCTCGACGCGGCCGGCTGCGACGTCGTGCTGGTCGAGACGGTCGGGGTCGGGCAGTCGGAGCTGGAGGTCGCCTCGCTCGCGGACACCACGCTGGTGCTGCTGGCGCCGGGGATGGGCGACGGCATCCAGGCGGCCAAGGCCGGGATCCTCGAGGTCGCCGACGTCTTCGTGGTGAACAAGGCCGACCGGGACGGCGCGGACCAGACCGTGCGCGACCTGCGCGCGATGCTCTCCCTGGGCGGCCGGCACGCCGACGCCGGGGCGTGGCGGCCGCCGATCGTGAAGACCGTGGCCAGCCGGGCCGTGACGTCCCCGGACGGCGACCACGGGGTGGACGACGTGGTGGCGCGCCTGGACGAGCACGCCGCCTGGCTGGAGTCCTCCGGCGAGGGTCACCGCCGCCGGGTCACCCGGGCCGCCCGCGAGGTCGAGGCGATCGCCGTCGCCGGGCTGCGCGAGCGGATGGGGGACGTCGGCGGCTCGGCCGCGCTGCCGGCCCTGGCGGAGCGGGTGGTGGCGGGGGAGACCGACCCGTACCAAGCTGCGGACCAGCTCATCGCGCACCTCTAGGACCCGACGGGCAGGATGGCGGCGTGAACGGGACCCCGGACGCCGTCGTCGTCGGAGCCGGCCCGAACGGGCTGGCCGCCGCCCTGCGCCTGGCCGCGGCCGGTCTGTCCGTGCGGGTGGTGGAGCGCGGTGACCAGCCCGGTGGCGGGCTGCGCACCGAGGAGGTGACGCTGCCCGGCTACCGGCACGACATCTGCTCCACGGTGCACCCGATGGCGGCCGCCGCCCCGTTCTTCGAGGAGTTCGACCTGCCCACCCGGGGGGTGCGGCTGCTGCAGCCGGAGGTCGCCTTCGCCCACCCGCTGGACGGCGGCCGGGCGGCGGTGTCGGTCGGGTCGCTGACGGAGACCGCGGCGGGGCTCGGCGTCGACGACGCGGCGTGGCGCCGGCTGTTCGGACCGCTGCTGCGGCAGGCCCCCGAGATCGTCGACTTCTTCCTGACCTCCGCCTTCCGCCGCCTGCCCACCCGCGGGATCACCGGGATCACCCGCTTCGGGCTGCAGGCGCTGCCCAGCGTCGGGCAGCTGGCCCGCGCCAGGTTCGACGGCGAGGAGGCGCGCGCGCTGATCGCCGGGGCTGCCGCCCACGGCATGCTGGAGCTCTCCCGCCCGCTGACCGCCGGGCTCGGGATGATCCTGGCGATGCTGGCCCACCACCGCGGCTGGCCGGTGGTCGAGGGCGGCTCCCAGGTGCTCGCCGACGCCATGGTCACCGCCCTGGAGCAGCAGGGCGGGGAGGTCGTCACCGGGCACGAGGTCACCGACCTGCGCGAGTTCGCCGGGGTGCCCGCCGTCCTGCTGGACACCACACCCGGGGCCTTCGTGGCGATGGCCGGCAACAGCGTCCCCGACGGCTACCGGCGCTGGGTGCACCGGTACCGGCACGGTCCGGGCGTCTTCAAGGTCGACTGGGCGCTGTCGGAGCCGGTGCCGTGGACCAACCCCGACGTCCGGCGGGCCGGCACGGTGCACGTGGCCGGCACCATGGAGGAGACGATCGCGGGGGAGGCGGCCCCCGCCGCGGGCCGGATCACCGACCGGCCCTACGTCCTGGCCGTGCAGCCGACCGTCGTCGACCGCTCCCGGGCGCCCGAGGGCGGCCACGTCTTCTGGGCGTACGTGCACGTGCCGCACGGCTCGACGGTGGACATGACCGAGGTGATCGAGGCCCAGGTCGAGCGGTTCGCGCCCGGCTTCCGGGACACGATCCTGGCCCGGCACACCATGCACGCCGGGGAGATGGAGCACTGGAACCCCAACGACGTGGGCGGGGACATCTCCAACGGTGAGGCGTCGCTGCGGCAGATGCTGTTCCGGCCGGTGCCCCGCTGGAACACCTACAAGACGCCGATGACCGGGGTCTACCTCGCCGGTGCGGCCACCCCGCCCGGCCCCGCCGTCCACGGGCACTGCGGGGACAACGCCGCCCGGGTGGCGCTGCGCGAGGTGTTCGGCGTCCGGCAGGCCCCGCCGCTGCGCCCCGCGCCGGCCGCCTGACCTGCTGCGCCGAGTGTCGAGTCGTCGACATGTCGACCCGGTCGGAGGGGGCGACATGTCGACACTCAGCGGGTGAGCTCCGCGGCGATCCGGGCGATCAGCTGCTCGGGTCGGTGCAGGTCGGCCGCGGTGACGAACAGGACCCGCCAGCCGGCGGCGAGCAACCGGTTCAGCCGGCGCCGGTCGGCGGCGAACTGGCCGGGCTCGGCGTGCCAGAGCCCGTCGTACTCCAGCGCCAGCCGCTGCGCCGGCCAGGCGAAGTCCACCCGGGCCACGAACACCGGCCCGTCGTGCACCGCGTGCTGCGCGACCGGGCTCGGCAGCTCGGAGCGGTGCAGCAGCAACCGCAGCCGGGTCTCCTGGGGGTGAACCGGCCAGGCCATCGGCCAGCGCGACGGCGGCCCGGGCCCGCCGGCATCCTCGACCGCTGGTCGCCGCGGCCATCGCCCGGACGTCCCCGAGGTCGACCAGGCCGGCGGCGGCGAGCTGGTCGATGAGCACGACGGCCTCGTCCACGGGGCGCTCGGCGCCCAGCGACACCGCGGTCCGCTCGGGTGTGGTGACCGCGACACCGCGTCGACGGGTGAGGTCCTCGGGGCGGGTGCGCGCCCGGTGGACCCGCACCCCGGCCACCACGCTGGTCGGCGTCCCGGGCGGCACGGTCAGCTCGACGTCGTCCTCCGGGCCGGCCGCGTCCAGGCGCCACAGGACGGCGGCGCTGGCTCCGGTGACGACCGCGCCCGGCAGCAGCACCGACGCGGCGGCCACCGCCCGCAGCTCGTGGGTGACGGCCAGGTCGGCGCAGGCGTAGACGTCCCGGAAGAGCCGTCGCCAGGCGCGGCTGTCCAGCTGCCGTCGGGTGACCAGGCCGGCCCGGACCGCCGTGGTGCCGCGGAACACCCGTCCGCGCAGCTCGGGCGGACGGTGCGCGGGGACGACCACCGGGCGAGCCTGGCCGATCGTGCGTCCCGACCGTCCGCGCTGTCCACAGCCCCGGCGTGAGCGCTCGCCGGGTGTCGACCAGTCGACATGTCACCTCGTCGACAGGCGTCGGCAGCTCGGCACTCGACGGGCGCGGTCGGTGGCCGGGGCCCGGAACTACGCTCTGCGGTCATGGTCCGACCCCTGGGGCTGCCCTTCGACCCGATCGAGCGCGCGGCCCAGACCTGGGCGGAGCGGTTCGGTCCGGCGGCATCGATGCGCGCGGCGACGTCGGTGTTCCGGGTGCAGCAGATCCTGCTGGCCCGCTTCGACGAGGCGCTGCGCCCGCACCGGCTGACCTTCGCCCGCTACGAGGTGCTGGTGCTGCTGACCTTCTCCCGGACCGGGCAGCTGCCGCTGAAGGTGATCGGCAGCCGGCTGATGGTGCACCCCACCAGCGTCACCAACGCGATCGAGCGGCTGGTTGCCGCCGGCTACGTCGAACGGCGCCCCAACCCGGCCGACGGCCGTGGGGTGCTGGCCGCGATCACCGACGCCGGCCGGGACGTCGTCCCGCTGGCCACGGAGGCGCTCACCGGTCAGGACTTCGGCCTGGCCGACCTGCCCGAGCACGAGCTGGACACCCTCTTCGCCATCCTCAAGAAGGTGCGGCTGGGCGCGGGGGACGTCGCCGGCGACTGACCCGCCCGGAGGGTGGCCAGAAAGTAGTTGGACGTCCTAGCATCTGTGCATGACCGAGCCCGCGGGCAGCGATGCCCGCCAGCGTTGGCAGCAGCGGTACGAGTCGGCGCTGGGCGCCGGGCGGGTGCGGGAGGCGGACTTCACCACCCTCTCGGGGATGGTCGTCGAGCCGGCCTACGGGCCCGCCGACGAACGCGCCGTCCCGGGGTTCGAGCGGATCGGCTGGCCGGGGGAGTTCCCGTTCACCCGCGGGCTGCACCCCACCGGCTACCGCGGCCGGCTGTGGACCATCCGCCAGTTCGCCGGGTTCGGCAACGCCCGGCAGACCAACGAGCGGTTCCGGTCGCTGCTGGCCGCCGGCGGTGGCGGGCTGTCGGTCGCCTTCGACATGCCGACCCTGATGGGCCGGGACTCCGACGACCCCCGCGCGCTCGGTGAGGTCGGGCACTGCGGGGTCGCGGTCGACTCCGCCGCCGACATGGACGCGCTGTTCGAGGGCATCCCGCTGCAGGACACCACGACGTCGATGACGATCAGCGGCCCCGCCGTCCCCGTGTTCTGCATGTACCTGGTCGCCGCCGAGCGGCAGGGCGCGGACATCTCCCGGCTGGACGGCACGCTGCAGACCGACATCTTCAAGGAGTACACGGCGCAGAAGGAGTGGCTGTTCGCTCCCGAGCCCCACCTGCGGCTCATCGGTGACCTGATGGAGTACTGCGCCGCGGAGATCCCCGCCTACAAGCCGGTCTCGGTCTCCGGCTACCACATCCGGGAGGCCGGCTCGACGGCCGCGCAGGAGCTGGCGTACACGCTGGCCGACGGGTTCGGCTACGTCGAGCTGGGGCTCTCGCGCGGCCTGGACGTCGACGTCTTCGCGCCCGGCCTGAGCTTCTTCTTCGACGCGCACATCGACTTCTTCGAGGAGATCGCCAAGTTCCGGGCCGCCCGGCGGATCTGGGCCCGCTGGCTGCGCGACGTCTACGGCGCCCGGACCGAGCGGGCCCAGCAGCTGCGCTTCCACACCCAGACCGCCGGCGTCTCGCTGACCGCGCAGCAGCCGGAGAACAACATCGTGCGGACGGCGGTCGAGGCGCTCGCCGCGGTGCTCGGCGGCACCAACTCGCTGCACACCAACGCCCTGGACGAGGTGCTCGCGCTGCCCAGTGCCAAGGCGGCGCAGATCGCGCTGCGCACCCAGCAGGTGCTCGCCGAGGAGACCGGGGTGGCGAACGTGGCCGACCCGCTGGGCGGCTCCTGGTACGTCGAGGCGCTCACCGACGCCCTCGAGGCCGAGGCGGAGGAGGTCTTCGCCCGGATCCGGGAGATGGGCTCCGACGGCTCGATGACCAGCGGCATCCTGCGGGGCATCGAGGACGGCTGGTTCACCGGGGAGATCGCGGAGGCGGCGTTCACCTACCAGCGGGCGCTGGAGAAGGGCGAGAAGAAGGTGGTCGGGGTGAACACCCTCACCGATTCGGTCGAGGAGGGGGACCAGCTGGAGATCCTCCGGGTCAGCCACCAGGTCGAGCTCGACCAGCGGGCCGAGCTGGAGACGCGGCGGCAGGCCCGCGACGACGCCGCCGCCCGCGCCGCGGTGGCCCGGATGGTGGAGGTGGCCCGCACCGAGGAGAACATGGTCCCGGCGATGCTCGACGCCGCCCGCGCCGAGGCCACCCTCGGTGAGATCTGCGACGCCCTCCGCGCCGAGTGGGGCACCTACACCGAGCCCGCCCGCTTCTGAGCGAAGCCCGGAGGGCTGAGCCGGGATCGCGGCCGAGCCGGGATCGCGGCCGAGCCGGGGACGAACCGGGCCGGGGACGAGTACGGATGACCCGTCCGCGAGGACGGTCCGTGCTCCCGGCGCGGGGCCGGAGGCTCCCGCCGGGATCACGGGCAACGGCTCAGCGCAGCCGGGGCACGGCACCTGGCCGCGGTGGGAGCCCGGTAGGGCGACAGTGAGAACAGTGGGATGATCGTGGGCATGCAGCCGAACCGCCCTGCTCGTCCCGCCGCCCCGCGCGACCCCCGTGCCGCCGCCCAGCAGGCGCAGGTGGCCGCCTCCCTGGCCGGTGCCGTCGACCTCGCCGCGGTCAAGGCGCGCAGCGAGGCCGCTGCCCGGGCGCAGACCGCGCCGCCGCCGTCGGCGAGCACGCCGGCCGGAGTTCCGGGCAGCGCCGTCGTCGACGTCACCGAGGACACCTTCCAGTCCGAGGTCCTCGACCGCTCCTTCCAGGTGCCGGTCGTCCTCGACCTGTGGGCCGAGTGGTGCGGCCCCTGCAAGCAGCTGTCGCCGGTGCTCGAGAAGCTGGCCACCGAGGGCGGTGGCTCGTGGGTGCTGGCGAAGGTCGACGTCGACGCCAACCAGGCGCTGGCCCAGGGCCTGCGGGTGCAGGGCATCCCCGCGGTCAAGGCGGTGTGGCAGGGCCAGCTGGTGGCCGAGTTCACCGGGGCCATCCCGGAGGACCAGGCCCGCCAGTTCATCACCGAGCTGGTCGCCGCCACCACCGGGGGAGCGGCACCCGGCGCCGAGGGCGACGCCCCCGCCGAGCCGGAGGACCCGCGGCTGGACGAGGCCGAGGCCGCGCTGGACCGGGGTGACCTCGCCGCGGCCGAGGCGGCCTACCAGGCGATCCTCGACGCCGAGCCCGAGCACCCGGTCGCCGGGCTCGCGCTGCGCCAGGTGCAGCTGTTCCGCCGGGCCGAGGAGGCCGGACCGGATGCGCTGACCGCGGCCGACGCCGCGCCGGACGACGTCGACGCGCAGCTCCGCGCCGCCGACCTGCTGCTCGGCACCGGCAACGTGGACGCCGCCTTCGACCGGCTGCTGGACGTCGTCCGCCGCACCGCCGGGGAGGACCGCGACCTGGCCCGCAAGCACCTGGTGGAGCTCTTCGGCGTGGTCGGCGACGACGACCCCCGGGTCGGCGCCGCCCGCCGCGCACTCACCCTCGCTCTCTACTGAACCCGCCTTCCTCAGCGGGTGACCTGATCACCCGCTGAGGAGAGGCCGGCGTCAGCGGTCGAGGGCGCAGGCTGCCGGCCCCTCGAACACCCCGGTGCGGAAGACGTCGACCAGCTGGAAGCCGGTCAGCTGGGCGTCGGGGAGGACCTGCGGGTCGGTGGCGTACTCGAGCAGGAACGACACGCTCTCGTCGACGTCGCCGGGGGAGATGCTCAGCACCGTGCTCTCCTCGTTGAGCACCGATGCGGTGAACGCCCCGGACAGGCAGACCGCCGAGCTCAGCGCCTCCTCGCCCTCGGTGGACAACCCGAGCTGGTCGCGGCCGGCCAGCCCGTAGGGGATCGCCACGGCGGTGAGGACGGCGTAGTCGCCGCCCTCCTCCGCCGCGTACAGCGGCTCGGTCAGCTGCGCCTCGTCGAAGGCGACGGTGTCGTCGCCGGGGCAGTACACCAGGTCGACGTCGGCTCCCGCGCCGTCGCAGGACGGGGCCCGGCCCGAGAAGGGCTCCAGCGTCGGTGGCCGGAAGACCTCCCCGCGCTCGGCGAACACCTGCTGCCAGAACTCGCCCAGGCCCTCCGGGAGGAACTGGCCCACGGTCTGCTCGTAGGGTGCGTCGCCGCCGGAGAGCGCGTCGTCGTCGTCGCGGAAGGCGCCCTGGGTGTACGGGCGGTCCGGGCCGAACCCGTCGCGGCAGGCCGTCGGGCCGTCGTCGAAGCCCTCCTGGAACGCCGAGACCCGGTCGAAGTAGGAGCCGTGCGCCTCGCCGGCGTTCAGCCCGGTGCCCACCGGGTCGCGCAGCAGCAGGTAGCCGCGCAGCACGTCGTCCAGCTCGGCCGGGCGGATCGAGTTGTGCGGCGCCTCCCCGTCGGCGACCCACCGGGTCCAGGCGCCGGCGAAGCAGTCGGCCTGGGTCTCGATCGCGATGGAGGCCTGGAACGGGTAGCCCACCCGGCCCTGCACGGCGTGGCCGAACTCGTGGGCCATCACCAGCGCGGGGATGAAGCGGCCGTAGCCCTCCGACCCGCCGGTGCCGAAGGCCAGCTCGTCGAGGAAGGCCCGGTCGTACTGGATCGCGTCGCTGTTGCGGTACTGCTGGCTGGGCCCGCAGTAGAAGGCGTTGTCCTCCACCGCCTCGGGTGGCTCGCCGCAGCCGATCTCGCCGCCGGGGTAGGCGGCGGGGTCGATGTCCGCGGGGTCGACGGAGTAGTAGCCGCCGCTCAGCGGGGTGAACTGCTGCTGGTAGACGGGGCCGAACTGCCCGGCCCACCAGGTGTTGAGGTCGGCCAGCGCGTTCCGGGCGATCCGGTCGACCTGGGTGTCGGCGGCCCCGGTGATCGGGAACTCCTCCGGGCTGACGTCGCCGCGCGCGCCGGCCGGCGGGGTCGCGGTGCCCTCGATGAAGGTGACCGCGCACCCGCTGAGCGCTGCCGTCCCCAACGCCGTGGCCAGCACGGCGCCGGCGGTCCGGCGCCACGAGACGGACATCGGTTCCCTGTCGTCCAGGCCACCGGGGCCGGTGGCGGTCCACCCCGCGGGACCGCCGCCCCCTCCGGATCACTCCTGGGGACCGGTCTGCGCCGGCTCCAGCCCGGTGCCCGGGCCCTCGGCGTCGCCGGAGGCCTCGGCGGCCGCGATCTGCGCCTGGTCGGCCGGGGTGCCGGAGTCGGGCAGCTCGGGCTCGGGGCCCTCGTGCACGAACCACACGGTGGCCAGCGGCGGCGCGGTGAGCGTCGCCGACCACGGCTGCCCGTGCCAGGCCTCGGGCACGGCGTCGACGCCGCCGAGGTTGCCCACCCCGGAGCCGCCGTAGCCCTCCGAGTCGGTGTTGACCAGCTCGCGCCAGCGGCCACCGCGCGGCAGACCGACCCGGTACTCGTGGTGCGGGTTACCGGAGAAGTTGGCGACGCAGGCCAGCACCTGACCGTCCTTGCCGAAGCGCAGGAAGGTCAGGGTGTTGCCGCCGGCGTCGTTGGCGTCGATCCACTGGAAGCCGGCCGGGTCGACGTCCTGCGACCACAGCGCCTCGGTGTCCTTGTAGACCGTGTTGAGGTCGCGGACGAGGTCGAGCACGCCGCGGTGCGCCGGGTCGTCGAGGTGCCACCAGTCGAGCGAGCGGCTCTCCGCCCACTCCGAGAGCTGCCCGAACTCCGAGCCCATGAACAGCAGCTGCTTGCCCGGGTGGGCCCACATGTAGCCCAGGTAGGCGCGCAGGCTGGCCAGCTGCTGCCACCGGTCACCGGGCATCTTCCGCAGCAGCGACCCCTTGCCGTAGACCACCTCGTCGTGGCTGATCGGCAGCACGTAGTTCTCCGAGAACGCGTAGACCAGGGAGAACGTCAGCTGGCCGTGGTGGTAGCTGCGGTACACCGGCGCGTTGGCCATGTAGCCCAGCGAGTCGTGCATCCAGCCCATGTTCCACTTGAACCCGAAGCCCAGGCCGCCCAGGTAGGTGGGCCGGGTGACGCCCGGCCAGGCGGTCGACTCCTCGGCGATGGTGATGACGCCGGGCACCTCGCGGTAGACGGTGGCGTTCATCTCCTGCAGGAACGCGACCGCGTCGAGGTTCTCCCGGCCGCCGTACTCGTTCGGCGTCCACTCGCCGTCGTTGCGCGAGTAGTCCAGGTAGAGCATCGAGGCCACCGCGTCGACGCGGATGCCGTCGACGTGGAACTCCTGCGCCCAGAACAGCGCGTTGGCGACCAGGAAGTTGCGCACCTCCGGCCGGCCGAAGTCGAAGACGTAGGTGCCCCAGTCCGGCTGCTCGCCGCGGCGCGGGTCCGCGTGCTCGTACAGCGCGGTGCCGTCGAAGCGGGCCAGCGCCCACTCGTCCTTGGGGAAGTGCGCCGGCACCCAGTCGACGATGACGCCGATGCCGGCCCGGTGGGCGGCGTCGATCAGGTAGCGCAGGTCGTCGGGGCTGCCGAAGCGCGAGGTCGGGGCGTAGTAGGAGGTGACCTGGTAGCCCCACGAGCCGCCGAAGGGGTGCTCGGCCAGCGGCATGAACTCCAGGTGGGTGAACCCGGCGTCCTTGACGTAGGCGACCAGCTCATCGGCCATCTCGCGGTAGGACAGGCCCTGCCGCCAGGACGCCGCGTGCACCTCGTAGACGCTCATCGGCCGCTCGTGCCAGCGGCCCTCGGCGCGGCTTGCGAGCCACTCGTCGTCGCCCCACTCGTAGGCGGACTCGGTGACCACGGAGGCGTTCGCCGGCGGCACCTCGGTGGCGAACGCCATCGGGTCGCTCTTCACCCGCCACTGACCGTCGGCACCGAGCACGTGGAACCGGTAGCGGGTGCCCACCTGCACGCCCGGGACGAAGACCTCCCAGACGCCGGAGGAGCCCAGCGACCGCATCGGGTAGGCGCGCGCCTCCCAGTAGTCGAAGTCGCCGGTGACCTTCACGCCCCGGGCGTTGGGCGCCCAGACGGCGAAGGAGACGCCGTCGACCGGGCCGCCGGGGGTGTCGTAGTGGCGCACGTGCGCACCGAGGACGGTCCACAGCTTCTCGTGCCGGCCCTCGCGGAGCAGGTGCTGGTCGAGCTGGCCCAGCGTCGGCAGCCAGCGGTAGGGGTCGTCGACGGTGTAGGTGTCGGTGCCGCCCTCGCCGTTGGGGTAGACGACCTCGATGCGGTAGTCACCGGGCTGCTGGGGCAGGCGGGCCTCGTAGATGCCGCCGCCGTGCAGCTGGTGCGCCTCGTACCGGGTGCCGTCCTGGTCGACGACCACCACGGCGACGGCCTCCGGGCGCAGCGTGCGGACCGCCCAGCCCTCGGGCAGCCGGTGGGCGCCGAGCACCCCGTGCGGGTCGTAGGACCAGCCCTCGACGATGGCGCGCAGCTCCTCGCCGGACACCTCCCGGCCCGCGGAGGTGGCGTCCGCCGGCACCGAGGTGCTCACCGGCGTCTCCCCGTCGGGCAGCGCCGCGACCAGGTCGGTGGCGGCCGGCTCGGGGACCTCGCTCGGGGCGGGGGGCAGGTCGGTGACCTCGCCGACGACCAGGTCCGCGGTGGCCGTCTCCGCCGTCGTCGGCTCGGCCGCCGACCCGTCGGTCTGCGGCGTCGGGTTCTCGGCCGCGGGGGTCTCGGCTGCGGGGGCCTCGGCCGTGGGGGACCCGGCGTCGACGGTGTCCGGCGCGAGCTCGGCACCGGGCTCGGAGGCGGTCTCGGCCGGGGAGCTGCCGCCGGTGCCGGCGTGCTCGCCGTCCTCGGGCGCCTGCGGGGTGCTCGGCTCGGCCGGGTCGGGGCTCGGCGGCTCGGGCTGGGGAGCCGGGGGGGCGCTCGGGTCGCCCGGCTCGGCGATCGGCGCCGGGGCGACCACCGGAGCCGCGGTGACCTTCTTGGCCGCGGCCTTCCGGGTCCGCTTGGCCGGGGCGGCGTCGCCGTCGGCGGCCGCGGCGGCCTTCTTCGTCGTCCGCTTGGCGGCCTTCTTCGCCGGCGCCGCCTCGGTGGCGAGCTCGGTCTGCTCACCGGCGTCGCCGGCGGCGGCAGCGGCCTTCTTCGCCGGGGCCTTCTTGGCCGGGGCCTTCTTGGCGGCGGTCTTGCGCGCGGCCTTCTTGGCCGGCGCGGCTGCCTCGGTCGCGGTGTCGTCGGTGGCGGCGGCCTCCTGGACGGCGGCCGTCTTCTCCTCGACCCGGCGCAGCAGCTCGTCCCTGCCGGCCGGCTCCGCGTCGGGGGAGCGGCCCTGCGTGTCCTCGGTGCTCATCGGTGTCTCCAGGTGCTTCTCGGTGGTCCGTGGTCGTCTCAGGCCGTGCCGTCGGCGTCAGTCGCCGGAGGTCAGCCGGGACAACGAGCTCAGCGGGATCATCAACCAGTGCGGCCGGTTCCGCGCCTCGTAGACGCACTCGTAGACCGCCTTGTCGGCCTCGAATGCGCGCAGCAACGCCGATTCGGTGGACAACTGCCCACCGCCGGCGGCCGAGTAGCCAGCGCAGAAGGCGGCGCGGTTCCGCTCGGCCCACTCCTGGGCGCGGTAGGCCCGCTGCGGGTCGTCGGGCTGCTCGACCAGCATGTGCCGGGCCGCGTAGTCGAAGCTGCGCAGCATCCCCGCGACGTCGCGCAGCGGGGTGTCCAGCTCGCGCCGGGCGGCCAGCGGCCGGGCCGGCTCACCCTCGAAGTCCAGCACGATCCAGCCGCTGGTCGTGCGCAGCACCTGGCCCAGGTGGAGGTCGCCGTGCACGCGCTGGCGGGTGACCGGCTCCTCGGTGTCGGCCACCGCGGCGTACAGCGCCCGCAGCTCGTCGGCGTGCTCGGCCAGGTCGGGGACGACGGTCAGCGCCGACTCCAGCCGCTGGGTCATCTGCTCGGCCAGCGTGCGGTACCAGTCCCGGTCGGCCGGCTCGGTCGGCAGCACCCGGGCGAGGTCGGCGTGCACCGAGGCGGTCGCCTCGCCCAGCCGCTCGCTCTCCCCGGCGAAGTCCCCGCCCACCTCGTCGGCGTGCAGGTCACCCTCGGCGTACAGGTCGCGGACGCTGGAGGTGGCCAGCCGCCAGCCGTCGCTGGCGTTGGGGACGAAGGTCTGCAGCATCGCGACGGTCGCCGGCTCGTCGCCGGGGGCGCCGTCGATCTCGATGTGCCCCAGCAGCCCGGCGATGTGCGGGTTCTCCGCGCGGCGCAGCGCGTCGTGGATCTCCACGTCCGGGTTCAGCCCCGGCTCCAGCCGGCGGAACAGCTTGAGGATCGCGGACTCGCCGTAGACCAGCGAGGTGTTGCTCTGCTCGGTGGAGATGATGTCGCCGGGCAGTCCCTCGGGGATGTGGGCGACCCCCGCCGGGTGGAAGTGCATGGGGCCGACGGTGGAGGCGGCCACCAGGTGGGTCAGCCACGGCACGGTGGCGTCCCGGTCGCGCATCGCGTCGTAGGCGTAGTTCTCCGTGCCGTTGGCGCCGGTCACCGCGCCGATGAAGGCGCCGGACAGCTCCTCGGCCGGCGCCTCGCGCCAGGACAGCGGGACCAGGTAGGTGTCGGTCGCCCCGTCGGTGTAGGTCACCTGCACCCGGTGGACGGAGAGGACCGGGTCGGACTGGTCGAGGAAGAACCCCTCGTCGCTGACCTCGGCCCACTCACGGCCCTTGCCGCCGAACCAGCGCTGTCCCGGCATCCAGCCGGCCAGCAGATCGGTCACTGCAGTCATCAGGCCTCTCCCTCAGGGTCGGTGGTCGTCGAGGCCTCGTCGCCGAGACCCCCGCTGCCCGCCGGGGCGCCCTCGGAGACCAGGCCGGAGTCGAGCAGGGACCGCGCGACGTTGCTGCTCGTCGTGCTCTCCCAGTCCTCCTCCTCCTCGGCCGCCGTCGCCACGGGCTTCTGCAGCTCGAACCAGTAGAAGCCGTGACCGCCGAGCGTCAGCATGTACGGCAGCACCCCGATCTGGGGGAACTGCACCCGCCCGGTCAACTCGACCGGGGTGTATCCCTCGAAGCGCCGCAGGTCCAGCTCCACCGGCTGCGGGAACCGGGACAGGTTGTTCACGCACAGCACCACGTCGTCGCCGAACTCGCGGACGAAGGAGAGCACCGTGGGGTTGCGCGAGCCGATCTCGCTGTAGCTGCCGACGCCGAACGTCGGGTGCTGCTTGCGGACGGCGATCATCGTGCGGGTCCAGTGCAGCAGCGAGTTCGAGTTCCGCAGCTGGGCCTCGACGTTGGTCACCTGGAACCCGTAGACCGGGTCGGCGACCAGCGGGAGGTGCATGCGCTGCGGGTCGGCGGTGGAGAAGCCGCCGTTGCGGTCCGGCGTCCACTGCATCGGGGTGCGGACGCCGTCGCGGTCACCGAGCCAGATGTTGTCGCCCATGCCGATCTCGTCGCCGTAGTACATGACCGGCGACCCCGGCAGCGACAGCAGCAGGGCGGTGAACAGCTCGAGGGTGTCCTGGTCGTTGTCCAGCAGCGGGGCCAGCCGGCGGCGGATGCCGATGTTGGCCTTCATGCGGGGGTCCTTGGCGTACTCGCCCCACATGTAGTCGCGCTCCTCGTCGGTGACCATCTCCAGGGTCAGCTCGTCGTGGTTGCGCAGGAAGATGCCCCACTGGCAGTTCTCCGGGATGTCCGGCGTCTGCGCCATGATCTCCGAGATCGGGAAGCGCTGCTCCCGGCGCACGCCCATGAACAGGCGCGGCATGACCGGGAAGTGGAAGGCCATCTGGCACTCGTCGCCGTCCTCGCCGAAGTACTCGACGACGTCGGCCGGCCACTGGTTGGCCTCGCAGAGCATGACCCGGTCGGGGTACTCGGCGTCGACGACCTTGCGCACCTTCTTGAGGAAGGCGTGGGTCTTCGGGAGGTTCTCGCAGTTGGTCCCCTCCTCCTCGAACAGGTAGGGGACGGCGTCCAGGCGGAACCCGTCGATGCCCAGGTCCAGCCAGAACCGGAGCGCGTCGAGGATCGCCTCCTGGACGGCGGGGTTCTCGAAGTTCAGGTCGGGCTGGTGGCTGAAGAACCGGTGCCAGAAGTACTGCTTGCGCACCGGGTCGAAGGTCCAGTTGGAGGACTCGGTGTCGACGAAGATGATCCGGGCGTCGGCGTAGCCGGTGTCGTCGTCGGCCCACACGTAGAAGTCGCCGTAGGGCCCGTCGGGGTCGCTGCGGCTGGCCTGGAACCAGGGGTGCTGGTCCGAGGTGTGGTTCATGACGAAGTCGATGATCATGCGCATGCCGCGCGAGTGGGCGGCCTCGACCAGGTCCTTGAAGTCGTCGATGTCACCGAACTCCGGCAGCACCGCGGTGTAGTCGCTGACGTCGTACCCGCCGTCGCGCAGCGGGGAGGCGAAGAACGGCGGCAGCCAGAGGCAGTCGACGCCGAGCCACTGCAGGTAGTCGAGCTTGCCGATCATGCCGCGCAGGTCACCGACGCCGTCGGCGTTGCTGTCGGCGAAGCCGCGGACCAGGACCTCGTAGAAGACGGCGCGCTTGTACCACTCGGGGTCGCTCCCCGGCGTGGGGAGCGTCGACTGCTCGCCCGCGCCGGAGGTCGACTGGGTGGGGACGGGGAGGGTCATGAAGGGGAGTCCTAGAGGTTCAGCGTGCGTGACGGATTGCGGCCTGCCTGCAGGGGCCCGCCGCGAGCGCGCGAGCGGAGGGGGGCAGGCAGTCCTTGTTCACTGCGGGTCGACGGGTGCGGCCAGGCTGCGGTGCACGGTGAACACGTGGGCCGGCTCCCGGTAGGGGTCCAGCTCGACGTAGTTGTGCTGGCCCCAGTCGTAGTGCGCGCCGGTGATCTCGTCGGTGACGGAGAACCGGTCGGACCAGTCCAGCCCCAGGGCCGGCATGTCCAGGGACGTGGTGCCGATCTGGGCGTAGCTGCTGTTCAAGGAGACCACCACGAGCACCGCGTCGTCCGAGCCGGGGTCGGTCTTGGAGAAGCAGAGCAGGTTCTCGTTGTCGATGTGGTGGAACCGCAGCGTGCGCAGCTGCTGCAGCGCCGGGTGCGCCCGGCGCACCTCGTTGAGCCGGCGCAGGTAGGGCGACAGGCTCCGGCCGCTGGCCTCGGCGCCGGCCCAGTCGCGCGGGCGCAGCTGGAACTTCTCGGTGTCCAGGTACTCCTCGCTGCCCGGGCGCAGGCCGACGTGCTCGAAGAGCTCGTAGCCGGAGTAGACGCCCCAGGTCGGGCTCATCATCGACGCCAGCACGGCACGGATCTTGAACATCGGCGGACCGCCGACCTGCAGGGTCTCGTGCAGGATGTCCGGGGTGTTGACGAAGAAGTTCGGCCGCATGTAGTGCGAGTTGGCGGCCAGCTCGCGGCCGTACTCCTCCAGCTCCCACTTCTCGGTGCGCCAGGTGAAGTAGGTGTAGCTCTGGGTGAAGCCGATCCGGGCGAGCTGGTGCATCATCGCCGGCCGGGTGAACGCCTCGGCGAGGAAGAGCACGTCCGGGTCGGTCTTCTTGACCTCCCAGATGAGCCAGTGCCAGAAGTTCAGCGGCTTGGTGTGCGGGTTGTCGACCCGGAACACCCGCACCCCGGCGTCCATCCAGTGGCGCACGACCCGCAGCACCTCGGCGTAGATGCCCTCGGGGTCGTTGTCGAAGTTGATCGGGTAGATGTCCTGGTACTTCTTCGGCGGGTTCTCCGCGTAGGCGATCGTGCCGTCGGGCTTGGTGGTGAACCACTCCGGGTGCTCGCGCACCCACGGGTGGTCCGGCGCGGCCTGCAGCGCGAGGTCGAGGGCGACCTCCATGCCCAGCTCGCGGGTGCGGCCGACGAACGCCCGGAAGTCGTCGAGGGTGCCCAGCTGCGGGTGCACCGCGTCGTGCCCGCCCTCGTCGCTGCCGATCGCCCACGGTGAGCCGACGTCCTCGGGGGTGGCGACCAGGGTGTTGTTCTTGCCCTTGCGGTTGACCTTGCCGATCGGGTGGATCGGCGGCAGGTAGACGACGTCGAAGCCCATCTCGGCGATCGCCGGCAGCCGCTCGGCGGCCTGGGCGAACGTGCCGTGCGTGGCCTGGTCGCCGACGACCGGGCCCTCCGAGCGCGGGAAGAACTCGTACCAGGAGCCGTAGAGCGCCCGCTGGCGGTCGACCCACAGCTCGTACTCCTGGGTCGCGGTGACCAGCCGGCGCACCGGGTGCTCGTAGAGGACCCGCTGCAGCGCCGGTGCGAACGCCGGGGCGATCCGGGCGGTGAGCTCCCGGTTCTCGTCGCGCAGCGCCCCGACGGCGTCGTGCAGCGCCGGGCGGTGCTCCTCGGGGGCGGTGGCGGCCACCTCCTCGAGCAGCCGGGCGCCGGACTCCAGGTCGTTGGCGAGCTCGTCGGCGCCCTGGCCGGCCTCGACCTTGACCTCGACGTCGTGGTGCCAGGTGCTCAGCGGGTCGTCCCAGGCCTCGACCCGGTAGGTCCACAGGCCCTCGCCGTCGGGGACGACGGTGGCGGTCCAGCGGTCGGGCTCGGGCCCGAACTTCCGCATCCGGGTGGCGGACGGTGTCCCCGCGCTGCCTGCCGGGGGCGTGAGCACCACGGTGGCGGCCACGGCGTCGTGGCCCTCGCGGAAGACGGTGGCGGTGATCGGCAGGTGCTCACCGACCACGGCACGGGTCGAGAACGACCCGCACGACACGACGGGGGCGACATCGGTGATGCCGAGGCGGAGGTCTGCGCGGCCAGTCATCGCGGCAACGCTATCCACATCCGCGCTGGTGGGCACCTCGACGGTGATCTCGCTCAGCCGGGAGGGGTAGTCCGGCGCTGGAGGGCGGTGCGGACAGTGCGGACAAATGTGGTTAGCCTCACCTCACCCAGCACTGCCTGTCCTCAGCAATGGAGTCCCGTGATGATCCGCCCCGCCCTCGCCCCGTCCCGCCGACCGCGGGGCGCCCGGACCGCCCTGGGTGCCGCGGCCGCCCTGGTCCTGACCATCACCGCCTGCGGCGCGCCCAGCTCGGACGCCGATGAGGGCGAGGCGGTCGCCGACACGACCTGCCAGGCCGGCGCGGTCGAGTACGGCGAGGTCGACCCCGAGGTCGAGACGCCGGTCGACGAGGAGGCGCTGGTCGTCTACTCCGGCCGCAACGAGGAGCTCGTCGGGCCGCTGCTGGAGACCTACAGCGAGGAGTCCGGGGTCGAGCTGTCGGTCCGCTACGGCTCCACCTCGTCGATCACCGCGCAGCTGCTGGCCGAGGGGGACCAGAGCCCGGCCGACGTTGTCCTGCTCCAGGACGCCGGTGCCCTGGGCGCGCTGGGTGACGCGGACTGTCTCGCCGACCTGCCGGAGGAGCTGACCGGGCAGCCCATCGCCGACTACGCCGACGAGGACGATCGGTGGGTGCCGCTGACCGGGCGGGCTCGCGTCCTCGTCTACAACCCCGAGCTGATCGCCGAGGCCGACCTGCCGGAGGACACCGCCGACCTGGTCGACCCGCGTTACGCCGGGCAGCTCGGCATCGCACCGGGCAACGCCTCCTTCCAGGCCTTCATCACCACCCTGCGGGTGCTGGAGGGCGAGGAGGCCGCCGAGGAGTTCGTGCAGGGGCTGGTCGACAACGACGTGCAGACCTTCGAGAAGAACGGTGCGATCCTCGACGCGGTTGACTCCGGGCAGCTGCCGATGGGGCTGATCAACCACTACTACTGGTTCGAGCAGGCGGCCGAGGTCGGCGCGGAGAACATGACCGCGGAGCTGGCCTACCTCCAGGACGGCGCCTCCGGTTCCCTGGTCAACGTCAGTGGCTCCGGCGTGGTCAGCTCCAGCGACCGCCAGGAGGACGCGGTCGGCCTGGTCGACTTCCTGTTGTCGGAGCAGGCACAGCAGTACTTCGCCGGGGAGACCTTCGAGTACCCGATGATCGAGTCGGTGCCGGCCGAATCGGAGCTGCCGGCGCTGGCCGAGCTGCAGGCGCCGGACATCGACCTCGACGACATGGCCTCGCTGTCGGCCACCCTCGACCTGCTCAACCGGGTGGGTCTGACCTGAGCACGCTGCGGCTGGCGCCCGCGCCGGCCGACCCCGCCGTCGACCACCCCGGCCCGTGGGCCGGGGTGGTCGACGGTGCGCGGTCACCGGTCGCCCGGGGTCGGCGGCGACGCCCGCCCCGGGCGCTCCTGCTGGCCGCGCTGCTGGCCAGTGCGGTGGCCCTGCTGCCCCTCGGGTACCTGGCCGTCGTGGCCGCCGGCTCCAACGCCGCGGAGATGGCCGGGGTGCTCAGCCGGCCCCGCACGCTCCAGCTGCTCGGGACGACGGTGGCGCTCGCGGCCGTGGTCAGCGTGGCGAGTTTGGTGCTCGGCGTCGGGTCCGCCTGGCTCGTCGAACGATGCGCGTTCCCCGGCCGGCGGGTGTTCGCTGTCCTCGCGGCGCTCCCGCTGGCTGTGCCGTCCTACGTCGCCGCCTACACCTGGCTGTCCGCCGTCCCGGCGGTGAGCAGTTTCGCGGGTGCAGCTCTCGTGCTGACCTTGTGTTGCTACCCCTACGTCTATCTCCCGGTCGCGGCGACCCTCGCCGGCATGGACCCGGCGTGGGAGGAAGTGGCCCGGTCCGCCGGCTGCGGCCCCGGGGCAGCGTTCCGGCGGATCACCCTCCCGCAGCTGCGGCCGGCGATGACCGCCGGTGCGCTGCTGGTGGCCACCTACGTGTTCGCCGACTTCGGCTCGGTGTCCATCCTGCGCGTGGACACGCTGACCCGGTCGATCGCCGTCGCACTGGACAACAGCTTCAGCCGCTTGGTGCCGGTCACCCTGTCGTTGCTGCTGGTCGCGGTCACCGCGCTGGTGGTGGTCGGTGAACTCCGCAGCCGCGGGCGGGCCCGGCACGCGCGGATCGGCGCCGGCGCCGCCCGCCGGCCGGCCCGCAGGCCCCTGGCCGGGCCGGCGCGGGCAGTGGCGCCCGCGGTGCTGGGCGTGGTCGCCGGGGCCTCGCTCGGCGTTCCGCTGGCCAGCCTCGCCTGGTGGTTGGCGATCGGCCGGTCGGGCGGCTGGGACCTGCCGCGGCTGGCGTCGGCGGCCACGGCCTCGGTCGGGTACGCGGCGGGTGGCGCCCTGCTGACCCTGGTCCTCGCCCTGCCGATCGGGCTGCTCGCGGCCCGGCACCCCGGCCGGCCGGCGCGGGCCGTGGAGGGGCTGAGCTGGCTCTCGCACGCGGTCCCGGCGATCGTCGTGGCCCTCGCTCTGGTGGTGCTCGCCGTCCGGCACGTCCCGGCCGTCTACCTCACCCCGCCGCTGCTGGTGCTCGCCTACGCACTGCTCTTCCTTCCGCTTGCGGTCGGGGCGGTGCGGGCCTCGGCCGCCCAGTGCCCGCCCGCGCTGGAGGAGACCGCCCGTTCCCTCGGGCGCACCCCCGGACAGGTCCTGCGCGCTGTCACGGTGCCGCTGGCCGCCCCCGGGATCGCCGCCGGTGGGCTGCTGGTCTTCCTCACCGGGATGAAGGAGCTGACCGCCACGCTGGTGCTGCACCCCACCGGATCGGAGACACTCGCCATGCGGCTCTGGACGACCACGGGCGTGGGGCAGTACGCCGCCGCCGCCCCGTACGCCGCGCTCATCGTGCTGCTGGCCGCCGTCCCCGGCTGGCTTGTCGCCCGGGCAGGAGCGGCCGGCCGTGGGTGAGCCGACGCCACCCGGGCTGGTGCTCACCGGCCTGGCGCACGCCTACGACGGCCCGCCCGTGCTGCGTGACACGGACCTGACGGTTCCGGTCGGCACATTCGCGGCGGTGCTCGGACCCTCGGGGTGCGGCAAGACGACGCTGCTGCGGCTGGTCGCCGGTTTCGAGCGGCCGGCGTCCGGATCGATCGCCGTCGGTGGCCGGCAGGTCGCCGGCCGGGGTGTCCATGTGCCGCCCGAGAAGCGGAGCGTCGGCGTCGTTCCTCAGGAGGGCGCGCTCTTCCCGCACCTGTCCGTGCAGGACAACGTCGGCTTCGGTCTGGCCCGCGCGCAGCGGCGCGGTGACCGGGTGCGGGAGGTGCTCGCCCTGGTCGGGCTGGCGGACCTCGCCACCCGGATGCCGCACGAACTGTCCGGTGGACAGCAGCAGCGGGTCGCGGTGGCCCGCGCGCTGGCACCGCGGCCGGCCCTGGTGCTGCTCGACGAGCCCTTCAGCGCCCTGGATGCGGCGTTGCGCGCGGAGCTCCGCGCCGACGTCAGGTCGGCGGTGCGCGCCGACGGGGCCACCGCGGTGCTCGTCACCCACGACCAGCAGGAGGCGCTGTCGACCGCCGACCTCGTCGCCGTCCTCCGGAACGGCCGGGTGGTGCAGGCGGCGGCGCCGGCGGTCCTCTACCGCGCGCCGGTCGACCTCGGGGTCGGGTGCTTCGTGGGTGAGTCGGTCGTGCTGCCCGGGACGGCGCTGGACGCCGGCGTGCGGACGGCGTTGGGCGTACTCCCCGTCAGCGGTTCGCCGCCCGCACCGGGTGCGGACGTCTCGGTGTTGCTGCGCCCCGAGCAGCTCTCCCTGGAGAGCGATCCCGGCGTCGGTGTCCCGGCCGGCGGCGTCCCCGGACGGGTGGTCGCCTCGGAGTTCCAGGGCGCCGACACCGTGGTCACCGTCGAGCTGTCCGGGGTGACGGAGGGGACCGTCCGGGACGGCTCGGGCGGCACCCGCGAGACCGTCACCGTGCGGGAACGCTCGGCCGACCGGCTGCCGGGAGACCGGGTGCGGGTCGGCGTGACAGGGACGGGGCGAGCGTTTCCCGCGCTGCGCCGAACCGGCGGGCCGCTGTGAGCGGGCACACGATCGACCCGGTGTGTGGGGCCTGAGGCGGTTAGGGTCGTCGGGTGCGAGCCCTCCGTCGACTCACCGTCCGAGCCTCGCTGCCCGAGGCACTCCGCCCCCTGTCCCAGCTGGTGACGAACCTGCGCTGGTCCTGGCACCCGGAGACCCGCGACCTGTTCGAGGCGCTGGACCCCGAGCTCTGGGCGAGCTGCGGCGGTGACCCGGTGCGGGTCCTCGGCGAGGTCTCCGCCGACCGGCTGGCCACCCTGGCCGCCGACCCGGCCTTCCTGCAGCGGCTGCAGACCGTCGCCGACGACCTCCGGGAGTACCTCGACGCCCCGCACTGGTACCAGTCGCTGGGGGAGCAGGCGCCGACGACGATCGCCTACTTCTCCGCGGAGTTCGGCATCACCGAGGTCCTGCCGCAGTACTCCGGTGGGCTGGGCATCCTGGCCGGTGACCACCTCAAGGCCGCCTCCGACCTCGGCGTCCCGCTGATCGGGGTCGGGCTGCTCTACCGGTCCGGGTACTTCTCCCAGGGCCTGTCGGCCGACGGCTGGCAGCTGGAGCACTACCCGGCGCTCGACCCGCACGGCCTGCCGCTGAAGCTCCTGCGGGACGCCGACCGCAACGCCGTGGTCGTCGCCGTGCCGCTGCCCGAGGGCCGCACGCTCTACGCCCACGTCTACCGCGCGCAGGTCGGCCGGGTGTCGCTGCTGCTGCTCGACAGCGACATCGAGGAGAACAGCCCGGCCGAGCGCGGGGTCACCGACCGGCTCTACGGCGGCGGTGAGGACCACCGGCTGCGGCAGGAGATGCTGCTCGGCATCGGCGGGGTCCGGGCGCTGCGCGCCTTCTGCTCGCTGACCGGCACCGCGCAGCCGGAGGTCTTCCACGCCAACGAGGGGCACGCCGGCTTCCAGGGCGTCGAGCGGATCCGGGAGCTCACCGAGTCCCACGGCCTGTCCTTCGCCGAGGCGCTGCAGGCGGTGCGCGGTGGCACGGTCTTCACCACCCACACCCCGGTGCCCGCGGGTATCGACCGCTTCCCCAAGGCCCTCATCGAGCGCTACTTCGCCGGGTTCGGCGTCCCGGTCGACCAGCTGCTGCCGCTGGGTGCGGAGGAGGACCCGAGCAAGTTCAACATGGCCCACATGGGGCTGCGGCTGGGGCAGCGGGCCAACGGGGTGAGCCAGCTGCACGGCCACGTCAGCCGGGACATGTTCGGCCCGCTGTGGCCGGGCTTCGACCCCGAGGACGTCCCGATCGGGTCGATCACCAACGGCGTGCACGCCCCGACCTGGACCGCACGCGAGCTGCTCGAGCTGGGCACCCAGACCACCAGCCAGGGCGACCCGCTCGAGGTCGACGACGAGGTGCACTTCGACGGCGTCGACCGGGTCCCCGCCGCGGAGCTGTGGCGCACCCGCCGGCTGCTGCGTGCCCGGCTGGTCGAGGAGGTGCGCCGCCGGGTGCGGGCCACCGCGCGGTCCCGCGGGGCGGCGGAGGCCGAGCTCGACTGGACCGAGACCGCGTTCGACCCCGACGTGCTGACCATCGGCTTCGCCCGCCGGGTGCCCTCGTACAAGCGGCTGACCCTGATGCTGCGCGACCCCGCCCGGCTCAAGGCGCTGCTGATGGACGACGAGCGGCCGGTCCAGCTGGTCATCGCCGGCAAGAGCCACCCGGCGGACGACGGCGGCAAGCAGCTGATCCAGCAGATGGTGAAGTTCGCCGACGACCCGGACATCCGGCACCGGATCGCCTTCCTGCCCAACTACGACATCGGGATGGCCCGCTACCTGTACTGGGGCTGCGACGTCTGGCTGAACAACCCGCTGCGGCCGCTGGAGGCCTGCGGCACGTCGGGGATGAAGTCCGCGCTCAACGGCGGGCTCAACCTGTCCATCCGCGACGGGTGGTGGGACGAGTGGTTCGACGGCCAGAACGGCTGGTCGATCCCGACCGCCGACGGCGTCGAGGACCCGGAGCGGCGGGACGACGTCGAGGCGCAGGCCATCTACGACCTCCTGGACCGGCAGGTCATCCCGCGCTTCTACGAGGTCGACGGGGAGGGCGTCCCCAGCCGCTGGGTGGAGATGGTCCGCGACACCCTGCGGGAGACCGGCCCGAAGGTGCTGGCCACCCGGATGGTGCGGGACTACGTGCAGCAGCTCTACGTGCCGGCCGCCGGCGCCGCCCGGGCGATGGCCGCGGGCGGCTACGAGCCGGCCCGTGCGGAGGCGGCCTGGCGGGCGCAGCTGCTGGAGCACTGGCCGGGGGTGCGCGTGGCCCACGTGGAGGCCACCGGCGTGGGCGAGACCCCGGAGATCGGCGGGGGCATCGACCTGCGGGCCGAGGTGGAGCTGCCCGGGCTCACCCCCACCGACGTCCTGGTCGAGGCGGCCTACGGTCGGGTCGACGATGCCGACGGGCTGCACCAGGTCACCACGCTCCAGCTGCGGCACGACGGCGCCGACGGGTCGCGGCACTGGTTCACCGGCACCGTGCCGCTGGAGCGCACCGGCGCCTTCGGCTACACGGTCCGGGTGCTGCCGCACTCGGAGCTGCTGGCCACCCCGGCGGAGCTGGGGGTCGTGGTCAACGCCTGAGGGCGACCCTGCTGCCCCCGCGCCGCGCACGCTCGGCGCGGGCCCCCCAGCACAGCCGGGAGTTACGCTGAGTCCGTCGGCAGCTGCGAAGCGTGGCGGTCGCGGTGGTGCGGATGTGACCGTTGGTACGTGCCGTGCACAACGGGTCCAGATCGCGGCGCGGCACGCGGTGGGGGGCGGTCGGATGTGCCCGGTCGTCGTTACGCTGACCTGCATGCCCGACCGCTGTGAGGTGCTCCCCGGAGACTCTGTCGTCGCCCGCCGCGGCGGCGGCCTGCTGTGGGTCGACGCCCCCGGCTCACCGGCCCTGGTCGCCGCGCTGCACGCCTGTCTCGGCGTCAGCGGTCCCGGCGCCGACCGTGTGCTCGCCGCCGTCGCCGGGCAGGTGAACCGGCTCTCCGACGGCCCCGTCTCCTTCGCCCTGGTCCTCGCCGACACCGCGGAGGGCGCCGGCTCCGGCGTCGCGCTGTGGTCGGGCAAGGGTCAGCCGGCCGTCGACGGGGTCCCGGTCTCCGGGGCGGCCGCCGACGGCTGCACCCTGGCCGCGGGCTTCGCCCTGGGCCAGACGCTCTACGTCGGCCCCGGGCAGCCGGCCGCGGCCATGCCGCCGGGGGTCGCCCTCGACCTGGTCGAGGGCACCGTCCCCGGCTCCGGCGCGCTGCTGCAGCTGGCCGCCACCGTGCCGCCCGCCGTCGCCGTCCCGCGGTCCACCGGCCTGCCCAGCGCGGAGTCGTTCACCGCCGGCACCGACGCGGGCTTCAGCAGCGGCGCCGGCCGGGTTGCCTCCGGGTCGGTCGCCCAGGTGGGTGAGTCGACCGCGTTCTGGCGTCCGGACGCGCCGGCGGCCCCGGTGCTCCGCTTCGACGACGGCATGGTCGTCACCGTCGACGAGGACCTGGTGCTCGGTCGCCGTCCCGACGGGCACGACCTGGTCACCAGCGGCTCAGCGCGCCCCGTGCCGATCGCCGACACGCAGAACGTGCTCTCCTCCGCGCACGCCGCCATCCAGCGTGCCGGCCGCGAGGTGTCGCTGATCGACCTGGGCTCGCTCAACGGCACCCACGTCGCCGGCCCCGAGGCCACCGAGTGGACCCAGCTCGAGCCGGGTGTGCCGCACGTGCTCGCCGACGGCGACCGCCTGCTGCTGGGCTGGACCGTCATCACCTTCGAGCAGGCCGCGGAGTAACCCAGCCGCACGCCCCCACGGCCCCGTCCTCCTGTTGGGGGACGGGGCCGTGTCACGTCCCGGAGCAGGTCACCGCTGGGGATCGTGAGGAGTGGGGCCGGAGGGTCCCGCGACCGAGCGACGAAACGGCTCAGCGGAGCCGGGGACGGCTCTTGATCGCGGTGCGGCCCGTCAGGGTCGCGGTGTGCGCAGCACGCGCAGCGCCCACACCGAGCGGCCGGGCAGCTGCACCGGGCCCGGGGCCACCGCGGTCGGCCGCGGGGGCTGGCCGGTCGGGTACTCGGTCGCCAGCAGCAGCTCGTAGCCGTCGCTCCACGGGGCGCCCGGCAGGACGACGTCGACCGCGTCGGCGCCGGCGTGCAGCCAGATCAACCACGAGTCGTCGACCACCGGGCGGCCGCGCTGGTCGCGGTGCCGCAGGCCCCGGCCGTCGAGGTACATGCCCACCGTCTGCAGCCCGGTGTCGAACCAGTCGCCGCTGGTCAGCTGGGTGCCGGCGGGGGAGAACCAGGCCAGGTCCCGGGTGCCGCCGGTGCCGGCCACCTCGGCGCCCTCGAAGAACGCCTCCTGGCGCAGCGCCGGGTGCGCCCGCCGCAGGCCGACCGCGTGCGCGACGAACGACCACAGGTCGGCGTCGATCGCGCCCCAGTCGATCCAGGAGATCTCGTTGTCCTGGCAGTAGGCGTTGTTGTTGCCGCGCTGGGTGCGGCCCAGCTCGTCACCGGCGGTGAGCATCGGCACGCCGGTGGACAGCAGCAGGGTGGCCAGGTGGTTGCGGATCTGCCGGCCGCGCAGCTCGGTGACCGCCGGGTCGTCGGTGGGGCCCTCCACGCCGGTGTTCCAGTTCCGGTTGTGGCTCTCGCCGTCCCGGTTCCCCTCGCCGTTGGCCTCGTTCCGCTTCGTCTCATAGGTGACCAGGTCGGCGATGGTGAAGCCGTCGTGGGCGGTGACGAAGTTGACCGAGGCGAACGGGCGGCGGCCGTCGGAGCGGTACAGGTCGGAGGAGCCGGTGAGCCGGTAGGCGAGGTCCCGGACGCCGACCCGTGCGCCGGACCACACGTCGCGCACGGTGTCGCGGTACTTGCCGTTCCACTCGGTCCACGGCGGCGGGAAGTTGCCCACCTGGTAGCCGCCCTCGCCGATGTCCCAGGGCTCGGCGATCAGCTTGACGGTGCTGACCACCGGGTCCTGGTGCACGACGTCGAAGAACGCCGACAGCCGGTCGACGTCGTGCATCGAGCGGGCCAGCGCCGAGGCGAGGTCGAAGCGGAAGCCGTCGACGTGCATCTCGGTGACCCAGTAGCGCAGCGAGTCCATCAGCAGGCCCAGCACGGCCGGACGACGGACGTCGAGGGTGTTCCCGCAGCCGGTGTAGTCGGTGTAGCGGGACAGGTCGTCACCGAGACCGAAGCCGCCGAGCCGGTAGTAGCCGGCGTTGTCGATGCCCTTGAACGACAGCGTCGGGCCGGTGTGGTCGCCCTCGGCGGTGTGGTTGTAGACGACGTCGAGGATCACCTCGATGCCCGCGGCGTGCAGGGCCTTGACCATCGCCTTGAACTCGGTGACCTGCCCGCCGCGCGAGCCCACCGAGCTGTAGGCGGCGTGCGGGGCGAAGTAGCCCAGCGTGTTGTAGCCCCAGTGGTTGGTCAGGCCGCGCCGCAGCAGGTGCGGCTCGCTGACGAAGTGGTGCACCGGCAGCAGCTCCACCGCGGTGACGCCGAGGGAGACCAGGTGCTCGACGAAGGCCGGGTGGGCCAGGCCCGCGTAGGTGCCGCGCAGCGCCGGGGGGACGTCGGGGTGCAGCTGGGTGGCGCCCTTGACGTGCACCTCGTAGATCAGGGTGTCCGACCAGGGGGTGTCCGGCCGGGTGTCGCCGTCCCACGGGAACGAGTCGTGGGTGACCACGCCGCGCGGCACGAACGGCGCGGAGTCCCGCGGGTCGGCCAGGTTCGGGTCGTGCCGGTCGTGCCCGAACAGGGCGTCGTCGAGGACCAGCTCACCGTCGACCGCCCGGGTGTAGGGGTCCAGCAGCAGCTTGGCGGGGTTGTACCGGGCGCCGGACGCCGGGTCGTGCGGCCCGTGCACCCGGTAGCCGTAGCGCTGCCCGGGGCCGACGCCGGGCACGCGCCCGTGCCACACCTGGTGGGTGGTCTCCCGCAGCCGCTGCCGGTGCTCGGTGCCGTCGGCGTCGAACAGGCACAGGTCGACCCCCGACGCGCCCGCCGACCACAGGGCGAAGTTGGTCCCCGTGCCGTCCCAGTGCGCCCCGAGCGGGGCCGGCCTGCCCGGCCACACCTCCGCCGCACCGCCGGACCACCGTGCCCCCGTCTGACCGCTCACCCCGAGCATGGTGCCCGACACGGCCCCGGCCCGGTCGTCGCGACGCCCGGCGGGTTGGTTGGATGGTCTCCGTGGAGAGCGAGCCCGTCGTCGAGATCCGGGGTGTGGACGTCGTCCGAGGCCAGGCGCACCTGTTGCGCGCGGTCGACTGGACCGTCCGGGCCGACGAGCGCTGGGTGCTGCTGGGCCCCAACGGGGCGGGGAAGACGACGCTGCTGCAGCTGGCGGGTGCGCAGATGCACCCGACCCGCGGTGAGGTGCAGGTGCTGGGGGAGACCCTGGGCGCCGTCGACGTCTTCGAGCTGCGCCCGCGGATCGGGCTGACCAGCGCCGCCCTCGCCCAGCGGATCTCCCCGGGCGAGCGGGTCGGGGACGTGGTGGTCAGCGCCGGCTACGCGGTGGTGGGCCGGTGGCGCGAGCGCTACGACGTCCACGACCTGACCCGCGCGGCGATGCTCATGCAGCAGTGGGGCATCGCCCCGATGGCGCACCGGCCCTTCGGCACCCTCAGCGAGGGTGAGCGCAAGCGCACCCAGATCGCCCGGGCGCTGATGACCGACCCCGAGCTGCTGCTGCTCGACGAGCCGGGCGCCGGGCTGGACCTGGGCGGCCGCGAGGACCTGGTCACCCGGCTCACCGGCCTGGCCCGCGACCACTACGCCCCGGCCCAGGTGCTGGTCACCCACCACGTCGAGGAGATCCCACCCGGCTACACCCACGCGCTGCTGCTGCGCGCGGGGGAGGTGGTCGCCGCCGGCCCGATGGCCGAGGTGCTCACCGCGCCGCTGCTGTCGGAGGCCTTCGGCGTCGGGCTCGACGTCCAGCTGGACCGCGGCCGGTTCGCCGCCCGCCGCGCTGCCTGACCCCCGCGGTCACCGGTGAGCGGTTCGACACGCGCCGACACCGCGCCGCGGGTCACCGGCCGCCGCCGGGTCGGTCCCCTCGGCTGGCTGCTGGCGCTGGGGGTCGCGATCCAGCTGGCGCCGGTCGTCCTCTGGCCGGTCGTGCTCACCCAGGACGGCCCGGCGCACGTCGCCGGGGCGTGGGTGCTCCAGCAGCACGGCGACGACGACGCGCTCGGGGAGCTGCTGCGCAGGCACTACGCGGTCGACCTCACCCCGGTGCCCAACATGCTCACCACCCTGGTGCTGCGCGGGCTGCTGGCCGTGGTGCCGCCGGACGTCGCCGAGAAGGTCGTGGTGGCCGGGCTGGTGCTCCTGCTGGTGGCCGGGCTCGGGTACGCGCTCCGCGGTGTCGACCGCCGGAGCGGGTGGCTGGCGGTGGCTGCCCTGCCGCTGGCCGGCGGTGAGCTGGTCGCCTACGGGTTCTACAACTTCTGCTGGGGGGTCGCGCTGGCCCTGGTGGTCCTCGGGCTGTCGCTGCGCGCCCGGGCCGGCTGGTCGGCCGGGCGGGCGGTCGCGCTGAGCGGGGTGGCCCTGCTCACCTGGTCGGCGCACCTGATGCCGTGGCTGGTCGCGACCACCGGCGTCCTGGGGCTGGCGGCCGGGCGGTTGATCGCCGAGCGGTGGGCGGGGGAGCCCCTCGGGGCGGCCCTGCGGCGGCACCTCGTCGCGCCGGTCCTGGCGCTGGCCCCCACCGTGCTGCTCAGCGCCGGCTACGCGGCCAGCAGCGCCGGCCGGCCCGGCGGCGCGGTCGGTGAGCCGTCGTGGGAACGGCTGGGCTGGCTGCTCTCGCTCTACCGGCCGCTGGTCGTCGGCAGCCGCTGGGAGCTCGTCCCCTCGGTGGCCGTCGCGGTCCTGCTCGGGGTGCTGCTGGTGGTCGCGCTGGCGCCCCGGCGGACCGGCGCCGGCCGGGCACCGGAGGGGCTGGCCCGCGCCGACCGGCGGGTGCTCGGTGCGGGCACGGTGCTGGCCGCGGCCGCGTTCCTCCTCTCGCCGACGCGGCTGGGCACCGAGTACGGCTTCCTGCCCGACCGGCTGGCCTGGTTCCCGCCGCTGCTGCTGGTGCTCTTCTGCGCCACCCGCCCGCCGGTGCACCGGGCCGTGCGGGCCGCGGTGGCCGTGGGGTTCGTCCTGGCGGCCACCGCGCTGGTGCTGGTGCGGCTCCCCACCCAGGCGCACGACCAGCGCGTCGCCGCGGAGGTGCTCTCCGCGGCGGAGGACCTGCCGCTCGGCTCGACCTTCGCGGTGCTGTGGTTCGACCGCTACGAGGCGCAGCTGGCCCCGCTGGAGTCCGGTCCGGATCCGCTGCGGCACCTCTCCAGCAGGATCGCCGTCCGCGCCGGCGGGGTGGACGTGGGGCACTACGAGGCCGTCTTCCCCTACTTCCAGGTGCGGTTCCCCGAACCCTCGGTGCGCAGCGCTCTCGACCCGGGGCTGGACGGCCTGGAGGACGTCCCGCCGCAGGTCGACCTGGCCGCCGCGGCGGGCCGGCTGGACCACGTCCTGGTCGTCGGCTGGGACGACGCCGCCGAGCGGGTGCGCACCGATCCGGCCGCGGTGGAGGTCATGGCGGACCTGCGCGAGGGGTTCCGGAAAGTGGCCGACTCCACACCGGACGGCCTCGTCTCGGTGTGGCGCGCGGGGGACACGCCTGCCGGTTGAGCGGCGCCGGCGGCGGACCCGGATGATCGGGGGGAACAGGTCGGCCACCGCCCGCACGCGGGGTCGCTCCGCACTCTCCGACCAGGCCCCGCGACACCGCCGGGGCGGCGGACCGTCCTGGGAGGTCCCCGTGCCCACCGCTCCCGCGCCCCACCCCGAGGTCGTCGTCATCGGCGCCGGCCCGGCTGGTCTGACCGCTGCCCACGAGCTCACCCGGCGAGGTGTCCGGACGACCGTCTACGAGTCCGACACGGTCGTCGGTGGGATCAGCCGGACCGTCGAGCGGGAGGGGTGGCGGTTCGACATCGGTGGCCACCGCTTCTTCACCAAGGTCCCCGCGGTCGAGCGGTGGTGGCACGACGTGCTGCCGGACGAGGACTTCCTCTCCCGGCCGCGGATGTCCCGCATCCTCTACGACGGCAAGCTCTTCGACTACCCGCTCCGGCCGGTGAACGCGCTGGTCAACCTGGGTGTGGTGGAGGCGGTGCGCAGCGTCGCGTCCTACCTGAGGGCGCGGGTGCGCCCGCCGCGGGACCAGTCGCACTTCGAGGGGTGGGTGTCGGCGCGGTTCGGGGCACGGCTCTACCGGATCTTCTTCAAGACCTACACCGAGAAGGTGTGGGGGATGCCGGCCACCGAGATCCAGGCCGACTGGGCCGCCCAGCGGATCAAGAACCTGTCGCTGGGGACCGCGATCCGCAACGCGCTCTTCCCGCGGGCGGGGCAGACCGAGGTCACCACGCTCATCGACCGATTCCAGTACCCGAAGACCGGGCCGGGGCTGATGTGGGAGCGGGCCACCGAGCAGGTCCGGGCCGCCGGCGGCGACGTGGTCCTCGGGGCGGCCGTCACCGGGCTGCGCCGGGACGCCTCCGGCGTCGTCGCCGTCGACGTCACGACCGGTCGGCCCGGGGCCGGCACCGTCTCGGTCCACCCGGTCGACGAGGTGATCAGCTCCATGCCGCTGCCCGAGCTGGTGCTCGCGATGACCCCACCGGCGCCGGCGCCGGTGCAGACGGCGGCCCGGGCGCTGTCCCACCGGGACTTCCTCACGGTGGCGCTGGTGGTCCCCGAGGAGCACGGCTTCCCGGACAACTGGATCTACGTCCACGAGCCCGACGTCCGGGTGGGCCGGATCCAGAACTTCGGCAGCTGGTCGCCCCACCTGGTCAAGGACGGCCGCACCTGCCTGGGGCTGGAGTACTTCGTCGACGAGGGCGACGACCTGTGGGAGTCCGGCGACGACGACCTGGTGCGCCTGGCCACGGCGGAGCTGGACCGGTTGGGCCTGGTGCCCGCGGCGGCCGTGGAGCGGGGCTACGTCGTCCGGATGCCGAAGGCCTACCCGGTGTACGACGAGGGCTACGACCGGCAGGTCGAGGTGATCCGCCGGTGGCTCGCCGACGCCACGCCCAACGTGCACCCGGTCGGCCGCAACGGCATGCACCGCTACAACAACGCCGACCACTCGATGGTCACCGCGCTGCTCACGGTGGAGAACATCCTGGACGGGGCCGGCCACGACGTCTGGTCGGTCAACGTGGAGGAGGACTACCACGAGGGCGGGCAGGGTGGGGCCGACCGGGACGGGGCCGGCGGCTCCTCGACCGGCGGGACCCGCGCCGCGGGGGGCACCGGCCGCGCCGCACCGGTCCGGCCGCGGCGGGCACCCCTCGCCGCCTGACCGGCCGGGGCCGCCGGACCCCTAGGGTGCGGGGACGACCTCTCCCCCCGACGACCTCGCCCACCGACGCCCGGAGGTTCCCATGGCAGCGCCCGAGTTCGTGACCCTGCAGGTCGACGGCCCGATCGGCACGATCCGGCTGGACCGGCCGAAGATGAACGCGATCGACGAGCAGCTGCACTGGGAGGTGCGGGCCGCGGCCCTGGAGGCCGGGGAGCGCCCCGACGTGCGGGCCGTGGTGCTCTACGGCGGCGAGCGGGTGTTCGCCGCCGGGGCCGACATCAAGGCGATGTCGCAGCTGACCGGCGCGAGCATGGTCGCCTGGGGCCGCGAGCTGACCAACTCGTTCACCACGGTCGCCCGCATCCCGAAGCCGGTGATCGCCGCGATCACCGGCTACGCCCTCGGCGGCGGCTACGAGCTGGCGCTGTGCGCCGACTTCCGGATCATGGGCCGCGGCGCCAAGGTGGGGCAGCCGGAGATCCAGCTCGGGGTGATCCCGGGTGTCGGCGGCACCCAGCGGCTGGCCCGGCTGGTCGGCCCGGCCAAGGCCAAGGACCTGGTCTTCACCGGCCGGCACGTGGGCGCCGAGGAGGCGCTGGAGATGGGGCTGGCCGACGCCGTCGTCCCGGACGACGACGTGTACGCCACCGCCCTGGCGATGGCCCGCAAGTTCGCCGCCGGCCCGCCGCTGGCGCTGGCCGCGGCCAAGCGCGCGATCGACGAGGGGCTCGACGGCTCCCTCGCCGCCGGGCTGGAGCTGGAGAGCCGGCTGTTCGCCGAGCTGTTCGACACCGAGGACCAGAAGACCGGGATGCGCTCGTTCCTCGAGCACGGCCCGGGCAAGGCCACCTTCACCGGCCGGTGACCGTCCCCGTCGACCTCGACCGCTCCGACCCCACCGGCCGGGCCTGGGTCGAGCGCGCGGTGGCGCTGGTGGAGGCCGACGCGCACCGCAGCGCAGACACCCACCTGCTGGTCTTCCCGCTGCCCCCGGAGTGGGGCATCGACCTGTACCTCAAGGACGAGTCGACCCACCCCACCGGCAGCCTCAAGCACCGGCTGGCGCGATCGCTGTTCCTCTACGCGCTCTGCTCCGGACAGCTGCACGAGGGCAGCACCGTGGTGGAGGCCTCCAGCGGGTCGACCGCGGTCAGCGAGGCCTACTTCGCGCGGATGCTCGGGCTGCCCTTCGTCGCGGTCATGCCCGCGGCCACCAGCCCGGAGAAGATCGCGCTGATCGAGTTCCACGGCGGCCGGTGCCACCTGGTCGCCGACGCCGGCAGCGTCTACGACGAGGCGCGCCGGATCGCCGCGGAGACCGGCGGCCACTACCTGGACCAGTTCACCAACGCCGAGCGGGCCACCGACTGGCGGGGCAACAACAACATCGCCGAGTCGGTGTTCGACCAGCTGGCCCGGGAGCGCCACCCGGTGCCGGAGTGGGTGGTCGTCGGCGCGGGGACCGGCGGCACGAGCGCCACGATCGGCCGGTACGTGCGCTACCGCCGGCTGCCCACCCGGCTGGCCGTCGTCGACCCCGAGGGGTCGGCGTTCTTCGCCGGCTGGCGGGACGGCGACCCGGCCGCCACCGCGCGCGGGTCGCGGATCGAGGGGATCGGCCGCCCGCGGGTGGAGCCGTCGTTCGTGCCGACGATCGTCGACCGGATGGTGTGCGTGCCCGACGAGGGCTCGCTCGCGGCGATGCGGCACCTCCAGCGGGTCACCGGACGGCGGGCGGGCGGCTCGACCGGCACCAACCTGTGGGGCGCCTTCGGCCTGGTGGCGGAGATGCTGGCCGCGGGCCGCACCGGCAGCGTCGTCACGCTGCTGTGCGACGGCGGCGAGCGCTACGCCGACACCTACCACTCCGACACGTGGGTGGCCGAGCGCGGACTGGACCTCGGACCGTGCACCCGGACCCTCGAGCACTTCGCCGCGACGGGGGAGTGGCACCCTCCGACGTGACGGGGCCCACCCTCCCCGGCGTCGTTACCGGTGAGTAACCTCGATGATCGGCGCGAGGCGGGCCCCGCCCGCGCCCCGACGAAGCACCGCGGAGGTCGTCTGACGATGGACATCGTCGTTCTGGTCAAGCAGGTCCCCGACTCCGGCAGCGAGCGGAAGCTGGACCCGGCGGACAACACCGTCGCCCGGGCCACCGCCGACAACGTCATCAACGAGATGGACGAGTACGCCATCGAGGAGGCGCTGACCCTCAAGGAGGCGCACGGCGGCGAGGTGACCGTGCTGACCGTCGGCCCAGACACCGCCACCGACGCGATCCGCAAGGCGCTGTCGATGGGCGCCGACAAGGCCGTGCACGTCAGCGACCCGGGGATGCACGGCGCCTGCGCCCCGCAGACCAGCGCCGTGCTCGCCGCCGCGCTGTCCCGGCTGCAGTACGACCTGGTGCTCTGCGGTGCCGAGTCGACCGACGGCCAGGTCTCGGTCATGCCCGCGCTGCTGTCCGAGCGGCTGGGCATCCCGCAGCTGTCCGGCGCCCGCAAGCTGACCGTGGAGGGCACGACGGCCCGGGTCGAGCGGCAGACCGACGGCGGCTACTGGGCCCTGGAGGCGCAGCTGCCGGCGATCGTCTCCACCTGGGACACGATCAACGAGCCCCGGTACCCCTCGTTCAAGGGGATCATGGCGGCCAAGAAGAAGCCGGTGGAGACGCTGACCCTCGCCGATCTGGGCATCGACCCGGCGACCGTCGGCCTGGCCACCGCCACCAGCGCCGTCGTCGACTTCGCCGGCCGCCCGCCCAAGGGCGAGGGCGTGAAGGTCGCCGACGAGGGCGACGGCGCCGACAAGCTGGTCGGCTTCCTCGCCGAGCAGAAGATCGTCTGAGCCGGACCCCGAGGAAGAGGAGCAGCGGAACATGGCAGAGGTCCTGGTCCTGGCCGAGCTGAACCCGGCCGGTGGTGGTGCGCGCAAGACGACGCTCGAGGCGCTGACCGCCGCCCGCGCGCTCGGCGAGCCCTCGGCGGTGGTGCTCGGCGCCCCCGGCACCGCCGCGTCGGTGCGCGAGCAGCTGGCCGAGTACGGCGCGGCGAAGGTCTACGTCGCCGAGTCCGACGACGTCGACGACTACCTGGTCGCCCCGAAGGCCGAGGTGCTCGCCCAGCTGGTCGCGGAGAAGCAGCCGGCGGCGGTGGTGATCCCGTCGTCGTCGGAGGGCAAGGAGATCGCCGGCCGGCTGGCCATCAAGACCGGCAGTGGCTTCCTCACCGACGTCACCGAGATCGCCGCCGACGGCACCGCCACCCAGGTGGCCTTCGCCGGGGCGACGGTCGTGCACTCGAAGGTGACGGTCGGGACGCCGATCTACACCCTGCGCGGCAACTCGGTCACCGCCGAGCCCGCCCCCGCGGCCGGCACCGAGGAGGCCGTCGCGGTCTCGGTCTCCGAGCAGGCCCGGCAGACCCGCGTGGTCGAGCGGGTGGTGGAGCAGAAGAGCAGCCGCCCGGAGCTCACCGAGGCGTCGATCGTCGTCTCCGGTGGCCGCGGGGTGGCCAGCGCGGAGAACTTCGCCGTCATCGAGGGGCTCGCCGACGCCCTCGGCGGCGCCGTGGGTGCCTCGCGCGCGGCGGTCGACTCCGGCTTCTACCCGCACACCTTCCAGGTGGGGCAGACCGGCAAGACCATCTCCCCGCAGCTGTACATCGCGGTGGGCATCTCCGGGGCGATCCAGCACCGGGCCGGGATGCAGACGTCGAAGACGATCGTCGCGGTCAACAAGGACCCCGAGGCGCCGATCTTCGAGCTGGCCGACTTCGGGGTGGTCGGTGACCTGAACACCGTCGTCCCCGCGGCGACCGAGCAGATCGCCGCCCGCAAGTGAAGGACCTCGCTCTCCTCGCCCCTCGCGAGCTCGCGGCGAGCCGCTGAGCGAGGCCGCTCCAGCATGTTGCGTGCCGTCGGGCACCGACCCCGGGTCGGTGCCCGACGCGTGCGCTTCCACCAGCCGGGCGCCCGGCGACCGGGGCCGTCCAGCGGCGCCTACGCTTGCCGGTGCCATGACCTACCTGGACCAGCCATGACCTACCTGGACCACGCCGCCACCACCCCGATGGTGCCGGCGGCCGTCGAGGCGATGGCCGCGCAGCTGGGCCGGGTCGGCAACGCCTCCTCGCTGCACGCCAGCGGGCGGGAGGCCCGGCGGGTGGCCGAGCAGTCGCGCGAGCAGCTCGCCGCGGCCCTGGGCGCGCGCCCCTCGGAGGTGCTGTTTACCGCCGGTGGCACCGAGGGCGACAACCTCGCCGTCAAGGGCCTGTACTGGGCGCGGCGGGGCACCGACGACCGGCGCCGCCGGATCGTGGCCAGCCCGGCCGAGCACCACGCCGTCCTGGACAGCGTGGAGTGGCTGGAGAAGCACGACGGCGCCGAGGTCACCTGGCTGCGCGTCGAGCCCAGCGGCCGGATCACCCCCGAGGCGCTGGCCGACGCGCTCGGCGCGGGCACCGACGTGGCGCTGGTCAGCGTCATGTGGGCCAACAACGAGATCGGTGCGGTCAGCGACGTCGCCGCGCTGGCCGAGGTGGCGCACGCCGTCGGCGTCCCCCTGCACACCGACGCGGTGCAGGCCGTCGGCCAGCTGGCCGTGGACTTCACCGCCAGCGGCGTCGACGCGCTGACCATGACCGGGCACAAGCTGGGCGGGCCGATGGGCGCCGGCGCGCTGCTGCTGCGCCGCGACGCCGAGTGCACCCCCTTGCTGCACGGCGGGGGCCAGGAGCGCGACGTGCGGTCGGGCACCCTCGACGTCGCCGCGATCGTCGGGCTCGCCACCGCGACGCAGCTGGCCGTCGCAGACCGGGTCGAGCGCGGCGCGCGGATCGCCGCGCTGCGCGACCGGCTGGTGGCCGGCGTCGTCGCCCAGGTGCCCGACGCGCAGCTCAACGGGCCGCTGCTGGACGACGTCGTGGCGGGTGGGCCGGGCCGGCTGCCCGGCAACGCGCACCTGTCCTTCCCCGGCGCGGAGGGCGACGCGCTGCTGATGCTGCTCGACGCGCGCGGCATCGAGTGCTCGACCGGGTCGGCGTGCAGCGCCGGCGTCGCGCGCCCGAGCCACGTTCTGCTCGCCACCGGGGCGGACGCCGCGCGGGCCCGTAGCTCGCTGCGCTTCAGCCTCGGCCACACCTCCACCGACGGCGACGTCGACGCGGTGCTCGAGGTGGTCGCGCCGGTCGTCGAGCGGGCCCGCCGGGCCGGCACCGGGCGGCACTGACCGTGCGGGTCATCGCCGCGATGAGCGGCGGGGTGGACTCGGCGGTCGCCGCCGCGCTGGCGGTCGAGGCCGGGCACGACGTCACCGGGGTGCACCTGGCGCTGTCCCCGGACCGCCAGCAGCTGCGCAGCGGGTCGCGGGGGTGCTGCAGCGTCGAGGACGCGCACGACGCCCGGCGGGTCGCCGACGCCCTCGGCATCCCGTTCTACGTGTGGGACCTGGCCGAGCGGTTCCGTGAGGACGTCGTCGAGGACTTCGTCGCCGAGTACGCCGCCGGTCGCACGCCCAACCCCTGCCTGCGCTGCAACGAGAAGATCAAGTTCTCCGCGGTGCTCGACCGGTCGCAGGCACTGGGCTTCGACGCCGTCGTCACCGGGCACCACGCCCGGCTGGCCGACGGCGAGCTGCGCCGCTCGGTGGACGCGGCGAAGGACCAGTCCTACGTGCTGGGCGTGCTGACCGCCGGGCAGCTGGCCGGCGCCGCCTTCCCGCTGGGCGGCATGACCAAGGAGCGGGTGCGCGAGCTGGCCGCCGAGCGGGGCTACGCGGTGGCCGCCAAGCCCGACTCGCACGACATCTGCTTCATCGCCGACGGCGACACCCGCGGCTTCCTCGCCCGCCGGCTGGGGGAGCAGCCCGGGCCGGTGGTCGACGCGCTGACGGGGCAGACCGTCGGCACCCACGCCGGCGCCTACGGGTTCACCGTCGGGCAGCGGCGCGGGCTGGGGATCTCCACCGGCGACCAGCGGCCGCGCTACGTGCTGGGCATCGAGCCGGTCAGCCGCACGGTGACCGTCGGCACCGCCGAGCAGGCGGAGGTCGGCGAGGTGCGCACCGGGGCGCCGACGTGGACCGGGGCCGTTCCCACGCTGCCGCTCACCGCGGAGGTCCAGCTGCGCGCCCACGGCGCACCCGTGCCCTGCTCGGTCTCCGCGGCCGACGACGGCGGGCTGCGGATCGAGCTCGGGCGCCCCCAGCGCGGCGTCGCGCCGGGCCAGTCGGCGGTGCTCTACGAGCCGGACCCGGCCCGTGGTGACCGGGTGCTCGGCCAGGCCGCCGTCTCCCTCGCGGGGTGACCAGGCCCGTCCCCGCGCGGCGCGCGGGCCGGGTCGGCGCCCGCCGTGGTGGCGGCCGGTGGGCCAGGACGCGGGCGGGCTACGGTCGGCGGCGTGGCCTCGCCGACTGAAGAAGGACCCCGCCCTCCGGACGCCCAGGACGGTGGCGGGGACCAGGCCGCAGGGGCGGGTCCCGCGGCCTGGGGGCCTGCCTCGGGGGTCGGGTCGCTGCCGGGCACGGATCCGGTCGAGGCGATGCGGGTGGCGCTCGGGGAGCTGCCGGACTTCCCGCACCTGCCCGAGCTGCCCGGGCGCGGTGCCGGGGCGGACATGATCGGCCGCTCCGCCGGTCTGCTGGTCGACCTCGCCGTCGACCTCACCCCGGCCGGCTGGCGGCTGGTGCCGCGCCCCGGGAACGACCAGCGCCGGGCGCGGGAGATGCTCGCCCGCGACCTCGATGCCCTCCACGAGGTCGCCGACCGCTACACCGGCCCCTTCAAGGTGCAGGTGACCGGCCCCTGGACGCTGGCCGCCGGGCTGGAGCGCACCCGGGGTGACCGTGCCGTCGTCGACGCCGGGGCCCGGCGTGACCTGGCCCAGTCACTGGCCGAGGGCATCGCCGCGCACGTCGCCGAGGTGTCCGGCCGGGTGCCCGGTGCCTCGGTCGTCGTCCAGCTCGACGAGCCCTCGGTACCCGCCGTGCTGCTCGGCGGGCTGCCCACGGTCAGCGGGTTCGGCAAGCTGGCCGCGGTCGAGGCGCAGGTGGTCGAGGAGGAGCTCGCCGACGTGGTGGGCCGCATCGCGGTACCCGTGGTCGTGCACTGCTGCGCCAACCGGGCGCCGCTGGAGCTCTTCCGCGCCGCCGGTGCCGCCGCCGTCTCGTTCGACCTCGGGATGGTGCAGGACCTCGACGACATCGGCACCGCGGTCGAGGCGGGCACGCACCTGCTCGTCGGGGTCGTGCCGGGGACCGACGCGACGCTGGGAGCGCCGAAGGTGACCGCCAGCCGGGTGCAGTCGTGGTGGCGGGAGCTGGGCTTCCCGGTCGAGCACCTGCACGAGGCCGTGACCCTGACGCCGTCCTGCGGCCTGGCCGGGGCCAGCCCGGCCTACGCCCGGACGGCGATGGGTCACGTGCGCGAAGCGGCGAGGTTCCTGCTGCCCGACTGAGCCCTCAGCCGAGCGCACCGACGGCGGACACGGCGACGCCGTCGCGCGGGCAGGCCCACACCGCCTCGCCGTCCCGCAGCGTGGCGGCGAGCGGGTGCGTGGCCGGGTGCCGCGGGCAGGGCGGCCAGTTCGTCGGCCGAGAGGCCCACAGCGCCTCGATGGCCCACTCCTGCACGGTGTCGGCCACCTCGGCCACCTGCTGGTCGTACGGCTGACCGAGGCTGACGGCGACCCCCTGGCCGCTCCCGTCGGCGCTCCACAGCATCGCGCCGGCCCGGCCGGGGTCGTCCGGCCAGTCACGGGCCTCGATGCGCGGCACGGGTGCCCCGGTCGCCGACAGGTCGGCCAGCACGCGGGCCAGCGCCCGGGTCAACTGCTCGTCCACGGGTCCATGGTGGCCCGGTGGGGAACGGCTCGCCCGTCCACCGTCAAGGTCCGCGTCGCATCTGTGGACAAGCGTCTGACCTGGGGATTCGACTGGTCTGACACCTCGAGTGCCGCTAGACTTCGAACACACATTCGAATGACGGGAGGTGTCCGTGCGCGACTCTTTGACGCTGGATGCCCCTACGCCGAACGTGGTCGCCGAGTTGCCGGCGGCGGGGCTGGACGAGCTGACCGCGGCGCTGGATGCGCTGGCTGGTCCGGGGTTGCACGGATTGTCCGACCGGGCGGTGCTGGATCGGACGGCGGTGCTGGTGGCCGCCCGGAACCGGCTGGATGCCGAGCTGACCCGCACGGTGCGGCATGCGGAGAGCACGCAGGCGTGTGAGCGGGATGCGCTGAAGAGCATGCGGTCGTGGTTGATCGGGCACGTGCGGGTGGCGCCGGCCGAGGCGTCGCGGATCG
>NZ_JBJHAQ010000015.1:0-99726 GCF_054051115.1 Modestobacter sp. SYSU DS0904 | reverse complement strand
GTGTGCGCTCGATGTCGGTTCCGGTCGAGGGAACCGACATCGAGCGCACAACGCCGGTCGGTCAGCTGCGGACGACCGCGGTGCCGATCGTCTTGGTCGGGAAGCCCAGCGTCTGCACTACCGTGGAGATCCCGGCGTTGGCGGCGCCGGCCACCACCACGATGACGTCGTCCGGGGTGCGCAGCGTCGTCACCAGGTCGTCGTCCGGGATCTGCCCGATCTCGGACGCCTTCGCCTCGTCGAACACCGAGGCGCCGGGGTGGTTCTGGAAGACGGCGGTCGACTCGCCCCGGCCGGCGGCGCGCAGGGTGCCCGCCGTCCGGCCGCTGTGCTCGGCCAGGTACTCCCGGACGTCCTGCTTGGACATGCCGTGCCGGGACAGCAGCTGCGCGTGCTCCGGTCCGATGACGACGCCGACCCGGCGGTACCGGCGGGTCATCGGCCCGATCCGGCCGCAGGTGTCGGCGATGTCGTTGAGCACCGAGTGGGCGTCGCCGGTGTTGCGGTTGTCGACGTGCTCGGTGCTGCGGGAGTGCAGCACCGACACGGTGCTCACACCGGCGTCGTGGCCGAGGGTGACCGACAGCGGCTCCCAGGGGCTCTCCTCCTCGTTCTCCGCGATGCAGAGGGAGAACTTGCCGACCCAGCCCTGGGTGGCCTGGTCGAACTCGTGCGGGCGGATGCCGTAGGCGTTCATGATGATCAGCCGCATCGCCCGGCCGACCGTGGCGTTGGCCCTGAAGCCCGGCCCGAACACGTTGCCCTTGGCGTTGAAGCCGAGCTCGGTGCGGACGGGTCCGTTGACAATGAGCATCGGGCCGCCGCCGGTGGTGCTCTGCCAGCCGCCGAGGGCCGGCCAGCCCTCGTCGACCGCGGCCTCGAGCGCGGCCAGCACGACCGGGAAGTGCTCGGGGAGGCAGCCGGCCATGGCGGCGTTGATCGCCGCCGCCTGGACGGTGCAGCCGCGCTTGACCTGCTTCATCGTCCAGATGACCTCGGACGGCGAGCGGTCGGTGTGCTCCAGGAAGCGGTGCACCAGGCTCGGGATGGGTGGGACGACGGGGAGGCCGTCGGTCCAGCCGTTGGCGTGGCACTCCTCGATCGCGGCGATGAGGTCCTCGGGGCTGAGGCCGGTCTTCTGCTCGGTCATGAGACCTCCCCGCGCAGGATCGCGAGCACCTGGGGCGCGGCCAGCTTCGCGTGGGCCGCGACGCCGTCGGGGTCCAGGCTGCTCACCGGGTGGGGGACGATCGCGAACTTGTAGTCCGGAGCGCCCTGGATGCGCGCCATGGCATCGGCGCTCGCCTTCAATGCGTCGGTGCAGATCGCTGCCGACGGGATTCCGCGCTTCTCCATCAGGATGACGTCGGCCACACTGGCCGCGCTGCAACTGCCCTAATCACCGACCGCTTCGATGACGAGGTCGCACTCCTTGGCGATCTCGTCGAGCATCTCGTCGGCCGCCGGCCAGGTGGCGGGCACCTGCTTCCAGATCACCTCGGACGGCGCCAGCTCCGGCTCGACGAGCGCGAAGACCGCCTCCAGCAGCTCACGGGCGTTGTGCTTGCCGTTGTCCATCAGCACGAGGCGCTTGCCCCGCAGGTCGGCCGGCCGGTCGGCGAGCAGCACCGCCCCGCCCTCGACCGCGGCCTGCTCGGTCGGGTCCATCAGTTCGAAGCCCACAGCCATGTCCGCTCCCTCGCATAGTGGTACGGGTCACGCTAGGCAGCGAAGGTGGGTCGCACAGGACGTCGTCCCGCGTGGCGGAAAAGGCCCTCGGCGGGGGAGTACACCGCCGGGCAGCTGTTCATCTGCCCGGCGCCTGGGCACCCGAGCTGCTGGCCGACCTGGGCGTGCCGTTCACCGTCTAACGACAGGTTGTGTACTGGTTTCCAGCCCCCTGCCGACGCGGCTCGGCCGGCAACCCTCCTCACGACCCTGCCCGGCCGGTACTACACCGACCGGACGTCTTCGCCCGGGAGCAGACCCGGGTGTCGAGGCGATGTGGTGCTGCGCCGTCCGCAGTGCCGAGCTCGCCGATCCGGGGAGCTTCCGCCGGGTCCAGGTGGGCCTGGAGAGCGTGCTGGTGGTCCGGGGTCGGGACGGCGAGCTCCGGGCGTTCCTCAACGTCTGCCGGCACCGCGGGGCGCTGGTGTGCACCGAGGAGTCCGGGCAGACCAAGCGGACGCTGAGGTGTCCGTACCACGCGTGGTCCTACGGGCTGGACGGGACGCTGGTCGGTGCGCCGAACCTGCGGAACATGCCCGACATCGACCGGGTCGCGAACGGGTTGGTGCCGGTGCAGCTGCGGGAGTGGCTCGGCTACGCCTGGGTGTGCCTGGCCGACGAGCCGCCGTCGTTCGAGCGGGACGTGCAGGGCGCGGTGACCGAGCGGCTGGGCGCCCCGGCGGCGATCGAGGGCTACGACGTCGAGCGGCTGACCCTGGGGCGGCGCATCCGGTACGACGTGCGCGCCAACTGGAAGCTCATCGTCGAGAACTTCATGGAGTGCTACCACTGCGCGACGATCCATCCCGAGCTCACCCACGTGCTGCCGGAGTTCGCCCGGGGGTACGCCGCGCAGTCCTTCGTCGGGCACGGGGCGGAGTTCGCGCAGGACGCGCAGGGCTTCACCGTCGACGGGAGCGCCGGCTTCCCGGCGCTGCCGGGCGTCGGCGCCGACCAGGACCGCCGGTACTACGCGGCCACGATCAAGCCGACGGTGTTCCTGAACCTGGTGCCCGACCACGTGATCGTGCTGCGGATGACGCCGCTGGCCGTTGACCACGCAGGTGGAGTGCGACTGGTTGTACGCGCCCGAGGTGGTCTCGTCCGGCTCGGACGTCGGGAGGTCGGTCGAGCTGTTCCACCGGGTCAACCTGCAGGACTTCGCCGCCTGCGAGCGCACCCAACCCGGGATGAGCTCGCGGGCGTACGCGGCCGGAGGCGTGCTGGTTCCGGCTGAGCACCATCTGAGCGCCTTCCACGGCTGGGTGCGCGACCGAATCAACTGACTCGACACGCGGTGCGCTGCGCTGGCTGGTGTCCAGGCATCGTGCTGGAGCGAATCGGGCAGTCGTCGTCGCCCGGCCGGATGTTCCGCTAGAGATGGGGACGAGGCGGGTGCGGGACATCGGAGCGATATACGGCGCATAGGCCCCGCTCAGGACGGACATCGCGAGCAGCACCAGGTCCGGAACGGTGCTGGCGACGACGAGAACGAAGGCGCCGAGCACGGCGGCGTTGATGAGCCCGACGGGGACGAGGACGCGGCGCTGGCCGAGCCGGTCGGCGGCCGCGCCGAGGAGCCTGGAGACGAAGCCGAACGGGAAGTACCAGAACGCGCATGCGGGATCAGTGGGGCCTGCGTCATGACCTCGGGGCTTAACGAATCGGGCGTGCCGCCGGAAGCCCTCAGCAAGGCCGACAGCAGGTAGTGACGTCATAAACGGCTTCGACGATGACGCGAGCGGCGGGACGGCGTGGTCGACGTGCCTGACACCCATGGGGAGTGAGGCGGTCGCTGCTCCTGCTGTGCCCGGCGAGGAAGAAGTGGCGCGACGCCGGCCGAGCGGCACCCACGGTGCGCGGTCCGACGCGCTTACGGTCCCCGCCGTGGTCGACGACACGCAGTACGAGTCCACGTCCGTGCAGGCACTGCGAGGCACGGAGGCCAAGGCGATCGCAAAGCGGGAGCGGGACGGCTGGGAGCTCGAGCGCCGGGACCAGGGAGTGCTGCGGACCGAGCTGACGTTCCGACGTGTCAAGCCGAAGACGTTCGGCGCAACGGTGTTGGCGGCGTTCCGCCGCCTGGAGCCGGAGGTGCAGCTGCTGGCCGTGTCGGCCGTCGTGGTCCTGCTCGCCGTGGTCATCGGGGGGAGCGCCTTCGTCGGAACGCGGGGCGGCAGCACCTCACAGCCGACCGCGTCCGCGACCAACGCAGGGTCCACTGCAGACCCCTTGGCGAACCAGGCACCGGCGGCGACCAGCTCGGCTGTCCCTACGACTCCCGCCGCTGACGAGACCCTGACGGTGGAGAACAACGCGGATCTCGCCGCGCTACTGGCCCTCGAACAGCCGGGCGACGCAGCGGTCGGGGAGTTCGCGGCCGAGTACCGGGGCCGGACCATCGAGTTCGACGGCAACATCGCCTCCATGAACTTCCACGGCAGCTACAAGACCAGGTATGACCTGCTGATCTATGCCGGGGACTCCAGCCCGACGGCCTCGTCCGGGCCGAACTTCCAGTTCCGTGACGTCAACATCAGCTACGACTTGCACCTCACGGGCCCGCACGTCCCGGACACCCTCGGCGCCGGGGACAACCTCCGCATAGTCGCCCGAGTCGGTGACTACAACAGCACCCAGGAGCTCTTCCTCCTCGAGCCGGTTCGCACCGAGGTGAGGTGACCGCCTGGTCGCGATGAGCGAGAGGGCGCGGCTCGCGTCGTCGCCCGACCCGTTCACACGAATCCGGAACGTGTCACTACCGCCCGGTCTCATTCGCCACGAGGTCGCACCGACGCCTCGCCGACCCACGGACGACGGAGGATCGATGGACCAGGTCGACGGCGGCACGCGCTACTCGGCGACGGACCTGCTCACCTGGCACGGCTGCGCGCACGTGCTCCGTGGGTCATCGAATCTTCCCGTACCCGTATGTACTGTCCGGCTGAGGAGGTGCCAGTCCAAATGTCGATCGTGATCCTCAAGAGCTCACGAGCAGCCGAGCTGATCGGCCTCGCTGACCTAGTGACGAGCGATTCGGCGCAGCCGATCGTTGGTGGAGGTGGCCTCCGGGGCGCCGCAGCACCGGTGATCCCTACCGGCGGGGCTGGCCCCTCTGCGCGTGCAAGAGCGACCAAGGTGCGGCTAAGTCGGTGCCGGGGACAGGCGGACGCTGACCGAGCTGCGCGAGTTTCACGGGGTGGCGCATGAGGATCATCGACAATGTCAACGAGTTGCTCGGAGACGATCTCAAGGGGGCGATCGCGCCCGGGTCGAAGGTCCGCATCGCGGCGTCGACATTCTCCATCTTCGCGTTCGAGGCGCTCCGTAAGGAGCTCGAGCAGGTCACCCAACTGGAGTTCATATTCACGGCACCGTCCTTCGTCACGAGCAAGGCCACGGACAAGCTCCGCAAGGAGCGCCGTGAGTTCTTCATTCCCCATGCCAAGGGTGGAGAGTCGAGCCTCTACGGCTCGGAGTTCGAGATCCGCCTGCGAAACAAGCTGACGCAGCGCGCGATCGCACGGGAGTGCGCGGACTGGGTGCGCCGCAAGGCCATGTTCCGGTCCAACTCAACCGGCAATCCGATGCAGCAGTTCGCCGTGGTCGACGAAAAGACTGCCTACATGCCGCTCCAGGGGTTCACGACGGCAGACCTCGGCTACGAGCGCGGCAACGCTGTCTCGAACATGGTTCACCGGGTCGACGATGCGCCGATGACCGCGCAGTACGTCCGTCTGTTCGACCAAATCTGGCACAACCCAGACCAGCTCGATGACGTCACCGACGCCGTCTACGACCACATCGCCAGCGTGTACGCCGAGAACTCCCCGGCGCGCATCTACTTCCTGATCCTTTACAACCTGTTCGCTGAGTTCCTCGACGACATCAGCGAGGACGTGCTGCCCAACGATCGCACGGGCTACAAAGAGACGGCGGTCTGGAACTCGCTCTACAACTTCCAGCGCGACGCTGCGACCGGGATCATCAACAAGCTCGAGACCTACAATGGTTGCATCCTCGCTGACAGCGTCGGCCTCGGTAAGACCTTCACAGCCCTCGCTGTGATCAAGTACTACGAGCTGCGCAACAAGTCGGTGCTGGTGCTGGCCCCGAAGAAGCTGGCGGAGAACTGGACGAACTACAACGCGAACTTGACGACGAACATCTTCGCCAAGGACCGCTTCAACTATGACGTCCTCGCTCACACCGACTTGTCCCGCACCAAGGGTGAGTCTGGGGGACTCCGGCTTGACCGAGTGAACTGGGGCAACTACGACCTGGTCGTCATCGACGAGTCCCATAACTTCCGCAACGCCGACTATGCGGAGGAGAAGGAATCCCGCTACCAGCGGCTGATGCGGCAGGTGATCCGCGAGGGCGTGAAGTCCAAGGTGCTCATGCTGTCGGCGACGCCGGTCAACAACCGGTTCAACGACCTCAAGAACCAGCTCCAGCTCGCCTATGAGGGCGAGTCGGAGAACCTGGCGAAGCATCTCAGCCTGTCCACAACCGTGGAGAGGGTCTTCAGTGATGCCCAACGGGCGTTCAACGAGTGGTCAAAGCTACCGCCGGAGTCTCGCACCCCCGCCACCATCTTAAAGATGCTCGACTTCGATTTCTTCGAGTTGCTCGACTCGGTCACCATCGCACGGTCACGCAAGCACATCCAGGCGTTCTACGACACCACCGAGATCGGCGCGTTTCCGGAGCGCATGCCGCCGGCCTCTATCCGTGAGCCGCTTACTGACCTCCCGGATGTCCCGACGTTTAAGGAGATCTTCGAGCAACTGCAGGCGCTAACGCTCGCCGTGTACACGCCGTTGAAGTACGTACTCGACAGCCGAGTGCAGAAGTACGACGACCTGTACAACATTGAGGGTGGAACGGCGCGGTCAAACCTCGGGCAGCGGGGCCGCGAGCAGGGGCTGAAGAAGCTCATGACCGTCAATTTGCTGAAGCGGTTGGAGAGCTCGGTCGAGGCCTTTCGGCTCACCCTCGCGAAGATCGAGGGAGCCGTCGACCACACGTTGGGCCGGCTCGACTCTCACGAGGGTGCAATCGCCGACATGAACATCGACTTCGCTGGCCTGGACGTCGATGACGAGGACGCCGTGGGCGCCGACGCTCTCTCGTTCGGCGAGAACATCAAGATCGATCTCGATGACGTTGACGTTGAGTCGTGGCGACGCGACCTGTGGAACGACCGTGAGACCCTCCGCGCACTGCTCGACGAGATGCGGAGGGTCACACCCGAGCACGACCGCAAGCTCCGGGTACTGACCGACCTGGTCGCCGGCAAGGCCGCTCAGCCGATCAACGAGGGCAACCGCAAGGTGCTCATCTTCTCGGCCTTCGCCGACACCGCCGAGTACCTCTACCGGGAACTCGCTCCGCGCCTGAGCAAGGCTGGCCTTGAGTCGGCCCTGGTCACCGGCGGCGGTCACGCCGCGAAGACCACGCTCGGTCCCGGCTATGACTTCCAACAGGTGCTCACGCTCTTCTCGCCGAAGTCAAAGCAGCGACACCTGACCATGCCTAAGGCGACCGGCGAGCTCGACGTGCTGATCGCCACCGACGTGATCAGCGAAGGCCAGAATCTCCAGGACTGTGACTACCTCGTCAACTACGACATCCACTGGAACCCGGTCCGGATCATCCAGCGTTTCGGTCGCGTGGACCGCATCGGTTCCACGAATACGTACATCCAGCTGGTCAACTTCTGGCCCGACATCTCGCTGGACGAGTACATCAACCTGAAGGAACGGGTCGAGAACCGCATGGTCATCGCTGACCTAGCGGGAACCGCCGATGACAACGTACTGACCTTGGAGGACGGCGACGCTGCCTTCCGTAAGGAACAGCTCCGCAAGCTGCAGAACGAGGTCATCGAGCTCGAAGACGTCCGCACCGGAGTCTCGATCACCGACCTGGGCCTCAACGACTTCCGGATGGATCTCCTGGGCTACATCAAGGAGTACGGCGACCTCGCCAGCGCGCCCAAGGGGCTCCATGCCGTCGTGCCGGCCCAAGCGGACAAGGGACTCAAGCCGGGAGCGCTCTTCGTCCTTCGCAATGTGAACGCCGACAAGAGCATCAACCGCGGCAACCGACTCCACCCGCACTACCTCGTCTACCTCAACGGCGACGGCAACGTCATCGCCGACCACACGGAGGTCAAGTACCTCCTCGACCTCATCCGTGCCGGATGCCGCCCCCACGACGAGCCGGTCAGTGCGGTCACGCGAATCTTCAACTCGGCCACCAACGAGGGCGCTGAGATGGGGCACTACTCGGAGCTGCTCACCGCGGCGATCAGCTCGATGGTCGACGTGACGGCCGAACGCGACCTGGACAGCCTCTTCTCCGACGGAGCTACGACCGCGCTCACCCAGACCATCGGCGGACTGGACGATTTCGAGCTCATCGCCTTCATCGCCATCGTGGACCCAGCGCAGGGCACCACATGAGGGATCCCCTCTATCGCTGGCCGTCCGCAGCCAGGTTCGGCCGCACGGTTCCCAAAAGCAAATTCTACGAGCACGCGAGCATCGGATCAACGGTCAAGGACCGCTTCGTCTCCGACGTACGACGGATCACATGGGCCTACAAGCTCGCCGAATCGACGATCAACCTTGCGGGCAGCGTTGAGGTCCCAGAGATCCAGGTCTTCGAGATTGGAGCCAAGGAAGAGGACGTCGCGGAGAGCGTGCTCGCTGCCATCGACAAGGCGGTCCGAACTCCGATCATTTTCGAGATCAGCCGGGGCGAGGGCGCCAACGGGACCATCCGCATGGTCGCTGCCCACAAGCAGCTCGGTACCGGTGACCCGAAACTGGGCCCCTATCTCAGCACCTCCTGGCAACCCGCACCCGGCGACCGAATCCTGCTCCCGGCGGCAATCGACTTGGCGAGCATGTACACGGCGCTCCTGCAGCCGTTGTCGCCCGTCGCGTCGCGTGCTGGCGAACAGGTGTCGGAAATCGTCCGCAGACTTCTGGCCGTTCAGTCGCTCGAGCGCGAGATCACCGCGTTGGAGCGGAAGCTCCGCAACGAACCGCAGCTCAATCGGAAGGTAGAGCTGCGTCGGACCTTAAAGACCAAGCAGGCAATGCTCGTGGACCTCACGAGCCGGACCCCCAGCCCGCCCGCGGGCAACACGAACTGAGGATCACCGTGGAGAAGCTTCGAATGACGTCACCGGACCTGACGGCGAGCAACGTAGCGAAAATCGCGGAGTTGTTCCCAGGCGTCATCACCGAGACCATCGACGCGGAAGGAAACCCGGTCAGGGCGGTCGACTTCGATCTTCTCCGCCAGGAGCTGTCCGAACACCTCGCGGAGGGTCCCCAGGAGCGATATCAGCTCGACTGGCCAGGCAAGCGAGCCGCGGCGTTCGCCGCCAACGCTCCGATCGCAAAAACGCTGCGTCCCCTTCGCGATGAGTCGGTGGACTTCGACAGCACGAAGAATCTCTTCATCGAGGGCGACAATCTTGACGCGCTTAAGCTGTTGCAGGAGTCATACCTCGGCAAGGTGAAACTAATCTATATCGATCCGCCCTACAACACCGGCAACGACTTCATCTACAAAGACGACTTTGCCACGACGACCGAAGAATACCTTCGCCGATCCGGACAGACCGGCGAAGACGGGGTGAGGCTCGTTGCCAACACTGAGTCCAACGGCCGCTTCCACTCGGACTGGTTGAGCATGATTTACCCACGTCTCAAGTTGGCGCGGAACCTGCTTCGCACGGACGGCACTATCGCGGTGTCTATAGATGACGGGGAACTTTCGAACTTGGTTGCAGCAATGTCGGAAATATTCGGAGCCGATAATCATATTGCCACGGTGATCTGGGAGAAGGTGCATACCCGCAAGAACTCGGCGCGGCGCTTCTCTGTTAGCCACGACTATATTGTGATGTTCGCTCGCAGTATCGAGCATTGGGATCGACAGCTGTTCCCTCGCGAGACAACAGAGGCTTACCGGAATGCGGACGACGACCCTAAGGGGCCGTGGAAACTGGATCCCATCTACGCCAACAACCCTTACGATGCCGACTACACCATTACTAAACCCAATGGAACAGTTCTGCGTCGCCCACCGGGTCAGTACTGGAGGTTCAGTGAATCGTCTTGGGCACAGAAGGTGGCGGAAGGCGCCGTGGTGTGGGGACGGGGCGATGGATACCCCATGGCGAAGCGCTACCTCTCCGAAGTCCAGGATGGGCTGGTTCCGGTGACGTTGTGGGATAAGGAGTTCGCTGGGGACAATCGCCATGGGAAGGAGGAAGTGGAGCGCCTGATCGGTGCTGGACACTTCCCTTATCCGAAGCCGACGCGCTTGTTGAAGCGCCTCATGCAGGTCACCGTCCGGCCGAACGATCTGGTGTTGGACTTCTTCGCCGGGTCCGGAAGCACGGCGGACGCGGTCATGCAGCTTAATCTCGAAGACGGCGGATCCAGGCGGTTCATCATGGTGCAGCTGAACGAGCAATCCGCGCCGAGGTCCGAGGCGGGTGGGGCAGGATACGCGACGATCGCAGATCTCTCGCGTGAGCGCATACGACGAGCGGCCGCGAAGGTGATTGATGAAGCCGGGCCAGCTGGCGGCGCGCTCGACTGCGGCTTCCGCACGCTGCGCGTCGATTCAACGAACCTTGCCGACGTCCTTCGCACACCCGACGAGACCGATCAGCAGTCCCTCGTTGGCCTTGAGGACAGCGTGAAGGCCGGGCGCACCGGCGAGGACCTGTTGTTCCAGGTTCTGCTCGACTGGGGACTGGAAGTTGGCGTTCCAATCGCCGTCGAGCAGATCGAGGGTCACGAAGTCTTCGTAGTTGAGGATGGCGCGCTGGTCGCGTGCTTCGACGGCGAGGTGAGTCTCAACTTGGTGAGCGCTCTCGCCAAGCGCGAGCCGCTGAGGGCGGTCTTTCGCGACTCTAGCTTTATGTCCGACGACGCTCGGATCAATGCGGAGCAGATCTTTAAGGAACTGTCACCGGCGACCGAGATCAAGGCTATCTGACCCCGATGAAGCTGCAGTTCAAGATTCAGCCATATCAGACCGAGGCCGTCGACTCCGTGGTCGACGTGTTCGCGGGTCAGCCCCGACGCGCCGGAATCTCATACCGAATCGACCCTGGCCAAGTGAAGTCGAGCACCGCACCGGCGCTCTTCGCGACCAACACGACTCCTGACTCCGGTCTGCGCAACGCCGAGATCGAGCTCTCCGCGGCTCAGTTGCTCGCCAACCTTCACCAAGTGCAGAAGTTGCGGAACCTGCCATTGGCGCCGAAAGTCGCCGACAGCAAGGCCGCGCCAGGTGCACCCAACCTCGATATCGAGATGGAAACCGGAACCGGCAAGACCTACGTCTACATCAAGACGATCATGGAACTGAACAAGCGTTACGGCTGGTCGAAGTTCATCGTCGTGGTTCCGTCGGTGGCGATCCGCGAGGGCGTCAAGAAGTCGTTCGACGTAACGGCTGAGCATTTCCAGCAGGCCTATGGCACGAAGCCGCGCTCGTTCATCTACGACTCCTCTCAGTTGCATGAGCTTGAGCGCTTTAGCTCCGATGCCGGCGTGCAGGTGATGATCATCAACATCCAGGCCTTCAATGCCACGGGGAAGGACAACCGGCGCATCTACGACGTGCTGGACGACTTCCAATCCCGAAGGCCGATTGACGTGATCAGCGCGAACAGGCCCATCGTGATCATCGACGAACCGCAGAAGATCAGCGCCCTGAAGTCGCTTGAGGCTCTGTCTCGCTTCAACGCTCTGATGGTGCTGCGCTACTCGGCCACGCACAAGGTGGAGCACACCAAAGTTCACCGGCTCGATGCGCTCGATGCCTACAACCAGAGGCTCGTCAAGAAAATTGCGGTGCGTGGGATCACGGTGAGGGGGCTCGCCGGGTCTACGGCGTACCTCTACCTTGACGCGATCGAGGTCAAGAAGGGCGAGCCGCCCACGGCTCGCGTCGAGCTGGAAGTCCAGACCAGAAGCGGTCCGATCAAGCGGCAACTCAAGCGGGTCACCAAGGGCACCCGACTCCATGACCTCGCGAACGGTATCGAGGCGTACAAGGACCTTGTTGTCATCGACGTCAGCGCGATCGACGACACCATCACGCTGAGCAGTGGGGATGTTGTCGTCGCCGGGCAGCTCGCCGACCGCGACGTCACCGAAGAGACCAAGAGGCGTATCCAGATCCGCGAAGTGATCCGCGCGCACATCGACAAGGAGCGTGAACTTTTCAGCCAGGGCATCAAGGTCCTTTCGCTCTTCTTCATCGACGAGGTCGCCAAGTACCGCGACTACGACCGCGAGGACACCCTTGGCGACTACGCCCGAGTGTTCGAGGAGGAGTACAGCGCCGTCGTCGAGGAGGTCCTTGGGGAGCTGCAGCTCGATGACGCAACAGTGGTCTACAAGAAGTACCTCAGCCGTGACGAAGCCCGGGACGTGCACCAGGGCTATTTCTCGATCGACAAGAAGAGCAAGCGCCTCGTCGACGGCGACGTGCACAAGACCGGCGACGAAAAGGGGCAGTCCAAGGACGTTGCCGCATACGACTTGATCCTCAAGGACAAGGAGCGCCTCCTGTCCTTCGAGCAGCCGGTGAGGTTCCTGTTCTCGCACTCGGCTCTTCGCGAAGGATGGGACAACCCCAACGTGTTCGTCATGGGGATGCTCAAGAAGAGTGACAACACCGTCTCGCGGCGGCAGGAGATCGGGCGTGGACTGCGGCTCGCGGTTAACCAGAACGGCGAGCGCATGGACAACCCGGTCACGGTGCATGCCATCAACCAGCTGACCGTCGTGACCGACGAGTCCTACACCGACTTCGTGGCCGGGCTGCAGAAGGAGATTGGAGAGTCGCTGGCGGCGCGCCCACGGAAGGCCAGCATCAACTTCTTCACTGGCAAAACGATCCACACCGAGTCCGGCCAGAGCACCGTCGACGAGAAGCTCGCGTCCGCTTTGTACAACTACCTTGTGCGCAACGACTACGTCGACGACGACGGGCTCGTGACGCAGAGGTACAAGGAGGACAAGGACGCCGGGTCGCTCGCCGAGCCGTCGTCCGAAGTGCTCAAGCCGGTCATCGACTTCATGTGGCCATTGATCGACGCCCTGTACATCGACATTCCATCGCCGACGAACGACCGCAAGCCCAAGAAGATCCCGCTCAACGAGGCGAACTTTAGGAAAAAGGAGTTTCAAGAGCTCTGGAGTCGGATCAACCACAAGGCCGTCTATCAGGTCGAGTTCGACTCGGCCGAGTTGGTGGGCAAGTGTGTAGCATCGCTCGACACCCACTTGAACGTCGCAGCCATGCAGTACGTCGTCCAGGCCGGCAGCCAGCGGGAGTCACTCGACGCTGATGACCTGGCCAGTGGCAAGGGATTCGACGTCTCCACGACCGCAACCCAGACCGCGACGGTGTCTGCCGGGTCTCAGGTCAAGTACGACCTGCTGGGGGAGGTGACCGAGAAGACCCAACTAACTCGGCGCACTGCCGCAGCGATCCTTAGCCGGATTACTCCGAACACGTTCGGCAGGTTCCGTCTCAATCCTGAGCAATTCATCACCGAAGCCGCGCGACTCATCAACGAGCAGAAGGCTACGGTCATTGTCGAGCATCTGGCGTACGACGCGCTGGAGGACCGCTTCGACATGGCCATCTTCACGGAGAATCAGAGTGCCCAGGACTTCTCCAAGGCTGGGGAGAAGCTCAAGAAGCACGTGTACGACTACGTCGTCACGGACTCGACGGTTGAGCGCGACTTCGTCACGGACTTGGACACCAGCTCCGAGGTAGAGGTGTACGTCAAGTTGCCGCGCGGCTTCTTCATCCCGACTCCGGTCGGCGACTACAACCCCGACTGGGCGATCGCGTTTGCCGAGGGTTCGGTCAAGCACGTGTACTTCGTTGCTGAGACGAAAGGCTCCCTGTCCACCCTTCAGCTGAAGGGTGTCGAGAACGCTAAGATCGCGTGCGCCCGGAAATTCTTCGCCGACGTCAACAAGAAGTTCGAGGGTCGGGTGAAGTACGACGTCGCCGACGGCTACTCCAAGCTGATGGAACTCGTGACGGGGTAGGGACGATGACTGTGACCGATATCGACCGGACGATCGACGGCGTTGCCAAGACCATTGCCGAAGTCCTGGAGAAGAAAAAGTACTCGATCGACTACTACCAGCGCGAGTATAAGTGGGAGTCGAAGCAGATCGCTGAGCTCGTCGCCGATCTGACAGCCAAGTTCCTCGACCTCTATGAGGCCGACCACGCCCGCAAGGACGTTGCCAAGTACCCCGGCTACTACCTCGGTTCCATCATCATTTCACAGAAGGACGGTCAGCCATTCGTCGTTGATGGCCAGCAGCGGCTGACTAGCCTCACGCTGTTCCTCACGTACCTGCGGCGTCTGCAGCACGGGCGGGAAGAGGTCGTCAGCATCGACGAGCTCATCTACTCGGAGAAGTTCGGTGAAAAGTCGTTCAATCTCGGGGTTCCCGACCGCAACGACTGCATGGAGGCCTTGTTCGAGTTCGGCGAATACGAACCGCCCTCGGACGCAGCAGAGTCAGTTCACACGCTCGTCGCTAGGTACGCGGAACTTGACGGTATCTTCCCCGACGAGCTGAAGGGGGCTGCGCTCCCGTTCTTTATTGATTGGCTCAAGGACCGGGTCCAGCTCGTCCAGATCACCGCTTACAGCGACGACGACGCCTACGCCATCTTCGAGACGATGAACGATCGCGGCCTTAAGCTCACTCCGGCAGACATGCTCAAGGGGTACCTGCTCGCCAACATGGAAGACGGGAAGCCTCGCACCAAGGCCAACGAGCTCTGGCGCAAGCGGCTGCGCAGCCTCGACGAGCAGGCGGAGGACGCCGGCTCGGACTTCCTCAAGACGTGGCTGCGAAGCCAGTACTCGGCCAAGATTCGTGAGCGCAGGAAGGGAGCGCGTCCCGAGGACTGGGACCGGATCGGCACCGAGTTCCACCGCTGGCTCCGCGGCGCCACCGATAGCGTTGGCCTGAAGGCGCGCGACGACTTCTATAACTTCGTGGTCCGTGACCTCGAGTTCTACAGCCACCACTATTCGCGCATCGTCGACGCATCGACCGGACGCTTCCAGCCGGACAGCCCTCTGCGCTTCATCCGATTCAACGCCGACCTCGGCTTCACACTCCAGAATCAGCTGCTTCTGGCGCCGCTCCGGGTCGATGACAACCCGGCCGCCATCGACAGGAAATTGGAGCTGGTCGGCCGGTTCACCGACATCCTCCTCGCGCGCCGCATATGGAACTTTCGCGCGACGGCGTACTCGACGATGCAATACGCCATGTTCACCGTCATGCGGGACATTCGCAGCCTTAGTGAGCCTGACCTGGCCAAGGTGCTTCGTGACTACCTGCTCAAGGTTGACGAGTCCTTCGACTACAACGGCTTGTATGTCCACCAGCAGAACCGAAGCCAAATCCACAAGATCCTTGCTCGGATCACCGACCACATCACCGTGAATTCTGGCCAAGCCTCGAACTACGTCGAGCTCACGAACGGTGCGAAGGTGAAGTACGAGGTTGAGCACATCTGGGCCGACCATCCTGAGCGGCATGCTGACGACTTCAGCCACGAAGCCGATTTCGCCCGCCATCGAAATCGAATCGGTGACCTGTTGCTGCTGCCCAAGCAGTTCAACGCGAGCTACAACGACGAGACCTACGCGCAGAAGCGTCCGAGGTACTTTAGCCAGAACTTGCTTGCCGCCAGCCTGGATCCCCAGGCCTACGAGAAGAATCCCGGCTTCTTGGCCTTTGTCAAGGACTCGGGTCTGCCGTTCCGCGCCCACGAGGAGTTCAAAGCGGCTGACATCGTCGAGCGGGGCAACCTGTACCGCGATATCGCCAAGCAACTCTGGAACCCCGATGACCTGACCGCTGTCACGGCGAAGGAAGGGCCATGACAGGGCGAGCTGACGGGCAGCCATGTTGGTACCCGCTTCAGATCGCGAATATGGAGGCTTACAACAACACGGGTGGGAGAAGCTTGCCGCGCCGACGGGCTGCATCCTCTGCTGGTCAACGGCGCTGCACGGATCCCTAACAACCTCATCGAGCCCAGGCGACTTTCCGGCTCTCGTCGTGTCGACGGCGGACAGGCCGTGCTGCCGTTGACCTTTGATCTAGAGCGTCGCGCGAGCAGGCTGCACCGGCCATCAATTGTTCCTGTGCAGGTCGCTGTTGGTGGATGCTCTCGCGGGCGTCTCCGCGTGCAGCTCAGCTGGCAGCCCGGAACTCCTCATACCGGCGCTCGAGATTTTCGCGATTCGGTTGGGCGGCGCGCTGACGCGGCACTGTGATCCGAACGCCAGCCATCTCTTGGATGCCGTGCTTGAGCATCGGGCCGTCGACCTCGGCCAGGATGTCCTGCCGCACGTCGATCACCAGGTCGGGGCGCACGCCGATGATGTTCCGGTCGTAGGCGGCATGGTGGATCTTGCAGAGAGCTAACCCATTCGGAACGACGGGCAGGCCACCTTCATCCGCGTCCCGGATGATGTGCGCGGCGTCCAGCAGGTCGGAGTGCTTGAGGCGGCAGATGGCGCACTGGGTCTCGTAGGCCTGGAGGACTCGGGCGCGGAACACGGGCTGGTGCAGGCGGATCTTGGTCAGTCGCTCCAGGTAGGACCTGCGGTCGGGCGTCAGCTGGGCCACCAGCTCGGGGTCGACGAGCCGCTGCGCCTCGTCGATGGCCACGAGGAAGGCATGTTGTTCGGGTCGCTCACCCACGATGAAGACCGGGAAATGTGCTTGGTAGATGCTCTTGGCCACGCCGATGAAGTACGCGAGGGGTCGCTGCTCTTGCATCGCCGTACGGAGTGCACGGTTGTCCGAGTGATTTGGGTCCGTGCCGCGGTAGGCGTACTTGATGAGCCCGCCCGTAGCGATGTCGTCCTGGTACGGCGGCAATTGGTTTGGTGCGGTGTAGGTCGTACGGATGGTAAGTGCGGCGGCCAGGGCTGCCGGCTTCCAGATGCCCGGCTGGACGACAAGCTTCAGCGCTCGCCCGGCCACCATGAAGGTGTTCAGGTCGGCGGACGTGACCCCCTCGGGATGGAGGGCAGTCAGTCGCTCGAGGTGCGCGAACATCGCTGCCCGGACCTGCGAGTCCTCGAGACGCGTCACTCGTTCTCCCATGCTCCCGCCGCTAATGTCGCCGCAGGATCTCATCTCGTGACCTGGGCGCTCAGAGGGCACGCGGTACGCCAGCCGGGTGCAACCTGGTGAGGCCTCGGTTCGCCATGGGGCGTGGGTGCTCTCTTCGGGCAATTAGGTCGGCCCGTCTCCACTGCTTGTCCTTCAGGTAACAAGACGCGCCCGCCGAGTCAGGAGCAGCGGCACGTGCCGATGACACTCAGTCGGACGCCGCAGGACGGGCACAGGGGAGTGGCATGAACCGTGCGGCTCGTCTGAGCGCCCGCGGTCACTTTGATCACCATGGCTGCCTTCGGCTGAGTGTGACCGCGGCTGGCCGCCATCTTGGAGGAGGCCTGTGAACGTCTGAGCACCTCCGCCACCTGAGCCCTGGTGACCGGGACGCCGCCACCTCTCAAGATCACCGCAATCCGCTTGTACCCAACCCCAGGATTGGCATGCGCGACTCTGCGAATCCTCGAGGCCAACTCCCTGCTGCTGTCGGGACTGCTTATCGACTTTGGGCGCCCGCGCATGGCAGCTGAGGGCTGGCCCGCCATTACGGCGGAGACCTGTGCTGGGGTGACCCGGATGCCGCGCTGCCTGAGCGCTGCCACCACAGTCTTGGCCGTCGGCCTGAGCTCTGCTTGGACAGCCGTCATGATCTGCCGCCGCACCGCTTCCGGGACGGCGGGACCGCTTGCGCTTGCAGATGCCCTTCCGCGCTGGCCGCGAGAAGCCGTCGCCTTATTCGCGCCCCGGGGCGACGCCGGGCTCGCAGCGCCAAATGCGGCCAGGCGACGCTCCGCGCGGGTCGTCGCGGGCCCCGATGCCCGTAGGTCCCCTGGAGCCTGTGGCTCGATGAGCTCGTCGTCTAGATGGTCGCCGAGTGACGCCGCCTCGTGGTCCGCGTACCAATCCCAGATCGACCGTGCCACGCCACCCTCCCGATGACTCCCAGGTGACGTGGACGACACCACACCCAAGTGACAGTCCTTGAGAGGTGTCGCTGGTGATCACCCGAACGAGTGAAGGAGGGCTGGGACTCTGGTTACCGGCATGGGTTCGGTACACCGAGCGGCGTGGCATTGACGGGGGTGTCGGCCTCGGCGACGAGCTCGTTGAAGGTGCGGTGTGCGGGGCCGACGTCCAGATGGCGTACGGCGAGCGGCCCAACCCTGACGGGCTGATCGACGAGCCGTTCACCATGCGCGAGCTGCGCCAGCTCCACGAGGCGGTGTTGGGCAGGCTGCCGTACGCGGCCGACACCTTCTGCCGGACGATTCTGCCGCACCAGGCTGAGGTACCCGGCCGCACCCGAGAGGGGACCGTCGGCAAGCCGGCCTAGCTCTACCGGAGGCGTTGGATGAGGCCCTCGTGGGCCAGTTGATGGGGACGACCCGGGCAGCGGACGCTCTGGCTACAGGCCTTCCGTCTGCCTATATGGAGTGAGGTGCCTTGCGTTGCATCGTGTGAGCGCCCAGTGACATGACAGGGTGCGCACGGCATGCGCAGGAACGAGGTTCGGTGACCACCTATCGCCGCAAGGGGCATTGGCGTCGAGGCCCGGATGGCCGCAAGCACTGGGTCTCCGAGCACTCCGTCACGAGAGGCTCGTCAGCGGGACGACGACCGGCTGCCCGTTCGTCCTACTCGACCAGTTGGTTCTCCCAGAGTCGCCCTGCGGCGTCCGCGCGGCCCTCGCCCGCGCGATACCCCGCATTGCCCTATTCGGCTCGCTGGCAGAAGCCGAACGCGCACTGTCCGGTGTGCGGCGCAGCCGTCTACTTCTGGTCCAATGCGGCCGGGAGCCGGGTCTACTTCGACGAGATGGGTCCGCCCTGGCCCAAGCACCCGTGCACGGACAACCGGTTCCCTGTAACCGGCGCCGCCTTGTGGTCGCCGTACGGGACCCGGTCGCGCCCGGAGTTGCCTGCGCACGGTGGTGACTTCCGGCGCCGATACTCAGCCCCGCCGGCCCAGGCTTACGAGCTCGAGGAGGTCGTCTGGACTGGCGACGCGTGGCTGCTGTACGTCCGGCGGGTCGGCTGGTTGCGTCGTAGGTCCGGGTTCGTGGTCCATGAGACCTTTCCCTGGACCCCAGGCCAACTGGTCTTCGTCTCGCAGGGGCAACTGTCGCTGCTGCACGCGGCGACGCTGCAGGTGCTCGACTTCCCGGCTGTCATCGCAAAGCACGCCGGGCGTCGCTGATCGGGATGATGGTGGCGCACCTGAGCGAGGTGCCCGGCTGCACGCGGGAGGGAATCGTCGGCAAGTCGGCGCCGCTGTACCGGAAGCGCTGAGGATGTCCTGGCGGCAGACGAGGATCACGCGGTCGGTTGTGCTCGTCACCGCGACGCCGTGGTGCCTCGCCCCCCGCCGTGCCGATACGAGGAGGGATGCCTCGCCGAGCCAGGAAGCCCCGACGTGCCCAGGTCCACCGCGCCCAGGCGCCGTTCCGGACCCAGCAGGGGCTCGGGCGCCAGGAAGGGCTCCCCGGCGAAGAAACGGTCGTCGGCCAAGGGGCGCCGGAAGCCGAGGCCCCGGCGCGGCCGCCGAGCGGCGTTGCTCCTGGTCCTGATGGCGGCCGTGGTGGTCGGGTGGCAGGCAACGGGGCGGGACCTGTCCGGGCTGCCGTTCTACGACTCGATCGCCGGAGCAGCCGCGACGCCCACCTGGCCGCTGACTGGCGTCCCGGCCAACGCGGTCGCGGACCGTCCGGCGCTCGCCGTGAAGATCGAGAACTCGATCGACGCCCGCCCGCAGACCGGGCTGAACGCCGCCGACCTGGTGTGGGAGCAGGTCGTCGAGGGCGGCACCACCCGGTTCGTCGCCGTCTACCACTCGAACCTGCCACCCGAGATCGGCCCGGTGCGCTCCATCCGGCCGATGGACCCCGCGATCGCCGCGCCGCTGCACGGCCTGCTCGCCTTCTCCGGTGGCGTACCGACCTACGTCGACGCCGCCCGCAACGCCGGACTGCAGGTGCTCACCCAAGACTCCGGCACCGACGGCTTCCACCGCACGTCGACCCGCCGGGCGCCGCACAACGTCTACGCGACGCCGGAGACCCTCGTCTCCCAGGCGGACGACGCGCACCGGGCTGCGCCCACCGCCCAGTTCGCGTACCCGCGGACCGGCCGGCAGCCCACCGCCGTCACCGAAGGACAGCCGACCGGCACGCTGGCGCTCACGATGTCCGGCGTCGGGCACCCGCGCTGGACCTGGAACGCCGAGGCCGGACGCTGGCTGCGCGCCGAGGGCAGCACGCCCGCTGTCGAGGCCGGCGGCAGCCAGATCGCCGCCACCAACGTCGTCGTCCTGCGCGTCGATGTGGTCTCCACCGACGCGCGCGACCCGGCCGGCAATCCGGTCCCGGAGACCGTCCTGACCGGCAGCGGTGATGCGCTCGTCGCCTCCGGCGGCCACGCGGTCGCGGCCACCTGGTCCAAGGACGAGATCGACGACCCGGTGACCCTGACCGGGACGGACGGCGATGAGGTGACGCTGGCACCCGGCAACACCTGGGTCGAGCTGGTGCCCAACCGCACCGGCGCCGTCGACACGGACTCCTGACACGCGCGGCTGCCGTTCCTGTCGGCGCCGCGTGACAGGGTGCGGAAGCTCGATCGGCGCACCACCACGGGGGCTCATCATGTCGTGTTCACTGCTGGTCGCGGGGCGTTGAGGTGCACCGCAGCGACGGGCGGCTCGTCCTCAGCCCCACCGACCTGACCCGCCATCAGGAGTGCCACCACCTCACGGCGCTCAACCTGGCCGTCGCCGACGGCACGCTCGCCCCGTCGAGGGGCAGTGACGGGACCTCGCTGGTCGCCGACCTCGGCACCGCCCACGAGCTCGCCTACTTGGAGGCGCTGGAGGCACAGGGCTTTACGGTCGTCCGGCTGCAGGGGCAGCGCAGCGAGGCGGCCACCGTCGAGGCGATGCGCGCCGGCGTCGACGTCGTCCACCAGGCGACGCTCTCCGACGGCACCTGGAGCGGCCAGGCCGACTTCCTGCTCAAGACCGCGACGCCGTCCGACCTCGGCGACTGGTCCTACGAGGTCGCCGACGCCAAGCTCGCCCGCCGCATCAAGGTGCCCGCGCTGCTGCAGATGGCCACCTACGCCGACCGGCTCGCCACCCTGCAGGGCCGCGAGCCCGAACGGATCTCCGTGATCACCGGCGACGGCGTCGCGCGCCCCTGGCGGCTGGTCGACGTCGCCGCATACGCCCGCCGCGCCCGCGCCAGGCTCGAGTCGTTCGTCGCCGTCGTCCCGCCGACCAGCCCGGTGCCCGTCGCCTACTGCGACACCTGCACCTGGCAGGCGCGCTGCGCCGACGAGCTGCGCACCGGCGACGACCTCAGCCTGGTGGCCGGCATGCGCCGCGACCACCGCGCCGCCCTGATCGCCGTCGGCGTCGCCACCCTCACGCAGCTCGCCGACGCCGACCCCGAGACGCTCAAGTCCTCGGGCATCGGCAAGGCCACCCGCGAGCGGCTGCGCGACCAGGCACGCGAGCAGCTCCGCGGCCGCGCCGCCGGAGCCCCCACCCGCACGCTGCTCGAACCCGCCGCCGCGCAGGGCCTGCTCCGGCTGCCCGAGCCCAGCCCCGGCGACCTCTACCTCGACTTCGAGGGCGATCCGCTGTCCGGCGACGGCGCGGGACTGGAGTACCTGGCCGGCCTCGGCAACCGAGCAGGCCGGTTCACCGCGCTGTGGGCGCACGACGCCGTCCAGGAACGGCAGATGGTCGCCGACCTCATCGACCGGATCGTCGACGCCTGGCGCGCCGACCCCGGCATGCACGTCTACCACTACGCCGCCTACGAGGTCAGCGCGCTCAAGCGGCTCACCGGCCGGTACGGCGTCCGCGAGGCCGAGCTCGACCAGCTGCTGCGCGCCCAGAGGTTCGTCGACCTCTATCCCGTCGTCCGCCAGGGCATGCGGATCAGCAAGGAGTCGTACTCGATCAAGAAGGTCGAGGCCTTCTACGGGCGCGAGCACACCGGCGACGTCGCCGACGCCATGTCCAGCGTCGTCGAGTACGAGCAGTGGCTCGCCGACCGCGACCCCGCCCGCCTGCAGGCGATCGAGAGCTACAACAAGGACGACGTCGACTCCACCCGCGAGCTGCACGACTGGCTGGAGACCGAGCGGGCCGAGCTGGAGGCGCTGCACGGTCCGCAACCGCGTCCGGTGGTGCCCGAGGTGTCCGCGCCCGCCCCACGCTCGGACGCCGAGGTCGCCGAGCTCGCGCTGGTCGAACGGCTCACCGGCGCCGGCAACGCGCTGCTCGGCGACCTGGTGCAGTGGCACCGCCGCGAGGCCCGCCCCGGCTGGTGGGAGTTCTTCAGCCGCGGCGACCTGGAGGACGAGCAGCTCGTCGAGGACCGCACCGCCGTCGGCGGGCTGTCCGAGGCGGTCGAGATCGGCACCGACAAGCGCAGCAAGCTCTACGCGTTCACCTTCCCGCCGCAGGACGCCAAGCTCTCGGTCGGCAAGCCCGCGTTCGACGTCGACACCCAGACCCGCGTCGGCACCGTGCAGGAGATCGACGCCGTCGGCGGGCGGCTGGTCGTCAAGAGCACCAAGGTGCCCGCGCCCAGCCGCGGCCTCGGCCCGGAGGGCCCGCTCGACGACAAGGCGCTGCGCGCGGCGATCGCGGCGACGGCGGACGACGTCCTCGCCGGCCGACCGTGCTTGCCGCAGGCGCTGCTCGACCGGGTCGTGCCGGCCGGCACCCGCCGGCTGCCGGGGGAGGAGGCCGGCGACGCCGTCGTCCGGCTCGGCCGCACGCTGCACGGCGAGGTGCTCGCGGTGCAGGGGCCCCCGGGCAGCGGCAAGACGCGGGCGGCGTCCCGGCTGATCCGCGAGCTGCTCGACGCCGGCAAGAAGGTCGGCGTCACCGCGATCTCGCACGCCGTCATCGGCAACGTGCTGCGTGCGGTGGACCGGCCGGCGCTGCAGAAGTGCGAGGAGAGCCAGGCCTGCGGTGCGCCGGGGGTCGAGTGGTCCAAGGACGCCGCCGACGTGGAGCAGCGGCTGCTGGCCGGCGACGTCGCGCTGGTCGGCGGGACGTCGTGGTTCTGGTGCCGGGAGGGCCTGGCCGAGGCGGTCGACGTCCTGGTGATCGACGAGGCGGGGCAGTTCTCCCTGGCCAACGCGGTCGCGGTGGCGCGGGCGGCGAAGTCGCTGGTGCTGCTCGGCGACCCGCAGCAGCTGGCCCAGCCGACGCAGGCGGTGCACCCGGGGGAGTCCGGGCTGTCGGCGCTGGAGCACCTGCTCGAGGGGCACCCCACCGTGCCCGAGGACCGCGGCGTATTCCTCGACCGCACCTACCGGATGCACCCGGCGCTGACCGCGTTCGTCTCCGACCTCGCCTACGAGGGCCGGCTGGAGTCGGCGCCCGGGCGGGAGCGGGTCGCGGTCGACGGCTGGGCCAGCGGGCTGGCCGTGCGGTACGTCGCGCACACCCGGCCGGCGGCGGCCGCCTCCGCTGATGAGGCGGAAGCCGTGGCCTCGTTGTGGCGGTCGCTGCAGGGCGTCGGGTGGACCGACGCCGAGGGGGAGCGGCACGTCATCGGTGTCGACGACGTGCTGGTGGTCGCGCCGTACAACAACCAGGTAGCGCTGATCCGCGGGCTGCTCCCCAACGGCGCCCGGGTCGGCACGGTGGACAAGTTCCAGGGGCAGGAGGCGCCGGTCGTCCTGTACTCAATGACGTCGACCAGCGCCGAGGACGCACCCCGCGGCGTCTCGTTCCTCTACGACCTGCACCGGCTGAACGTGGCGGTCTCGCGGGCGAAGGCACTGGCGGTGGTGGTGCTGAGCGAGCAACTGCTCGACGCCCCGGTGCGGACGCCGGAGCAGCTGCGCCAGGTCAACGCACTCTGTCGACTTGTCGAGATGTCCATCGTTGTCGCCCCCGAGGAGCGTCGGTGATCGTCACCTGCCCCGTCTGCTTCAGCGCGGACGACGTGAGCTACCAACGCCTACCGGACAAGCAACTGGCCTACTTCTGCGCTGGCCGCCATCCCGATGGTGGGCGCATGAGTGGGTCGGTCGTGCGGACGTCGGCTCGGCCGGATGGTCAGCCGCCGAGGGTGTCACCGACGAGCTGCTCGACCCGCTGCTCGCCTGCGTCGCGCCCGAAGACGGGCTGCTGGAGTACGGGATCGTGGAGTACCGGCTGCGCCTCCGGTACCCGGACCTCTTCCGCGCCCACGTCGCTGAGGGAGGGCACGTACTGCTGGGCCCGACGCAGACCACCGCGTCCGCCGTTCGCTTCGGGGTGGCGCTGGGTCGGCTGGCCCGCTCGGGGCATCTGGACTTCCGGTTCGGGCCGGCGACGGGCGCGTGGTCGTACAACGGCAAGGTGTCGTACTGGTGCCGGCCGCCGCAGGACGGGCGCTCGATGGTCTCCTGGACGGAGTTCTGCGCATCGATCGGACGGTCAGCCGGGTGGACGGACGACGACCGTGCTGCGGTGGGCGCTTCTCCACCCAACAACTGACCTCGCCCGCAGACCCGCCCGCCCGGTAGGTGGGGGCGACGAGACAGACGCGCTGCCTGTGGATGCAGTCTTGCCGCGACAACTTTGCTCGATCTCAGTTGGCGGAGAGTCGAGTGCTTCGGAGCACTCGGTCGGCGCATTTCAGGCCGGCGGGAGTCCTGGGGCCCCGGTGACGTAGGGGGTCGCCACGCCTCCCTGGGCCGCATAATGCCGCTCCTCTGCTTCGCCGAACGCCTAGCCTGATCCAAACGCCTTGACGCCAGACGTAGGGCTGTCGGCTTGGGGAGGAAACAAGACGTGACTGCTGAGAGCAATACGCCCGTTCCGGTGTGGACGCTCGCCACCGATGACGTGAGCGTTCCCGACGTGCTCGGCGATGAGGGCATGACACCCGCCCGCCTGGCCGAGCTGAGAACGGTTCTGGCGACGCTCGCGGCTTCTCCGATCGCGACGCTCGAGGCGCATCCGATGCCGACCGCACGCAGTCGGGATGGCGGCATCTCGCTGCACGCAGCCAGTCCGCTCGCACAGCAGTTGTCGCAGCTGATGTCTCAGACAGCGAAGTCCGCGCCGACGGACAACATCGCTGCCAGTGGCGAGGTGCTCTACCGGATGGTGGTTCCTGCGAAGGTGGCCGCGCAGGTCGGCAAGGGACTCGTCCGGTCAATGCCGTCCAAGCAGGTCGCCGGGGGTGTTCACAGCGCTCTCATGAACTCCACCGGAATCGCGGCTAATGCCACCTTCGTTCCCGTTGCGGGCAAAGCGGCAGCTGCTGGCGCGGCAACTGGCTCCGCAGCTACGGCAGGTGTGGCAGTTGCAGGCGCTGGGGCCCTGACGGTGGCGGCGCCCCTAGTGCTCATGGCCGTCGCGGTCAGTATCAGTGCCCATGCCGATCACCAGCGGCAGGCGGCGATGGAGCGGATTACCGACCTGCTGGAGCAGTTGCACGAGGACAAGTTGGACGACGAACGCAGCGAACTCGGCGGTTGCCGCGACGCCATCGAGAAGGCGACCTCAGTTCTCCTCGACCAAGGACGCGTCGGCGCGTCTTTGGGCCTCGACTCGGCCGTGCACACGATCAGCACGTCGATCGAGCGGACTCGTAATCGGCTCACCAAATGGCAGGCGGCACTCGCCGCCCTGTCGGAGGGGCCGGTCGAGATCGGAGCCCTCGCGAAGGCATTCCCCGGCATCAACGAGGAAGGTGGCGCCTTCCGTGCGCACCTTGAACTCGCGCGGCTGGCGATTGCTCTAAAGCGTCGGGTGCTCGTCCTTCAAGCTGTTGAGCATGCGCAACGGGAAGGTGCGAAACACCCGTTCACGGCGTTCGTCCGCACCTTGCAGGATGATGAGCGTCGCGTTGATGAACTGGAGCGTGAAATCTCCTCGGTCCTTCTCCGGCTGTCGACTCTCGAACTGAAGCCTTCCCGCGGCTTTCACAGCCTTGTGTGGACGCAAGGAGCGGTGGACGACCTGCTCAAGGGGGCTTATCGTCTTCGCGCTTTGGGCGACGGTCTCGACGGAGGGGTGCAGCAATCTGACGTTGCGATCGAGATCGAACGAGGCCGCGATGGATCACTGGTCGTCTTTCCCGCTGTTGCGGCTTGAACACATCGAATTGGCGCACAAGGTCGGAGTCGTACGGATCACGGCGGCGTGGCGGTGCCCCTCAGCTGCTGGCCTCGACGTTGTCGCCGGCCACAGTCCGTCCAGTGAGACGGGGGCCGCATCTCCGGTGGCATCTCCGGCGGGATTGCCGGAGGCATCGCCGGGTTCCGACGACGCGGGAACGGTGAAGACCGCTACGGCGGACAGTGAACGCCCGACCGCCAGCCGCGAGATTTGTTCACGATTGCGGCGTAGCTCACCTTTGGCGCTCGAGCCGCTCGGTGCGTGACACCTGCGGCGCCATGCCGGATCGCCGAACCGTCGGTGCCAGCTGTTCCACTCCGCACCCGGTCGTCGTAGGGGCGGCCGGGACACGGGGAGGGTCGTTGAGCGAGTCGGTTGGCGTGCAGGTGGGCAAGTCGTGTCCGTCGTGTGGGCGGGAGGACTCCGTCCCGCTGGTCTGGGGGCTGCCCGGCCCCGCGGACTTCGAGCTCGCCGAGCGCGGATTGGTCGCGCTGGGTGGCTGCATGGTGATGCCCGACGAGCCGACGCTGGTCTGCCGCGCCTGCGGAGCGCACTGGGGCTCGGACGGGGACGACGAGGAGAGCGACCTCCGCGGCTGATCGCCCGCGCGGTGCGATGCTGCGCGCAACGACCGACGACCACGGGGGAGTGGTGCAGGTGACCGGAGAGCGGGAGTGACGGCGCGGCGGTTCCCGGAGAACCCGGCGTTCGCCTCGTACGCCGAAGAGCTGTTCGCCGCCGCGCTGCTCGACCACCTGCCCGATGACGCCGTCGTCTTCTGCGGCCAGCGGTTCAGCGACCGCCGGGAGGACCGCGAGGCCGACCTCATCGTCGCCTGGCCCGGCGTCGGCATCGCCGTCGTCGAGGTCAAGGGCGGCAGCGTCTACCTGCAGAACGGCCAGTGGCGGCAGTCCGGGCGCACCCGCGACAAGGTCATCCACCCGGTCGACCAGGCCCGGATCTGCAAGTACCTGCTGCGCGACTACCTCGACAAGCACCCGCGCTGGTCGGCCGGCAACGCCAGGCTCGGGCACCTCGTCGCGCTGCCGACCACCACCCTGCCGGACGACTTCCGCGCGCCGGACCTGCCACGGTGGATGGTCGTCGATCAGACCGACCTGCCCCATGCGGCGAGCCGCATCGAAACGGCGCTGCGCAAGCTGGTCGACGTCCCCGAGCCGCCCACGCACGCCGACGTCGACGCGCTGGTCGACTGCCTGGCCGGTGCGGCCATCCCGCAGCGGGACCTGGTCGCCGACCTCGCCGAACGGGAGGCTGCCTGCGACCTGTTGACCCGGGAGCAGGCCGACGTCCTCGACCGGCTGGCGCTGCTCGACCGGGTGGAGATCCGTGGCGGCGCGGGCTCGGGCAAGACCTGGCTGGCCATCGAGAAGGCCCGCCGGCTGGCGAACGAGGGCAAGCGGGTCGCGCTCATGTGCTACTCGCGCGGCCTGGCCGAGTACCTCACCCGCCGGACCCATCAGCTGCGGCGGCGGGAGCGGCCGGCGTACGTCGGCACCTTCCACAACCTCGGCATCGGCTGGGGGGTGCCGGTGGGTTCGGACGACGACAGCGGCTACTGGGAGGAGCTGCTGCCCGACCGCATGGTCGCGCTCGCCGGCGACCTGCCGGTGGGGGAGCGGTTCGACGCGATCGTCATCGACGAGGCGCAGGACTTCGCGCAGAGCTGGTGGGCGGCCGTCCTTGCCGCACTGAAGAACCCCGATGAGGGCTGCCTGTACGTGTTCGCCGACGAGGGGCAGCGGGTGTTCGCCCGGCAGGGCCGGCCGACGGTCGACCTGGTGCCGATCCCGCTGACGGAGAACCTGCGCAACACCAAGCAGATCGCCGGCACCTTCTCCAGCCTGGCGCCGGCGCAAATGCGCAGTCGCGGGCAGCAGGGCGTGCCGGTGCGGTTCATCCAGTGCGCCAGCGAGGACGCCGTCGGGGTCGCCGACGACGCCGCTGACGCGCTGCTCGACGAGGGGTGGCCCCCGCAGTCGGTGGCGCTGCTGACCACCTACAGCCGGCACCCGGTGCAGGTGGAGCGGCAGGCGGAGGGGCAGGACGCCTACTGGGCGAGCTACTGGGACGACGAGGACCTCTTCTACGGGCACGTTCTCGGCTTCAAGGGGCTGGAGCGGCCGGCGATCGTGCTCGCGGTCAACGGCTTCCGGCTCGAGGAGCGGGCTCGCGAGATGCTCTACGTCGGACTCAGCCGAGCGCGGGACCTGCTCGTCGTCTGTGGTGACCTCGAGCTGATCCGCCGCGTGGGCGGCGACGCGGTGGCCGGGCGCCTGACCGGCAGGCGCAGTAGCTGACCCCCCCGTCGCCGGCGGAGCGCCCATCACCTGATCGGGTGATCCGGCTGCCGCAACCGCCCCGACCGGCCGACTTCTGTCAGAGGGGTCCGAGAACCTCCAGCCCCCCACCGCCCCCGAGGAGCCGCATGCGCATCGTCCACGCCGCCGACCTGCACATCGATAGCCCGCTGCGCGGCCTGTCCCGCCTCGAGGACGAGGACGTCGCCCGCCAGCTCCGCCAGGCCTCGAGGCGCGCACTTGAGCGGCTGGTGCGTCTGGTCGTCGACGAGCGGGCGGACGCCCTGGTGCTGGCCGGCGACATCTACGACGGCGACTGGGCCGACTACGCAACCGGTCGCTTTTTCGCCCAGCAGATGGGCGTCCTGCACGAGCAGGGCATCCCGGTGTTCTCGGCCGCCGGCAACCACGACGCCGACAGCCAGATCACCCGAACGCTGACCCTGCCGCCGAACGTCACCGTGCTGTCCACCGAGGCCCCGGAGACGCGCATCCTGGATGACCTCGGGCTCGCCGTGCACGGCCAGGGCTACCCGACCCGCGACGTCACGGCGAACCTGCTGCTCGCCTACCCCGACCGGGTTCCCGGGCTGGTCAACGTCGGCATTCTGCACACCGCCGTGGCCGGGGCGGAGGGCCACGCGCACTACGCGCCGTGCAGCCCGGAGGACCTGGAGCGGGCCGACTACGACTACTTCGCGCTCGGGCACGTGCACGAGCACAAGGTGGTCACGGAGGGCCACCGGGTGGCGGCGTTCTCCGGCAATCTGCAGGGCCGCCACCCCAAAGAGACCGGCCCGAAGGGCGCCCTGCTCGTCGACGTCGAACCGGACGGGCAGGCCCAGCTGCGGCACGTGCCGCTGGACGTCGCCCGCTGGGCCGCGCTAGACGTCGACGCGACCGGGGCAGCGGATCTCGACGACGTGCTCGGCCAGGTCGACCGGGCCGTGCAGGAGGCCGCGCTCGCGGCCGACGGGCGGCTGCTCGTCGCCCGGGTGACCGTACGCGGGACGACCCGCGCAGCGTCGGTGCTGGCCGATCGCGAGCGGCTGCACGAAGAGGTCGGGCTCGTCGCCGAGCGGCGCGGCGTCACCGTGGAGAAGGCCCGTTCCCGTGCAGTCACCCCGGACGAGCGGGGCTCGATCGAGCCGGATTTGCTGTCGGCGATCGAGCAGGCCTCCGCGGCACTGGTCGGGGCCCCCGAGCGCCTGCTGGAGCTCGCCCGTCCGCTGGAACGCGAGCTCGGCCGGGCCCTGCGCGGCGGTGACGGCCTGGACCTCAAGGACCCGGATGCGCTCGCCGAGCTGGCGTCCGAAGCGGTCACCGGGCTCCTCGCGCAGCTCGCCGGGAAGGAGAGCTGATGTTCATCCGGTCGCTCCTGCTGCAGCGCTACGGCAGCTTCACCGATCGCCTCGTCGACTTCGGGCCGGGCAGCCTGAGCCTGGTCGTCGGCCCCAACGAGACGGGCAAGTCGACCTCCCTGGACGCGCTGTCGGACCTGCTGTGGGGCATCCCGACGCAGTCACCGCAGGCGTTCCGCCACGGTCGGCCATCGCTGGCGCTAGAGGCTGCCCTCGAGCTGCCCGGCGAAGAGCGGGTCGAGGTCCGTCGCCGCAGCACCGGCCTGACCCACATCGACACCGGTGCCGACGTCCCACCGGTCTGGCAGACCGGTGGAGATTCCCGCGCCCGCTGGCGGGAGAGCTTCGGCCTGTCGCACGCCCAGCTGCGGGAGGGCGGCCGACTGCTCTGCGAGGGCAGCGGTGATCTCGCCGAGCTGGTGTTCACCGCCCGCAGCGGCCGAGCCGTACGCGAGCTGCTCACCGCGGTCGAGGCAACCGCCGACGGCCTGTATAAGGAGCACCGGGGGAACAGGAGCGTCGCGGTGCGCCAGGCCCTCGCCGACTACGAGGAGGCGCGGGCCCGGGCGAAGGGCGCCACCGCGGTGGCCTCGCAGGTCGCCGCCGCCACCGAGGCCGCCGCACTGGCCACCTCGGAGGTCCGGCGCGCGGAGCGGTGGGTGCAGGACGCCCGTGCTGCGCTGGCCGAGGCGGAGCAGCGGCAGCGTGCCGCGCCCGACGCCCGCCGGCTCGCCGACGCCCGCGCTCAGGCGGCCGCCGTCCATGCAGCGGGTACGGCCCTCGACCCGGAGCGGCTCGTTGTGTACGAGCAGCTCCGCAAGGAGCTCGACGCCGCGGACCAGTCACTGGCGGCGCTGGAGCAGGAGCGCGCTGACCTCACCGCCCGCCGCGCGGCCGTGGTGGTCGAGGACGCCGTCCTCACCGACGCCGAACAGATCCGGGCGCTGCACCTGGAGGCCGAGGCACGCGCCGCCGATGGGCGGCAGGCTCGGCAGCTGGCCGAGCAGGTGGCGGAGCTCGACCGGCAGGTCGGCGCACTGGTCGCCGAGCTGGTCGGCGACACCGCGGACCGGTCGCTCGTCGAGACGCTGGCTGCGCTGCACGTGCCCGCCGACCGGATCGCGCAGCTCGACGCGCTGGCAGCGGAGGTGCAGCAGGCGGAGCAGCGGCTCGCCGCACGGGACGACGCGTTGCGGGATGCGACCCGGCGGCTGGCCGAGGCCGGTGCCCGCGGGCCCGACCTCGACCTGGACGCCGTCGCTGCCGTCCGGGAGGCGCACGAGGCGATCGAGGCCGGGGGCTCGGCGGTGGCCGCTCAGCGGGCAGCGGTGGCTGCGCGGGCCGAGGCGCTCCGCCGGCGCGCGGAGTCGCTCCGCCTCGCGGGCCTGCCCGCCGGCGCCGCCGTACCGGTGGACATCCCGTCGACGGCGGCGATCCGAAGCGCGACCGAGGAACTCGGGACCGCCACGACGGCGCTGACGGAGGCGGACGGTCGGCTGCGACGCGGGCAGGCGGCGGTCGAGGAGACCCGCCGACTGCTCACCGCCGAGCACCAGGCCGCGCTCCCCGAGCCCGAGGACCTCGCGGCCAGCCGAGCGCGGCGGGACGCCGCGGTCACCGAGCTGATCGCAGCCTGCCGAGACGGGCAGCCGACCGGGGAGTCGACCGGCAGGGTACTCGAGGGCGTCGCGGCCGCCGATGCGGTGGCCGACCTGCTGCTCGCCCACGCCGACGCGGTCGCGAGACGGTCCGAGCTGATCAAGGTCCTGCGCGAGCGCGAGGCCGAGTGCGCCGCGGCGGTCGAGGAGTTGGCGGCCCGTACCGAGCACCGGCAGAGCGTGGTCGCCAGGTGGGCTGCGCTGTGGCCGGGTCTCGGCACCGCCGTTCCCTCGCCCGCTGACGCCGCCGAGGTACGCCGCCACCTCGACGACGCCCGCGCGGCGGGGGAGGAGTCGGCTGCGGCAGACGACCTGCTGGCCGGACTCCAGCAGCAGGTCGACGCCCAGGTGGGCGCCCTGTCTACGGCGCTCGCGCGGGCCGGGCGGCCGCGCCCGGACGCCGACCTCGACGGCCTGCAGACGGCGGCCCGTGCGCTGCTGGCCGAGGCCGATGCGGCGGCCGGCCGGCGTGCTGCCATCGACGAGCTCAGGAGGACGGAAGAGGACCACCGCCGGGAGCGCGACGACGCGGGGGCTGACGAACTCGCCGTGCGGGGACGCTGGCGCGAGCTGCTGGCCGCGGCTGGCGTGCCGGACGACCTCGGCGTGGTGGCCTGGCACCGCCGTCGCGACCTGGTGGGCCAGGCGCACCAGCGCCAGCGCGAGGCCGACGGGCTGCGCCGGCAGGCCGACGAGGCCGGGGCGCGGGCCCGGGCCTTCGGTGCCGAGGTCGTGGCGCTGGCCCGGCGGTATGCCGTTCCCACCGACGACCCGACGGCCGCGATCGGCGCCCTCTCCCGGCGCCGGGAGGTGGCGCTCGCCGCCCGTCGGACAGCCGAGGACCTCGACGGTCAGGTCGCTGGCCTTCGTTCTCGGGTCGACGACGAGGAGGCCGGGCAGGCCGCCGCGTGGCGGGCCCTCGACGAGCAGCGGGCGTCGGTCGGGGCGGTGGATGTGGACGAGCTCGCGATGGCCGCCCAGCGTGGCCGTCGGGTCGCCGAGCTCGGCGACGACGCCGAGCGGTTCACCGACCTGATCCGGGCCGCCGCGCCGGATCTGGACCTGGATGCGCTGGTCGAGGAGCACGCCGGCACTGAGCCGGAGGTGCTGGCCGCATGCTGCGAGGAAGCCCGAGCGGAGCGGAACCAGGCAGAGGACGACCTGCAGACCGCTGTTCGGCACGAGGCGGAGGCCAAGCAGCGGCAGCGGGAGCTGACCACCGGTGATGGTGCGGCGGTCCTGCACGCGCGGGCGCAGGAGCGGCTGGCCGACGTGGGCGAACGAGTCGAGCGCTACCTGGTCGCGCGGATTCAGGCCGAAGTGCTGCGCGGCGAGCTGGAGGCCTACCAGCGGAAGCACGCCTCGCCGCTGCTGGACGAGGCCGGGAAGATCCTGCAGCGGCTGAGCGATGGGCGGTACGTGGCGCTGGGTGTCGCCCACCGGAACGGCGGCCGCGGTCTGGCCATCGTCGGCGCGGACGAGGAGCAACACACCCCGGATGAGCTGTCGGAGGGGACGGCGGACCAGGTTTTCCTCGCGCTGCGACTCGCGGGGATCGCCTCGCTCCAGCGGGAGCGAGTGGCAGCTGGGGCGCCGACCCTGCCGGTGGTCCTGGACGACGTCCTCATGACCTTCGACGACGGCCGCGCGACGGCGGCGCTGCGGGTCATGGCGGAGCTGTCTCGCCAGTGGCAGGTCATCGTGTTCAGTCACCACGCGCACCTGGCGGCGCTGGCCGAGTCGCTCTCCCTTTCCGCTCTCACGGTGGCGCACCTGGCGCCGCCGCCGGACGTGGAGGCCCGTCGCTCGGCGGAGGAGGTGCGGATCCGCGCTCGCACGCTGTCGGTCGGCACCAGCGCTGCGCCCACGGCGGTCGTAACCGCTCGGCCCTCACGGTCGGCTGGAGGCGCACCGGGTCCCGGCCCGACGGGCGTGAGCACCGGCGTAGTGCGGGAGTGGGCCCGGTCGGCCGGTTACGACGTCGGTGAGCGGGGGCGCATTCCGGCTGAGGTCTGGGCTGCCTACGAGCAGGCACACCGCTGACGGCCAGGCGGCCCCGAGACGGCCGCCGGGTGGAGCGACCCCAGGTCGCCCGTACATCGCCGCGACGTCGTCGACCACGGCGGCGAGTACGGCGTCCAGTGCGCCGTTCGCGTCGTCGTGGTCAGGTAGGCGAACCGCTGCATGCTCTGCATGCCGCGGCACCCCGGCGACGTTGTCGGCGATGCGCAGCGCGCACACCGCCGGCCTCAGCGACGGCCAGACAACGCCGTTGCTTTCCGTCGCACGCTCCGGGTCAGTTCGGGACGGCGACAGCGACTGGTGTGGCCGGCCGGTCGGCACGAGTACCAGCACTCGATCGGGTGGAGTTGCAGGGCTGCGACCGGTGAGGGTCCCGCGCGATGGCAGGGTGCGGGCCAGGAGCGCGCGCAGGGAGCGAGGTTCGGTGACCACCTACCGCCGCAAGGGGCATTGGCGTCGAGGCCCTGATGGCCGCAAGCACTGGGTCGCCGAGCACACCGTGACAAGGGGATCGTCCGGAAGGCGACGGACGTCGGTGCGGTCGTCGTCCTATTCGACCGCGTGGGTCTCCGAGAGCCGTTCGAGGACGTCTCCGCGCCCCTCGCCGGTGCGCTACCCGGCGTTGCCCTACTCCGCCCGCTGGTTGAAGCCGAACGCGCGCTGTCCCGTGTGCGGCGCAGCCGTCTACTTCTGGGCGAATGCGGAGGGAAGCCGTATCTACTTTGACGAGATGGGGCCACCATGGCCCAAGCACCCGTGCACCGACACCCGACTCCTGGTCGGCGACGGTGGCTCGTGGGCGCCGTACAAGACTCGGTCGAGCCCTGAGATGGCTGCGCACGCTGGTGACTTCCGAGGACGGTTCTCGGTGCCGCCTGCTCAGGCCTACGAGCTCGAGGACGTCGTTTGGAACGGCGATGCGTGGTCGTTGCACGTTCGGCGAGTTGGCCTTCTGCGTTGGAGGACGGTCTTCGTGGTCAACCACCCGATCGCCTGGACGCCGGGCCAACTGGTCTTCGTTTCGCAGGGGCGGCTGTCGCTGCTTAACCCGGCAACTCTGCAAGTGCTCTGGTTCCCCGCCGTCACGGCCAAGCAAGCTGCTCGGCGCTGATCGACGAGTCGTTCACGGTGTGCAGGATGCGGCTCGTGCGCGAGGCGGTGCTCGGGCGGTTGCCGTACTGGGCGGCCACACCTTCCGCCGGATGATGCTGCCCACCTGGTCGAGGTCTCCGACTGCACCTGAGGACACGGTGCCTGACCGGCGGCGCCTCATCGGCGCCGTGACCTGTGACGTCTACGGCGCGGACGGTCGTCGAATGTCGGACCCCCGTGACAAGGTCCTGACGCTCAATCCGCGCATCACCACGGGGGCTCACCATGTCGTGTTGACTGCTGGCCTCGGGGGGCTGAGGTGCACCGCAGCGACGGGCGGCTGGTCCTCAGCCCGACCGACCTGACCCGCCACCAGGAGTGCCACCACCTCACGGCGCTCAACCAGGCCGTCGTCGACGGCACGCTCGCCCCGTCAACGGGCAGTGACGGGACCTCGCTGGTCGCCGACCTCGGCACCGCCCACGAGCTCGCCTACCTCGAGTCGCTGGAGGCGCAGGGCCTCACGGTCGCCCGGCTGCAGGGGCAGCGCAGCGAGGCGGCCACTGTCGAGGCGATGCGCGCCGGCGTCGACGTCGTCCACCAGGCGACGTTGTGCGACGGGACGTGGAGCGGCCAGGCCGACTTCCTGCTCGAGACGGCGGAGCCGTCGGACCTCGGCGACTGGTCCTACGAGGTCGCCGACGCCAAGCTCGCCCGTTGCGTCAAGGTGCCCGCGCTGCTGCAGATGGCCACCTACGCCGACCGGCTCACCGCCCTGCAGGGCCGCGCGCCCGAGCGGATCTCCGTGATCACCGGCGAGGGCGTCGCCCGCCCCTGGCGGCTGGTTGACGTCGCCGCCTACGCCCGCCGGGCGCGCACCCGGCTCGAATCCTTCGTCGCCGCCGTTCCGCGCACCAGCTCGGTGCCGCGTTGTGGCGGTCGCTGCAGGGCACCGGCTGGACCGACGCCGAAGGGGAGCGGCACGTCATCGGCGTGGACGACGTGCTGGTGGTCGCTCCGTACAAATATCAGGTGGCGCTGATTCGCGGGTTGCTGCCCGACGGCGCCCGGGTCGGGACGGTGGACAAGTTCCAAGGGCAGGAGGCGCCGGTCGTCCTCTATTCGATGACGTCGACCAGCGCGGGGGATGCGCCCCGCGGGGTCTCGTGCCTGTACGACCTGCACCGGTTGAACGTGGCGGTGTCGCGGGCGAAGGCGCTGGCCGTGGTGGTGATGAGCGAGGAGCTGCTGGACGCCCCGGTGCGGACGCCTGAGCAATTGCGCCAGGTGAATGCGCTGTGTCGACTTGTCGAGATGGCGACCGTCGCTGGGTGAGGCGAGTCGGCAGGGACTTAGGTATGACCTGTGGCTGGGCCAGCTCCCTGCGATCGGCGAGCCGAGCCCACTCGGAAGAGCTGCATGCGTGGCTGACGGGGCGCCGGCCTTGTTCGAGACCAGATGGGGCTCGGCCCGGCTGCGTCCGAGCTTTCGGCAGCGCAGCCGCCCCGTGAGCGGTGGACCAGCCTGTCTGCCTGCGTCCTGGACGCCGTGTGGAGCGTGGGTGCGGACCATGACCGGGTCGTGGTTCCGCTGGTGCACCGGGTGCTCATTCCTGCCGCGACAGGTGACCTGACCGCCGAGTCGGCGCCGGACGTCGACACTCACCCGCTGCCCCGACTGCTCACCCGCTTTCGGGACGAAGATGCGCTTCAGGAGTCCGCGCGGAACAGGCAGCGGACGTCCATCCGCAACGGCGTGACCAAGGCCGACGCCGCGCTCCGCTACGCCCGCACCCTCGTCAACCACGGAGTCCTCGGCCTCGAGGACCTGCCGTGGCTGCTGGCGGATCCCGAGTCGTGGTCGCGCGTCGACCGCGCGCTAAGCCGGATCCCGGGTGAAGGCGACCACGGGGCCCGGCGCAGTTACTTCTGGACGCTCTGCGGGGTCGAGGAGCAGACCACGCTAGGCACCTCGTTGCTCTAGAGCTCAGGCCGACCGATCACGGCAGCGTCGGACGTGTGGCTGGACAAGTAGAACTCCACGATCGACGGCCGCCGCTGCCGGAGCGCGAGGAAGGTCGCCGCGTGGGATCTGATCGCGGTCTCCAGCCGCTGTTGGGCCGACGGGGCAGCACGCTCCGGCGCCTTGTCCGGCAGCCAGCCATAGTCACGGTCCACCCAGGCCGCCAGCTGGTCGAGTGCCTTCTTCTCCAGCTGGCGAATGCGCTCGCGGGTCACCCCGAAGACGCTGCCGATCTCGTCGAGGGTCATGGGGTCGCAGTCGTCGAACCCAAAGCGCATGCGGAGGATCTGTCGCTCTCTCGGAGGAAGTCGCTCCAGGGCAGGACTGGCGATGAGAAACCACTCGAACCGGTCGAGGTGGTTGCCGTCGTCGCGGAGAAAGTTGGATGACCACGCGTACTCAGGGTCCTCGTCGAGAAGGGCGTCGAGACTGACCGTCTGGGCGTACCAACGCACGTAGTCGTCAGCGTCGCTCAAGGGCAAGCCTGTGACGGACGCGATCTCCTTGGCCGACTTCGGGCTGTGACCGTTCAGGCGCGCTCGCTCGACTTCGGCATGCGTCACATTCAGCTTCTCGACCATGTGCACCGGCACGCGAATAACGCGGGCTTGGTCGGCCAGACTGCGAGTGATGCCTTGCCGGATCCACCAGGTCGCGTACGTGGAGAACTTCAGCCCGTGCGTGTAGTCGAACTTCTCGACGGCGCGGATGAGGCCCAGGTTGCCCTCTTGGATCAGGTCCAGGAACGCCATGCCGCGGCCGGTGTAGCGCTTGACGAGGGAGACCACCAGGCGGAGGTTGGCCTCCAGCAGGTGGTTCTTAGCGCGCTCGCCGTCGCGCACGATCCAGTGCAGGTCGCGTCTGTACTGAGGACTGAGTCGGGTGCCCGACGCCGCGACGTCGTCGAGACGCACGTGGGCGAAGATGCCGGCCTCGATGCGCTTGGCGAGGTCGACCTCCTCCTCGGCGGTGAGCAGGGCGACCTTGCCGATCTGCTTGAGGTAGGCGCGGACGGAGTCGGCCGACGCGGTGAGCTCGGCGTCCTTGCGGGCCTGGCGCAGCGCCTCGGACTCCTCCTCGTCGTCCCACTCGGAGTCGGCGCTGCCCTCGGCGCGCGTGTCGTTGGCACCCAGACGGGCATCGTGGCGCTGGTCGGTCGGCGTTGTTTCCTCTCCCACTGCAACACCGAAGGGCGCGGCCGTGTGATGAATCGTCGGCTTGCGTACCGGGCTCTTCTTCGCCGTAGTTCTGGCGGCGACCTTCTTTGCTAGAACCTTTGGCGCGGGGGCCGGGCGGGTACCGGGTTGTGGCACCAGCGACCTGCTGACCGATGGCCTGGCGGAGGGTGGAGCCGTGGCACGAACGTGTGGGCCGCTGCTCTCGCCGCCCAGTAGGAACTCCAACAGTTCGGCGCGCTCTGCGGGCAACGCGTAGTCACCGTGGCGGCGGCTGTGCGGCATCACCGCAGCCAGCGGACTGTCGGCGTAGACGGTCGGGTCCTCGACCGTGCCCTTGGCGTACAGCATCACCAGCCGGGCGGCTCGGCCGTCGGATTTGGGCCTCAAGACGCGACCCAGACGCTGCACGAGCTGACGTCGGCTCCGGCTGGCGGCCACGATGACGGCGAGGTCGGCCTCGGGCACGTCGACCCCCTCGTCCAAGACACGGGGAGCCGCCAGCAGATGGGATGCGCGCTCGCGGAAAGCCGCCATCCGATCTCGGCGCTCGTCGCGGTCCAGCCCCGAGTACAAGGCGGCTGCTGGGATGCCGGACTCCTCGAACAGGCCCGCTGCGCTCTCAGCGCTCTCCTTGGTCTGTGTGAAGACGAGTGCGCCGTGCGCTGAGCGAACAGCCGGCTCCAGCACGGCGAGAACGTCCAGCTTGCCGCGGGAAGCAGCGAGCAGGGTGCGGCGAGCAGTCATCGGCCCGAGATAAGCGCGGGCAGCCAAGGACGCTGGATGGCTGCGGTCCTTCGCTGCGCGGTTCACCCGCAGGAAGAACTGGTCATATGGCTCGCGAGGGATGTTGTGCCGCCACTCGAGGTTCCGCGCTGCGACGTCCATGCGCTCGCCGCACTCGTCGTACTCGCGCTGCTCGACGGCTGTGAGTTCAACGCCGGCCAGCGCGATGTCGAAGGGAGCGATCACCCCGTCAGCCAGTGCGCGGTCGTACCAGAGCGTGAAGACGACATTGCCGAAGAACGGAGTCAGATGTGTCTCGACACCTCCGTCCTCACGCTCGAAGGTGGCCGTCAGTCCGAGGCGCTGGTCGAAGCCTGCCTCCAACGCCAGGGCGAAGGATGGTGCACCGTATCGATGGCACTCATCGGCGACCAGCAAGTCGCCTGGGCGCGGGCGCAGTGACCTGCGAGCTGCCGAGTGCACGATCGCAACGAGTACGTCGCAGTCGCTCAACTCGTCCTGACGACCGCCGCCGAGCTTCCCGATCGCGGCATCAGGCAACTGCTCAGCGAGTACGCGCCACCACTGGTCCTGCAGCTCGATCGTCGGCACGATGACGACGACCCGCCCGCCCGCTGCGAGGACATCTCGCGCCGCGCAGATCCCGACGAACGTCTTCCCGGCGCCGGTCACTGCCTCGACAACGCCACGGCTGCCCCGCTCGCGCCAAGCGGTGAGGGCATCCCGCTGCCAAGGGCGTAGCCGCGCCCAGATGTCCGGGTGCTGGGGCCTGACCGGCGCCTCGATCGGCTCCTCGTGCGCCGGGGGACCGGTCGGTTCCTCGATCGCTGGCTCGACAGCCGTCACTTGGGGCGCTGAGTCTGGCTTCGTCAAGGTTGGCAGCTGTGGAGGGTCAGACTGGGGTGGCGCGCTCACCACTGGCCGATCGAGCAGCCGGAGTTCGAGCTCGTCGATGCGAGAGCTCAGGGCGTCACGTTCCGCGCGCAGTGAGCGGTTCTCGGCCATGAGGCGTCGCAAGACGACCCATGGGTCGACAACGCCGTCATCGATCGGCAGTGACAAGACAACCCCCGTGCAGAAGCGCCGGCATCACTGCCTGCGGACCTGCGCACCGTAGGTCAGGAGTCGGACGGTTCGCGGGAATTTCGAGACGTTCCGTGCTCCGGTCGTGGCGGCCACCCGATCGTGGGGCGGGCGGGGCGGATGAGGTGAACTCGTGGTCCGCAGCCCTGGTTCCTGTCGTACCTGGTGCTTAGCGTGACCAATCAGCGAGCTCTTCGGCTTGCGCTGACTGCACAGCAACACGGGGGACAGCTTGACCACGGTGCCGGCCGCCACACGAGCAACCGATCCTGTCCTCAAGGACCGGGTCGGGCGTCTCATCCACTTCCTCAAGAACCTGGTGACCGCCCGCGCCGTCCCGGTCCGGCAGGTTGAGGACCACCTCGGGCACCTGTGGCTGGTCGACATCCAGGACCTCGCTGCACTCGAACCCGATGCAGCTCCGGGTGGTGTCCTGCTCCGGCTCCCTCGCGTCTTCCTGGATGCACCGCCCGAACTGCCCGCTGCTCTGCACGGCTGGGTGCGAGTCACCGATCGGGACAACAGCTCGCTGACTGCACCGACGCTGCGGACGTCGGTCACGGAAGCAGAGAACGTCGTCCCGCTCGAAGAGCGACCTGATGTCAGGGCCGCTTACGAGCGCTGGCTCCCCGCATGGCAACAGTGGGCCGAGGCGGACCGTCCGAAGCGGCGGCTCCAGCAGACGTACGACCGCCTGCGAGACATGCGCCAGCGAATGCTCGAGAACCCCGAGACGGTCGAGGCAGTGGTCGCTGGCGGTCTCCTCCAGCTGCCGCAAGACGACGTACGCACTCACGTGCTCACGCATCGGGTCAGCATCGACATCGAGCAGGAGACCGGCGACGTTGTCGTCCTCCTCGATCCCGAGGCGGTCACCGGCCTGGAGGACAACCGCATCCTCTCCGGGCTCGCCTCGTTCGACGACGGCGGCACGGCTGTTCTCCGCAACCGCATCACGGAGCTGGACGTCCGGCCGTCCAGCGGTGATGCGCTGACGTTCCTGAAGGAGTGGGCCGGTCGTGCCCTCCTCCAGCCGGTGGACGTCGGCTCCGAGTGGGTGGTGCCGGCGCCGCGGCAGGTCTCGCTCACCCCGACGCCCGCGATCGTCCTGCGGCAACGCGGCGCGTATGCGCTGCAGGAGTACTACACGAACATCGAGCGCACCCTGTCCGCCGACGGCGAGGCTGTCCCGCTCGGTCTCGCACAGCTGGTCGAGTCCATCGAGGCCGAGGACCGCATCGCGTGGTTGGAGGCAACCGGTGCGACTGCCGGCGTCGATGTGGCCGATGACCCGCTCTTCCCGCTGCCGGCGAACGAGGAGCAGGCCCAGATCATCGGCCGGCTGCGCAACGACACGGGCGTCGTCGTCGAGGGCCCACCTGGCACGGGCAAGACGCACACCATCGCCAATCTGATGTCCGCGCTGCTCGCCCGTGGCCAGCGCGTACTGGTGACCAGCGAGAAGGCCCAGGCGCTCCAGGTCCTCCGGGACAAGCTGCCGCCCGAGATGCAGGAGCTCTGCGTCTCGATCACGGACGCCGGTCGTGGCGGCTCCCTGGAACTGAGCAAGAGCGTCAGCCGACTCGCGGCCGAGCACTCATCGTTCAACCCGCAGAAGTCAGACCGGGCGATCGACGACCTGGCGGGCAAGCTGCACCAAGCACGCCGCAGCCGGGCAGCGATCCTCGAAGACATCCGTGCCCTCCGTGAGGCGGAGACCTACCAGCACCCGGAGATCGCCCCCGGCTACCAGGGGACGCTCGCGCGCATCGCGGAGGCAGTCACCGCGGTCGGGGACCGCTACAGCTGGATGCCGATCCCAGCGCAGGGCGCATTGCCGTTGTCCCGAGCAGAGCTGGACGAGCTGCGCCTGGCGCTGCCAGGCGACACCGAACTCCGCCGTCGCCGGCGGGATCAGGTCATGCCGCCGGCAGCGGCCAGGCCTGACCTGCGCCTGGTCGAGCGTCTGGTCACGGACGTGCGCCGCGGCGATGAAGCACGAACTCGCCAGTCCGGGCCGCTCTCCGAGGTCCTCGGCGAGCTAGACGCACCGACGCTCGCCGCCCTCATCCAGGTCTGCAGCCAGTTGCGCGACGGGTTGGCGGACCTCGCGAGCGGCGCAGACGCATCCTGGGCGATGACGGTCCTCGACGCGGTGCTCCGTGGCGATGATGAGGTCCTGTGGATGCAGGTCGGCAGCGCACGCCAGCTCGTCAACGATGCGCTCACGATGAACAGCGAGATCGGCCATCGCCAAGTCGAGGTGACGATCGAGGCGGCGCCTGTCTCAGCTGCCCAGGCGCTTGGCGCGCTTGCCGACTACCTGCGGTCCGGGGGTGCACTCAAGAGGCTGTTCAAGAGCGACCAGCAGAAGGCCGCGGAGCCCTACCTTGCCGGACTCCGTGTCGACGGGCTCCCGGTCACCAGTGCAGAGCTGTCACACGTGGCTTCGTTGCACTTCCTCGCGCTCGCCCGGCTGCAGGCGTTCGCCGGGCAGGCAGAACTCCTCTCCATCCCCACTGTGACCAGCGGACCGCGCGCTGCGCAGGTCTCGTACGCCAACCGCGTGGTCAAGACCGTCGAAGCCATTGATGCGCTCCGGCGGGCGCGCGACGAACTCGCCGACTTGCTGGCCAACGTCCCCACGATGCCGCGGGTCGACCTCGTGACGACCCAGGGCGTGCGCAGCTTCGTCGACATTGCGACGGTGTTCGCCGATGTCGAGGTGGCGCGGCGGGCGACTGACCAGCTCGAGTCGCTGGCTGCGGCGCTCGAGTCCAGCGTTGAGAAGGGCAAGCGGGCGCCCGAGATGACCGCAGTGGTCTCGGCGCTCCGCGACGCTGATGCCAGCGCCTACGCCGCCGGGTCGGATGCGCTCGACACTGCTGGTCGTGAGCAGCGAGCCCAGTCGCGGTGCGACGAGCTCTCACAGCGCCTGGACGCTGGTGCACCGGCACTGCTCAGCCAGCTCCGCGAAACGGCCGTCGAACCGATCTGGGAACAGCGTCTCCCTGACGCCGAACGGGCGTGGGACTGGGCTCGTGCGGCGACTTTCGTCCGCGAGCGGACAGCGCCTGGGCGCGAAGCTGTTCTGGACCGCGACCTGGCGAGCATCGATCGGGATCTCGCCAAGCTCACGGCTCAGCTCGCAGCTGCACAGGCGTGGAAGTCGTGTCTGCAGCGGATGACCGCTGGGCAGGTCACCGCACTGCAGGCCTACCGCGACAACATGGCAAACGTCGGCAAGGGCACTGGCAAGTACGCCCAGCGCTACCGCCTGGCGGCGCGCGAGGCCATGACAGCAGCCCAAGGGGCGGTGCCGGCGTGGGTCATGCCGCTGCAGGAAGTCCTCGCCTCCATCCCGCCCCACCAGAACGCGTTCGACGTGGTCATCGTCGATGAGGCCAGCCAGGTCGGGATCGAGAACCTCTTCCTGTTGTGGTTGGCCCCGCGAGTGATCGTCGTGGGCGATGACAAGCAGTGCACCCCATCCGAGGTCAAGCATGGCGCCCTGGACAAGATCTTCGACCGGCTCGACACGCTCCTGCACGACATGCCCAGTTACATGCGGGCCACGTTGACCCCACGGTCCAGCGTCTTCTCGACCATGCGTACGCGCTTCGGTCAGGTGATCCGGCTGCGCGAGCACTTCCGGTGCATGCCGGAGATCATCACGTGGTCTTCGCAGATGTTCTATCGGGACGCCCCGCTGATCCCGGTGCGTCAGCACGGTGCTGACAGGCTTCCGCCATTGAAGACGACGTACGTGCCGGCGGCTTACACCGAGGGGCAGAACGCTCAGCTTCGCAACGTCGTCGAGGCCGAGGCGATCGTCGACGACTTGGTGCGGTGTCTGCAGGATCCGGCGTACGACGGCAAGTCATTCGGCGTCGTCGTCCTCCAAGGGCGGGCCCAAGTCGACATCATCAAGGATGCACTGTTCCGCCGCGTCGACACGGAGGAATGGGAGCGCCGCCGAATCCGAGTCGGCACTCCGCCGGACTTCCAAGGCGATGAACGCGACGTCATCCTGCTGAGCTTGGTGACGGCTCCTGATCACAAGCGCGCTTCGCTCACGGGAACGGATGCAGCGCGCGCCTACAACGTGGCCGCCTCGCGGGCTCGCGACCAACTCTGGCTATTCCACTCGGTCACGAGCGACCAACTGCGCCCCGCCGACTTGCGTGCTCAGCTGCTCACCTACATGACGGCGATGCCCGTCGCTCCGGCCGCCGCGATGCCTGACGACGTCAGGGACGATGAGCGGCATTCGGCTTTCGACAGCCTGTTCGAGCAGCGGGTGTTCCGGCGGATCCGGCAGCGTGGCTACCACGTCACCCCGCAGGTCGAGGTCAACGGCCGGCGGATCGACCTGGTCGTGACCGGTTCGCAGGGCAAGCTGGCGGTCGAGTGTGATGGCGATGCCTGGCACAGCTCGCCCGAGCAAGTCGCTAACGACTTCGCTCGCGAGTTGGAGCTCCGCCGCTGTGGGTGGGAGTTCTGGCGTGTTCGGGAGTCGCGGTACTACCTCGACCCCGACGCTGCGCTGGCCGACCTCTGGCTGGCCCTGGACAAGCGGGGGATCGGGCCGGTGCGCATCGACGCTGCCGATGACCGCGGTGACTGGGTGCCCGGTGAGCTGTCGGACGAGGAGGAAGGCGACGAGCTTGCACTGGAAGCCCCCTCGGTCCTGATGGCCGGGGCACCTGTCTCGGTCGCCATCGCCCCTGTGGAGGCGCAGGTGCCCCTCACGTCAGTTTCCAAGGTGACGGAGCTACAGCCCGTCGTCCCGACGCCAACGCCGGCGTCCGCGGAAACGAACGTCATTGCGCCCCAGCCGCGTCAGGCCGCTGCTGCGACGGAGCGGCGATCTGTGCACGGGCCAGATGAGGAGAAGCAGCTCGTGTTGGAGCTGGCCGCGGACGGCATGGTGACCACTGAGATCGTGCGGCGCTTCCTCCAGGTGGAGGCAGTCGCCGCGCGTCGACTGCTCAACGCCCTGGTCGACGACGGGCTCTTGGAGCGGCGGGGGCAGACAAAGGGCACTCACTATGTCCTCGTCGAGTCGCAAGACACGACTCACCCCATGCGCGGTGCAGGCGGAACGAGTGCGTCGGCTACCGCTCGCGGTCTGAGCCACGGTGACGCTCTCGCCCATACGACCCGAGCCGAGCCGCAGGCGAGCACAGTTTCGGGGTCAGACATGGAGCGGGTCTTCGACGAGCGGGTTCGAGGGGACGTCGAGGCGCTCGGAGACCTGATCAGCGAGTGGTACGTGAGCAAGATGGAGGAGCTGGGCTGTGTCGAGTTCGCGCGGGCGCTGCTGGCCCGCGATGAGCCGCTTCGTCTGCTCAAGAGGCTCCAGCGGCAGGAGCTCCTGCACCACAGCATCGAAGCCGCAGTGCTGGACTCAGCGGTGGCGCCACTGTTCACCGATCAGGAGTTGCGCACAGCACGCGCCCGCCTGTCCGAGCTGGGCTACTCGGGGCGCAGTGCATGACGACGTGGCTCGTGCCGCTGCTCACCGCATTGGTAGGTGTGCTGGGCACAGTGGTCGTCACGCTCATCACGCAACGAGGTCAGCGATCCCGAGACACAGACGCAGCGCGAAGGGACACGCAGAACAAGACGCAGGCCTTGCTCGATCGCTACCAGGAACCGCTCGTCCGGGCGGCGTACGACCTCCAGTCTCGGCTGTTCAACATCATCGAACAGGGCTTCTTGGCGTCAGGCCGTGACGGCGTCAGCGGCCCTGACTACAAGGCACTGAGCACGGCATGGCTGTTCGGTCAGTACTTCGGCTGGGTGGAGATCACCAGGCGTGAGGCGCAGTTCCTCCCCATCCCTTCACGCGACGACGAGGAATCCGTCCAGGGGCGGATCGACCAAGTCGCCTCGGTCTGTGCCAGTGACAAGCGACCGCTGGGCGATGCCTTCCGCGTGTTTCGCTCTGAGCAGCGGGCGTTGGGCGAACTCATGGTCGTCACGGGCCGCGGCAGCACGGGTGACGAGCGCTCGGACTGCCTGGGTTATGCGCGCTTCGTCGAGCTGCTGGCAGACCCGGCCACTCCGCTCAGTCAGTGGTTCTCGCCGCTGGTCGAGGACGTACGTGCTCTCGGGGGAGATGCGACTCGAGCTCCACGCCTGTTGGAGCTGCAGCGGAGCCTGATCGGGGTGGTCGCCGCGATCGATCCGCACGGGGTTCGTTACCCGAAGAACCGCGATCCGTTGCCCACACCATCCGGATGATCCAGCGCTCGCCTGTTCGACGTCCAACTCTTGGGCCTGCCGCCCGACGGGCGCCTGAGTGACGGCCGTGAAGTGTCCCAGTGCCAGGAGATGCCCGTCGGCATGAACACTCCAGTGCCGACGCAGGGTCCGCTGGGTTCGTGGTCAGCAGCTGATCTATTCCTTACCGGGAGCTGCCGCCAATCCTTGGGGAAGAGCGAGTCGCTGAGCGATTGGTTCTGGTCGACTTCGTTGCGCTGACGCTCGTCAGTCGTGCTCACACCACGGCGGCGTCGTCAGCCAGTGGGCGCTGCTGGAGCTGGAGCCAGGACCGGAAGTCGGCGACCGGCATCGGATGGGCGATGCACCAGCCTTGGATGGCGTCGCAGCCGAGCTCGGCCAGCGTGGTCGCCGTCGCGGTTTCCTCCACTCCCTCAGCCACCACGTCGAGCCCGAGGTCGTGTGTCAGGGCGACGGTGTGCCGCACGACCGCTGCGGCCCGGGCGTCGCTCGTCACGGCCGCGGTGAGGCTGCGGTCCAGCTTGATCTCGTCGGCGGCGAGGTGCCGCAGGTGGGCCAGTGAGCTCTGGCCGGTGCCGTAGTCGTCGATCGACGTCCGCACGCCGAGGCCCCGGAGGCCGGCCAGCACCGTCCGCCCTCGCTCGGGGGCGGACATCAGCGTGTCCTCGACCAGCTCCAAGGTCAGCGCGGCCGGCGGCAACCCGTGCCTGTCCAGCAGCTCCGCCACCTTGGCCGGCAGGTCGAGGTCGGTGACGTTGGCCGCGGACAGGTTCACGGCGACCGGCACCGGGGTGTCGGCCCACCAACCCGAGGCCGCGGCGAGAGCGAGGTCGAGCACCGTGTCCGTCAGCGGTCGCAGCAGGCCCGCCTGCTCGGCGGCCGGCAGCAGGTCGGCCGGTGCCAGCAGTCCGCGGACCGGGTGGCGCCACCGGACCAGCGCCTCCGCGCCCATGACCGCACCGCCGGCGGCAGCGACCTGCGGCTGCAGGTACACCTCCAGCTCGCCGCGGGCCAGACCGGCGCGCAGCTCCTCGATGGTCTGCAGCCGGTCGCCGGTACCGCTCCCGGGCTCCGGCGCGTACACCCGGACGCCGTCCCGGTGCGACTTCGCCGTGTACATCGCGACGTCGGCGTGGTGCATGAGCTGCTGGAGGTCGGTGGCGGGCACCGGGGCAGCGGCGACGCCGATGCTGACTCCCACGTGCAGCCGCACGTCGGCGACGGGGAACGGCTCGAGCAGTCGCTCGCGCAACCGGTGAGCGGTCTCGGCGGCCTCGGTGAGCCCGGTGCCCGGGAGCAGGACCGCGAACTCGTCGCCACCGAGTCGCACCAGCAGGTCGCCCGGGCGCAGGACGGCGGCCAGCCGCGGGCCGACCTGGCGCAGCAGCGCGTCCCCCGCGTGGTGGCCCAGGGTGTCGTTGACCTCCTTGAACCCGTCCAAGTCGAGCAGCAGCAGCGCCAGCGGATGCCGCGCCGACGCCTCGGCCACCAGGCGCGCGCCGTCGACCATGAGCGCCCGGCGGTTGGCCAGCCCGGTCAGCTCGTCGGTGCTCGCGAGCGTGCGGGCGGTGTGCAGGTCATGGACGTCGTGCAGGGTGAGCGCGGACCGGAGGACCGACGCGGCGATGCAGCCCAGTGCGCACCACCGGGCGAACCCCGGCGCGCTGGTGCCGGAGAGCAGCACGGGCCACGGCGACCAGGAAGACGACGTCCACCGGCCCGCCGGACTCGAAGCTGCCGTCGTCGGAGTGCTCGAGGTAGACCAGGTCGCCCAGCAGATTGATGGCGATGCCGGCGGCCAGCAGCAGGACGGCGGGATCGCGCTGGAGCCCGAGGATCCCGCCCACCACGCCGAGCACGACCAGCAGCAGGACGCCGCTCGCCGGATAGGCCAGGGTGACGGCGGCGACCCACAGATCGGCGGGGATCGCGCCCAGCGCCGGCAGCACGACCGCGCTGGCCGCCCCCGCCGCGCCGAGCGCCCCGATCAGCCCGTCGAGCCAGACGCTGGCCGAGGTGCGCGGTGCCCGGGCCCGGAGCAGGGCGAGGAGCCCCACCCCGATCACCAGCAGGGCCAGGAGGTTGAGCGCGTCGCCGGCCGAGGGGAACGCCCGGGTCGTGGATCCCAGCAGCGCCACGGTGTCCCAGGTGGCGGCCACGCTCGCCAGCGCCAGGCCGCTGCCCACCGCGAGCCACGCCGTCCGTTCGGCCCGGCTCCGGCGCACGCTCTCGAGGCAGATCAGGGCCCCGAGCAGGTAGACCGCGTTGTACGGCACCACCACCAGGAGCAGCGCCGCCAGCGGCCCGTCGTGCTGCGTCGCCGTTCCGGCTGCGAACACCACCACGAGGCACAGCAGGGCGACGAGGTAGGCCCGTGATCGCACGCGGCCTCGCTCGCAGGTGTCCGGTCGGCGGGTCACGCCAGGTCTATCGGCCCAAGATCGTTTGGAAGGTACCGGGCCCTCGGCGGCTCATCCGGACGGGTGACGACGCAGCATCTCGTCGGTGGGTGCTGCTCTACTCCGCACCCGGTCGTCGGACGGACGGACGGCCAGGACACGGGGAGGGCGCATGAGCGAGCCGGTTGGTGTGCAGGTCGGGAAGTCGTGCCCGTCGTGTGGGCGGGAGGACTCCGTCCCGCTGGTCTGGGGGCTGCCCGGCCCCGGGGACTTCGAGCTCGCCGAACAAGGGCTCATCGCGCTGGGTGGCTGCATGCTCGGGCCGGACGAGCCGGTGCTGACCTGCCGCAGCTGTGGACTGAACTGGGGGCACGACGAGCCCTCAGTCGAGGACGAGGACGTCCTCGACTGACCGCCGTGGGCCTCTCGCCTGGACGCGCCCGGCGGTGGCGGTCGGGTGGCGCCCGCAGGCGGTGCCATGCTGCGTGCTGCAACCAACGAGGATCACGGGGAGTCATGCAGGTGACCGGAGTACAGGAGTGACGGCGCGGCGGTTCCCGAAGAACCCGTCGTTCGCCTCGTACGCCGAGCAGTTGTTCGCCGCCGCGCTGCTCGACCACCTGCCCGATGACGCCGTCGTCTTCTGCGGCCAGCGGTTCAGCGACCGCCGGGAAGACCGCGAGGCCGACCTCATCGTCGCCTGGCCCGGCGTCGGCATCGCCGTCGTCGAGGTCAAGGGCGGCAGCGTGTCCCTGCAGCACGGTGAGTGGCGGCAGTCCGGGCGCACCCGCGACAAGGTGATCCACCCGGTCGACCAGGCCCGGATCTGCAAGTACCTGCTGCGCGACTACCTCGACGAGCACCCGCGCTGGTCGGCCGGCAACGCCAGGCTCGGGCACCTCGTCGCGCTGCCGACCACCACCCTGCCGGACGACTTCCGCGCGCCGGACCTGCCACGGTGGATGGTCGTCGATCAGACCGACCTGCCCCATGCGGCGAGCCGCATCGAAACGGCGCTGCGCAAGCTGGTCGACGTCCCCGAGCCGCCCACGCACGCCGACGTCGACGCGCTGGTCGACTGCCTGGCCGGTGCGGCCATCCCGCAGCGGGACCTGGTCGCCGACCTCGCCGAACGGGAGGCTGCCTGCGACCTGTTGACCCGGGAGCAGGCCGACGTCCTCGACCGGCTGGCGCTGCTCGACCGGGTGGAGATCCGTGGCGGCGCGGGCTCGGGCAAGACCTGGCTGGCCATCGAGAAGGCCCGCCGGCTGGCGAACGAGGGCAAGCGGGTCGCGCTCATGTGCTACTCGCGCGGCCTGGCCGAGTACCTCACCCGCCGGACCCATCAGCTGCGGCGGCGGGAGCGGCCGGCGTACGTCGGCACCTTCCACAACCTCGGCATCGGCTGGGGGGTGCCGGTGGGTTCGGACGACGACAGCGGCTACTGGGAGGAGCTGCTGCCCGACCGCATGGTCGCGCTCGCCGGCGACCTGCCGGTGGGGGAGCGGTTCGACGCGATCGTCATCGACGAGGCGCAGGACTTCGCGCAGAGCTGGTGGGCGGCCGTCCTTGCCGCACTGAAGAACCCCGATGAGGGCTGCCTGTACGTGTTCGCCGACGAGGGGCAGCGGGTGTTCGCCCGGCAGGGCCGGCCGACGGTCGACCTGGTGCCGATCCCGCTGACGGAGAACCTGCGCAACACCAAGCAGATCGCCGGCACCTTCTCCAGCCTGGCGCCGGCGCAAATGCGCAGTCGCGGGCAGCAGGGCGTGCCGGTGCGGTTCATCCAGTGCGCCAGCGAGGACGCCGTCGGGGTCGCCGACGACGCCGCTGACGCGCTGCTCGACGAGGGGTGGCCCCCGCAGTCGGTGGCGCTGCTGACCACCTACAGCCGGCACCCGGTGCAGGTGGAGCGGCAGGCGGAGGGGCAGGACGCCTACTGGGCGAGCTACTGGGACGACGAGGACCTCTTCTACGGGCACGTTCTCGGCTTCAAGGGGCTGGAGCGGCCGGCCGTGGTGCTCGCCGTCAACGGGTTCCGGCTCGAGGAGCGGGCGCGGGAGATGTTGTACGTCGGACTATCCCGGGCGCGCGACCTGCTGGTCGTCTGCGGCGACCTGGAGCTGATCGGCCGGGTCGGTGGCGAGGCCGTCGTCCGCCGGCTGGCCGGGGGGCCCCGATGAGAACCGACGTCGACGCCCTGCCCGTTCCCGAGTGGCTGCGCGAGCAGGTCCTGGCGTCCTCGCGTGATCAGCTGCTCCAGCAAGGCTTCGACGTCGGTCGCGCGTGGTGGCACGCCCGGCTGGACAGCTGCGGGATGTCGGCGGACCTGTTCGCCGACGACAAGCTGTCCCGCCGCGACCTGTTCCTGCTGGGTGAGGAGTCGGTCACTTCCCCGCTGGCGGCCCGTCGACTGTTGTGGGCCAGCTGCGCCTGGGGCACCGGACCGAGCCAGCGCGGGAACGGTCGGCGCATCGCCGGGGTGGCCCGCGACCCCGACAAGCTGGGCCAGTTGCTGGCGGATGCCGCAGCCCTTGCGCGCCGCGATCCGTCGGCGGGGTACTCGCTGCTGCATCCGAAGGGGAACGCCATCGCTGGCTTAGGACCGGCCTTCTCGACAAAGTACTTGTACTTCGCCGGCGGCGGCGCGGCCGACCACGGATGTCTCATCCTCGATGCGCGCGTGGCGCGCCGACTGCATCGGACCTGTGGCTGGACGTCGCTCAACGGGATCACGGGCTGGCCGGCCGCGACGTACGACAGGTACATTCGCCTGCTCGGTCGCTGGGCGGCTGAACTCAGCTCTGACGACCGCCGGGTGGCTCCGGATGAGATCGAGCTGCGCCTGTTCGTGCCGCCACGCGATGACGGCGTCGGCTGAGAGCAGTGACACTGCCCCGGGGCAGGCTGCTGTGGCCCTCCCATTGAAGGAGCTGATCGCCGCTGTCGGAGGCCTCGTGACCGGCGACGCCCCCTGGCAGGTCGAGCTACAACTGCGACTTGCTCGATGGCGAGACCGCCTCGGCTGCCTGCGGGTAGCGCGGGCGGATGACCGCTGGGCTCTCCACCTGCCAGCGCTTCTGCTGAGCTGCCGCGGGCGTTGGGTCAGCCAGCGAGCGGGAGACCTTGGAACACCTGGTAGCGGTGCCAGCCCACGTGGTCCAGCGCCGGTGGCTCAGTGCCGGGACGTGGGGTCAGTCGGCGGCCGTGCAGGGCGTAGACGGTCCGGCCGGACGTCGTCCGAGCCGTGAACCGCTGGGACACGATGACCGCCAAGTCGTCGTCCAGGCCGAGCACGCCGCGATCGAATAGCTTGTGGTGCAGCGCGCAGAGCGCAAGGCCGTTGTCCAGGTCATCCGGTCCGTCAAGGGCGAACCACCGCACGTGGGCCGCCTCAACGCCGATCGCCATGCCTCCGGCCCGGCCGTCGAAGCCGCAGAACGCACACTGCTCATCCCACGCCTGCAGCACGGCCATGCGCCAGGTCTGGCTCCGCTTCCTTGCGCCCGGGGAGGCGGCCCCGCTTTGCGAGACCTCCGGGTCGAAGCCCACGGCGACCAGGACGTCGGCGGCCACGGTCGGTGGGAAGTGGCTGTCGACGAGCGTTCGAGCCACGGCTTGGACCAGTATCGGATCCGTGGCCAGGCGCTCCTCCAGCGCCGCCTCGAAGCGACCGGTCACCCCGGCGCGGAGCGGGCTCACCTTGTCGTCGTCCACCTCGCGGTCCAGCACCCAGATGTTGTCTGCCCGCAGCCGGGTGAACGGGTACGCGGCGCTCTGCGCGCGGCCGGTGTGAGACGCCGGACCGAACTCGGCGATGAGGTCAGCGAGCCTCTCTTCAGCCACAGACCACGGCACGTCGCTCCGACCCGTCGCGGCCAACCGCCCCAAGGCGAGCAGCGCCAGCAACGGCTTGTGCGGCGACCGTTGACCGTTCCGCTGATGCTGCCGCAACGAGGAGAAGGCGGCCAACACGTCCGCAGCGCCACCGGCTCCGGCCATCTTCGTCACTCGGCCGCCGGGCCCTGGGTGAGCCGCTGGGCCGCGGCGACGACGGCCGACCGCCTGGCCGGGTCGAGCAGGATCGACAGCGGGGTACCAGGGCGCTTGCGGAAGTCGGCTGCCCTGATGACCTCGGCCCGTAGTTGGGCTTCCGCCGCCAGCAGGTCGCTCAGGAACGTCTCCTGCGCAGGCCGACCCGCCTGGGACACCCACTCGAAGTTGCACGCCAGCGACTGGTCGCTGCAGTAGACGCTGAACGGGACGATGTCGACGCCGTCGACGGTTGCGCCCCAGATCGAGTAGCTGGGAGCTGACCCGGAACCCCCGCCCTGCACCCGAAACCCGACCTCGGCCAGCTCCCGCTCGAACGCGGTCAACGCCTCCGCGAGCTCGGCATGGCCGTTGTCGCGGAGGTAGGGGGCGACGTCACCGTGCGTCCAGCGCGGAGTGGCACCAGTCCGCTTGGCGTTCTTCTCGTCCGCGGACTCGGCGCCGTACACGGTGGGGATGAGGATCTCGGTCGAGCCGTGCACAGCTCGCCGCAGTTCGATGGCCAGCAGCCGCATCCCGGCGGAGGTGTGCGCGTTGAGGTAGCGGACGATGCGGCGTAGGTCCTCGTTGATCGCGTCGACGGCGAGCACGAGCGTGAACACGCCGTCCGAGAGGTTCGCCTCCAGCGCCTGGCGTGCGTCGTCGGGTCGGCCGTCGAAAAGGTTATCGAGGGACGGCCCTCTCTGCCGCTGCCACTGCTCCGTGAAGTCGACCGGCGTGAGCTCGGCAAGGCGGGCCGCGTAGTCGAATACCTGGCCGATGATCGTCCGGCGGATGTCTGCGTTGCTGGCGAGCTTGCACTCGACGACGGTGATCGAGCCGTCGGCGTCGACGATCACCAGGTCAGCCGGGCCCACACCGGTGCTGAACTCCCGCACGGCGACGGCGGCCTGGCTGACGCCCTCAATGAGACTCGGCTGGAGGTGCAGCAACTGCTGGAGCTCCGCCTCTTTCTCGTAGCCGCAACTGGTCGGCGCGGACCACGCGCCGCCCTCGTGACGGACCAGGACATCGACGTTCCCCCGTGGCGATGACACGGCCGGACTCTCGCACAGCAGCGAGGGAGGCTTCGGGCGAGCGGCCGATTCACGCGTGTCGTCCGGGCTGGGGCATTCGTGCTCACCGGTCCGCTGACGTCCGAGTCGGCGTGCCCGTCGAGGCAGTCATGCGCGGGAGGTTTGATGCGTGCGCTGTCCGTGAGGGCGACACCGCTGCGCTCGCTCTGGACGACTGTTCCGCATGGCAACGTGCAGTGGGTGGCCAAACACGGGGAGAGCCCGATGCATCGGAGGAACGACCTGCGGTCCGCTACGGCCGAGGCGGTGGCGGCATGCGCATCGCGGTGGTCGATCTGAGACCACCGGCGTCCTGCCCGGTCTCTCCGCCGGCAGCAAGATCGGATTCACCGGCGAGACGTCTTGGCCGCGGTCGGACTTCGAGGACGCCGCCCGTGTTGTGGGGCTGCAGCCGATGAACTCGGTCTCGGGGAAGACCAACGTGCTGGTCAGTGCCGACCCGGACTCACCGCGGGGCAAGGCGCGGAAGCCCACGCCCTGGGTGTCCGGGTCATCGGCGAGGCCGTCTCTGGGAGTCCCTGCCGCTGGTCTCCGCGTGACCTCGTCGTGGCGGATGCGACAGATGTTGCCGAAGGAGACGGCTCGGGTGAGCCGTTGCAGTCGGAGTCTCTCGGTGGTCAAGAGCTGACCTACCTTCGCCGAGTGGAACCCACGTCCGTCCTTCCCGCCGCCATGTCCCGCTAGGTCCACGGGGTCGGTCATGCGCCCTGTCTACCGGCCGGCAGCGACAGGCCGAGCCGTGTCGGTGGCAGGTGGGACGGATGGTGCGCGGGCGGACGGGATGGGCCGGATCTCAACGCGTGACTGCGCACCTGTCCACGGCAACCTCAGTTGCGCGTTCCGCCGGTCGAGCGGCCCACGCGCTCCAGCGCGGCGGTGAAGCTGTCATTCCAGAGGCCGAGGTACGGCCACACGTCCTGCACCCTGGCCGTCGCCTCCGCGGCCGACAGGCCCTCCGTCCGGCGCAGCCACGCCCGCAGCACCAGCCCGGTGCGGGACGCCCCGCCGTGGCAGTGCACCAGCACCGGCCGGCCCTCGGCGCGCAGCGCCGCGAGGTCGTCGAGGACGTCGGCCAGCACGGCGTCCACCTCGCTGTTCGCGTCGTCGTCGGTCAGGTAGGCGTAACGCTGCACGTCGTGCCCGAACGACTCGCCGGTCCGGCAGAGCGAGACGACGGCAAGATCCCGGGAGCTGTTCCGCGCACCGTCGAGGTCGGCGGCCCACACACCCGGCAGCACCTCCCGCGGTTCCAGCCGCGGGCTACGGGCTGCTACGTGCCGGTCGGGCGGCCGTCCAGGGTCGCGGCGAGCGCGTGCAGGTCGGCCAGATCCCAGCGCTTCTCGGCGTAGCCCGGCACCCGGCCGTGGACGACGGAGGTCCACCGCATCGGGATGCCGGCGATGCCGAACACCGCACCGGCCAGCCCGCCGGCGACGGCGGCCACCGTGTCGGTGTCACCACCGAGGTCGATGACCAGCCGCATCACCCCGGCGAAGTCGGCCGCGTGCCGCAGCGCCCACACGGCCGAGCCGAGCGTCGGCCACACCGCGCCGTTGCTCTCGGTCGCCTGGTCCGGCGTCCAGCCCGGTGCCAGCACGGTCGCCCAGCGGTCGCGGTGCTCGGGAGCCATGAGCTCCAGGGCCGCGGGGATCGCGGCCAGCGGGTCGCAGCCGTCCAGCGCCACCCGCACCAGCTCGTGGAAGACCGCGCAGCCCTCACCGGCCGCCGGGTCGCCGTGGGTGAGGGCGGAGATCCGCCGGGCGGCGTCCATGGTGGCCGCGGTGCCGGACCGGCGAACCAGATCGCGGCCGGCGTCGTCCGCATCAGCGAGCCATTGCCGGCCGCGTGCCCCGAGCGGGCGTGGTGTTCGGCCGCGGCGACGTCCCACGGCCGCCCGGAACCCAGGACGGCGCGGGTCTGGTTCCCGACGTCCGGCGGGCCGGCGCGCAGCCAGGTGCGGAACCGGTCGAAGAGGTCGGCCTCGTCCAGGCCGCCGCGCTCGACCAGGGACGCCGCCACCAGCAGCGCCATCTGGGTGTCGTCGGTGAACTCGCCCGGCTCCCGGACCAGCGGACCGCCGCCGCACATCTCGGTGGCGACCCCCCGGGCGTCGGTGGGGAAGCAGGCGGAGAACTGGCCGGCCGGGCCGAACTCGAACGGGGCGCCGAGGGCGTCGCCGACGGCGGAACCGATCAGCGCACCGGCGACACGGTGGTCGCGGGGCATGGGCTGGGTCATCAGGCCTCCATCCCGGTGGCACGGCGTGCAACCGCGTACGAGTCAGCCGCACACACGCCCTACGGTCAACGGGGTGAGTGACCAGGGTGCGCACCACCTCCAGCAGGACCGTTCGTTGGCGGACCATCCCCGCCCGTCCGTGGCGGTGGACACCGCCGTCCTGACGGTGGACGTACGGAACGGAGCTCTCGGGGTCGTCCAGCACCAACGCTCCGACGGCGGGAAGTGGGCGCTCCCCAGGACCTCCCTGCACGAGGGCGAGACGCTGGCCGACGCCGTCCTCCGCTCGCTGTCCGAGAAGGTGGGCCTCCGCGGAACGCGCCCGCAGCAGCTGCACGTCTTCGAGGACCCCGCACGCGATGACCGGGCCTGGGTCCTCTCCGTCGCGCACGTCGTAATGCTGCTCGCCGAGGACGTCGAACTGGTGGTGGCGAGCCGGGACGACGTCCGGGTGGTGCCGGTGGACGACGCCGTGGGTCAGCCGTTCGACCACGACGTGATCGTGCGCCTGGCCGTCGACCGGGTGCGGCAGGACTACGCGCTGCAGCCCGACCCCGCCGGCCTCCTCGGCGAGGCATTTCCGTTGAAGGCCCTGCAGGCGCTGCACGACGCGGTGGCGCCACGGCCCGGCCCGGGGGAGAGCCGGCCGTCCATCGACACGTTCCGGCGGTACATGGTCGGCAAGGGGCTCATCCAGCCCACCGGGGAGTTCGCGCGCAAGGAGCGGGCGGGCGTCATGGGCAAGCCGGCCGAGCTCTACCGGCGCGCCGGGGAGAGCCGGGACGTGACCGACGGCCTCGGCATCCGCCCGGTGCGCAAGGAGCGGAACCGGGCCGACCGGCCGGTGGACGACGCGGGTCCGGCCCGGACCTTCGGTGGGCTGGGCGCGCACACCGTGGCGCCGGCGATCCAGCGGCTCGTGGACGAGGTCGGCGCCCAGGTGCCGCTGACGCTCACGGTGATGCCGCACTACGTGGCCGTGCGGCCGGTGGGGGAGGAACGGGTCGCTGCCTACGCCCGGCCGCAGACGCTCTCCGTCGGACTCGACCCGGACGCCGCAGGAACGGTCGCCGACGACCACCCGGACTTCCGGCTCGAACGCACCTCAGCGGCAACCCACCACGTGCACGTGCCCGCGTCCGCACTGGACGAGCCGGTACGCCGGCAGGCCGCCCGCGCTGCGCTGGAGCAGGCCCTGGCCCGCATCACCGGCGCACACTGAGCCTCGGGAACCCGACGGGCGTGGATCTCGTGTCCTGGGGCACTGGTTCGAGAAATTGCGGCCAGCACCGGCCGCTCAACAGAGGGAGACCACCATGGCAGGCATGATCCGCAAGCTCCTGATCTCCGGTGTCGCGTCGAAGGTCATCCAGGAGGCCCGTAAGCCGCAGAACCGGGCGAAGCTCAAGAAGGCCTTCGCGGACTTCCAGGCGAAGCGCAACGGCAAGAGCCCGGGCGGCAGCAGCCGCTACTGAGTCCGCTTCGGCCGTACCGGCACGAGCGGCTCGAGTGCAGGGCCGGCGCCGACGACTACCTCGGCTTCCGGTACTGGACTGTGGTGACTAGGGCCCGTCGACCGGCACGGCCAGCGGCGCCCGGGTGCGGGTCATCAGCTCGATGAGCTCCCGCACCGCTGTCCTGGTGCCGGCGATGTCGTCCGCCACCGGGCTGAGCCCGGCGCGTTCGGACCCCACCGATGTCGCGATGGTCAGGTCGTCGATGACCAGCGCGGAGCGCTCGAACCTCTCCAGCTCGGCCAGCTGAGCCAGCTCCCGGGACAGCTGCGCGGCCTGGTCGCGGTGCTGGATGAGCGCGTCGGCGCGCTCACCCAGTCGCGCGGCGGCTGCGTCGAGCGCCGTCCACTGTTCCTGCCAGACGTGCACGGCCGGCCCCGTCGGCATGGCCCCGAGATCGGTGCGCGCCTCGTGGATGCGCACCGCCAGGTCGATGACGGCGTCGACCTCGCGGTCGCCGTCGAACGCGGCGCGCGTGGCTTCGAGTGCTGGAGAGGACCACGACGGTTCCCGCAGCGTCTCCTCCCACGCCCGGCACGCCGCACCGGCCACCCGCGCCTCGATCCAGTCGGCCTCGGCCAGCTCGGTCTCCGGTCCGGCGCAAGCGAGACGGCGCCGCTCGGCGGCGGCCTCGCTGGTGAGGCCCAAGAGGGTCAGCAGCAGGACGGCGAACAGCACCCCGACCGGCGCAGCGAGTTCCTGCAGCCCGACGAACGCAGCTACCGCCAGCACCCACCGGCTCCACAGCGGGAGGCGCCGCCATGCCTGTCCGGCGGACTCGACGGAGGCCATCACCCCGGTTGGAGCGGGCCGCGTCTTGCGCTCGATCCGGTTCCGCCCGTGCGGGTAGCGGGTGTTCCAGAGCGCGTCGTGCGGCAGCTTCGTCCGGCCCCGCCGCTCGCCGACGTCCGTAGCGGATCCGGACCTCGGGGCCAGCCGGCAGAGGGCTGTTCGCAGGACGAAGTCGTTCTTGGTCAGCAGATCGATGACCTGGTCATCGGTGTGCACGGCGACGCCCTCTGACGTCAGGGAGACCTTGCGGATGCCGGAGCGGGGGATGACCAGAGCCTGCGGACCGTGGCGGTGTTCCGGCCTGGCCAGCCGCAGCAGTTCGGTGAAGTGTTGTCGGGGTTGTGCCTGCCCCATGAGCAAGGCTCCGGACGTGATCGCCAGTGCGCCGCTGGACGTCCCCGCCCACCTGGCCTGGAACACCCCGTCGATGACGTCGCCCGGGTCGAGAGCTGCGGCCATCGCCCCGACGTCGGTCTTGAGCGGCCGCTTCGTCCACGGACGCCGCAACGCTGCCCGCCACAACAGCTCCGCCGCCTGTTCCACCGGGCCGCCTCCTCACGGAAGCGGGTGGGTCCCGCTCCTGCGACGAAGACGACCACGGGCCACCGACGGAGATCGGGGCTACGGCACGGCCTCTCACCGGATCGGGGGACACCGCTCGCGGCCGGTACCTCGTCCGGGGGTGGCCCGGTGCTGGCCGGCCTTCGGGCACCGCTCGACTCCCTAGCGTCCTCCGGTGACACCTGGTGTCCGGCCGTCGGAGGAAGAATGCAGAGCCTGCTCGCGATCGTGGCAGCCCACAAGATCGCCGCGATGGTGGCCGCCGCCGCCCTGGTGGTCGGGGCGGGTGCCGTGCACGAGGCAATAAGCGGACCGGTCACCGCGACGGTGACCAAGGTGGTGGACGGCGACACCATCGACGTCCAGTACGACGGCGAGACGCGCCGGGTGCGATTGCTCAACGTGGACACCCCGGAGTCCGTGGATCCGACGAAGCCGGTCGAGTGCCTCGCCCCGGAGGCGACCGACTACCTGAAGGGCCGCCTCCCCGTCGGGACCGAGGTGCGGCTCGAGCACGACGAGGAGACGCACGATCGGTACGGCCGCGAACTGGCCGCCGTCTTCCTCGGCGACGACCTGGTGAACGCCGACATCGCCCGGCAGGGCCTCGGCGTGGCGCTGGTGGTCGGCTCGAACTCGAGGTTCTACCCGCCCGTGCGGCAGGCGCAGGACGAGGCGCGTGGGGCCGGCCGCGGGCTCTACGCCTCCGACGTGACGTGCACCGTGCCCGCGCAGGTGGCCGCACTCGAGCAGACAGCGGCCGACACGGTCGCCGAGCAGCCTGTCGCCCCGGCCGAGTTGACCGCGTTCGACGCCCACTCCGGTGAGCTGGTCGCTGCGCTGACCGCGGCCCGGGCGCTCGGCGCGCTCCTGGACGGGGACCCGGGCGCCTTTCCGTTGCTGCCGCTGGCCGGCACCGAGCTGAGCGGGCTGCAGCGTCGGGTGAAGGACGTCCGATCCGACCTGGACGCCGCCGTCGACGCCAACGCCTCGGCTCGTGCGGCCGAGCAGCAGCGACAGGAGGAAGAGGCCCGGCGAGCTGCGGAGGAGGCGGCGCGCCTGGCGGCGGAGGAGGCGGCGCGCCAGGCCGCCGAGGAGGCTGCACGGCAGGTCGCTGAGCAGGAGGCCGCGCGGAAGGCAGCCGAGGACGCTGCGGCGGCGGCCCGAGCCCGCTCACAGTCGTCCGGCTCGTCGTCCCGGACCTCATCGAGTACCCCGAGGACGGCAGCTCCCTCGCAGACGTCCGGCAGCTCCGGCCCAAGTGGCTACACCGGCTGCCGGAGCTACGCGCCCGGCGGCAAGAGCTGGACGCCGATGCCCTGCCCGGGCTCCTGATCCCTGGCTCGGCGCAGGTCGCGGCCGATCAAGTTCGGGTTCGGCCGGCAGCCACGTGCGGCAGGTCGTCGAGGTCGAGGTAGGTCACTGGCCGAGGCGGTCGAGGCGAAGGGGCACGGCCATGCACACATGATGCCGCCGGTGGCACCACGTCCGTGCTCACCCGTGCGGGCGACGAGGGCTCCCCGAGGGCGCCACGCGGGGCCGGTGGTCGGCTACGAACAGCAGCGGAACACGATCGGCCGACGATGGGGGAGCAGTGCGCCAGCACGACGACCGGGCGCACCTACCCACCGGACTGCGCACCTCACCGACAGGTCGGGTCCCGCAGTGGGTTCTCGACGAGTCCGTCGGTCGGGACAGCCCGGCCGAGCCGTGGCGTGCCTGGACGCCCGGACAGCCACCCACCCGCCGCGCGCGCAAGCGGCGCGCGTGGACCGGCATCGGGGGAGCGCTGCTGGTGGTCGTTGTCGTGGCGTCCGCCGCAGTCGCCGCCGGGCTGTTGCCCGGCCTCGATGCGACGGCCACCGATCGCACCGCGCCGACGGCCGGCATCGAGGCGGCCGACAACCCGCTGGGCACGCCTCTCACCCCGCCGGCGGGCGGCGGGACGCACCAATTCGCCCAGGTGCAGGACGACGGGGTCACGCCGGTCGCCTACGACCCGTGCCGGCCGGTGCACTACGTCGTCCGTCCGGACAACGCCCCGTACGGCGGTGATCTGCTCATCGCCGACGCCGTCGCCCAGATCTCCGCGGTCACCGGTCTGCAGTTCGTCCACGACGGCGCCACCGACGAGGCTCCGAGTGATCAGCGCAGTCCCTTCCAACCCGACCGCTACGGCGACCGTTGGGCACCCGTGCTCGTCACCTGGGACACGGTCGCCGAACAGCCCGACTTCGCCGCCGACGTCGCTGGCCTGGCCGGCAGTCTCGCCGTCTCGTCCGGCAATGGGCCGGGCGTCTACGTCACCGGCCTGGTCGAGCTCGACGCCGCCCAGTTCACCGAGATCCTCAGCCGGCCGGGCGGTCAGGCGGTCGCCCGCGCGATCGTGCTGCACGAGTTCGCGCACCTGGTGGGCCTGGACCACGTGGACGACCCGACCCAGCTCATGTACCCGGCGACGTCGGTTGTCCTCGACTTCGCCGCCGGGGACCTCACCGGCCTGAGCCGGCTTGGCGCGGGAGCCTGCGCCCCCGCTCTCTGACGGTCGAAGCCCGCCCCGGGAACGAGACGGCGGCCCCCTCGAGCCACACGACCGGCTGGGTCTCACCCCCGCGAGGTAGCGAAACCCGCCAGTCCCGCCAGCGCTGTCAATCTCGTGCACGACCGGGCCGACCACCATCACGTGAACTGGTCGACGGCGCCCGCGGCGGCAACGCCGCGTCTGATGGCGCGCGTCCTGGCGACCTTCTACGTCGCCGCCGGGATCGCGGGCCTGTTCGCCGTCTTCGGGCCGGGCGCCGGCGAGCAGGGGCGCTGGGCCATCCTCGGCGTCTCGCTCGTCGCGCTGGCGTGCGGTGCGGTGTCGTTCCGCTGGGGTTCGCGCTGGCCCCGGCACGTGTTCCACTGGCCGGTCGCGTCGGCCGGCGCCCTGGTCGCCTTCGCGGTCACGGCCAGCCCCGACGCGGCCACCGCGATGGCCGCCGCCTCGGTCATGGCCTTCCTCGCCGTCGACGCGTTCTTCTTCTTCACCCTGCCGCTGGCCGGGCTGCACATGGCCTTCGGGTTGAGCGCGGTGACGGCGGCGCTGCTCGCCCAGGGCGACGTCCCGGCGTCCCTCGCGCTGGCTCTCGACTCGGTCATCGTGGCGCTGGGCACCGTCGTCCGCGGCCTGGTCATCCGCGCGTCCAGTGCCAGCCGTGACCCGCTCACCGGGCTGGCCAACCGGCGCGGCTTCGACGACGCGCTGCGCGAGCTTCGCGCGGCAGCGTCCCGCACCGGTGAGCCGCTGTCCGCCGCGTTGCTCGACCTCGACCGTTTCAAGCAGATCAACGACACCGCCGGCCACGAGGCCGGTGACCGGGTGCTCTGCCGGATCGCCGACGTGTGGCGCCGCGAGCTGCCACCGTCCGCCGTCCTCGCCCGGCACGGCGGCGACGAGTTCGCCCTCCTGCTGCCCGGCACCACCGGCGCCGACGCGCTCGCCTTGGCGCGCCGCATCGCCGCCCGGCACCCGGAGATCGGCATCTCCTGCGGCCTGGCCGAGCGCCGTCCCGACGAGGGCGCCGCGGAGCTGATGCGCCGCGCCGACCGCGCGCTGTACGACGCCAAGGCCGCCGGCCGTGGCCGGTGCGAGCTCGAGGGTGGCACCGGGTCCGCGCTCGCCCGCGACCTCGCTGTCGCGCTCGCCGACGGCCAGGTGGCGGTGCACTACCAGCCGATCGTCGAGCTCGCGGACGGCGCCGTCGTCGGGGTCGAGGCGCTGGCCCGCTGGACGCACCCCGAGCACGGTCCGGTCCCGCCGGAGGAGTTCGTCGCGGTGGCCGAGCAGAACGGGCTGGTCCTCGCGCTGGGGGCGCACGTGTTGCGCACCGCCTGTGCCGACCTGGCGGGCGTGCGCACGCCGGTCGGGCTGCCGGTCACGCTGGGCGTCAACGTCTCCGGCCGCGAGCTCAACGACCCCGGGTACACGCAGCGGGTGCAGGACGTCCTCGCCGAGACCGGGTTCCCGGCCCACCACCTCGTCCTCGAGGTCACCGAGAGCCTGCTGGAGGGCGGGTCGTCGGCCGCCGTCGCCACCCTGCAGGCCCTGCGCACCGCCGGCATCAAGGTGTCCATCGACGACTTCGGCACCGGGTACTCCTCGCTCAGCCGCCTGGACACCCTGCCGGCCGACGTCCTCAAGCTCGACCGCGGGTTCATCGCGACCGTGCACTGCGCGCCGCGCCGCGCCCAGATGCTGCAGAGCCTGGTGGCGATGTGCCGCGGGCTCGGTCTCGACGTGGTCGCCGAGGGCGTGGAGACCGCTGAACAGGAGGCCGCGGTCCGCGAGATGGGGTGCACGTTCGCCCAGGGGTGGCACTACGGCCGGCCCGTGCCGCTGCCCGAACTGCTCGCCGGCCTGCGCGCCCGCCGTGAGGCTCTCCTCCTGAACGCCGCCTACCGTGGGTGAGACAGCTCCCCGCTCCGGAGCAGTCCAGAGCGGAGGAGGAGAGCTCGTGCGGCAGGTCCGGTCGGGCGCGCCCGAGGTGGCCACGCCGCGGATGACGACGCGCATCCTCGCCGTCTTCTACGCCTTCGGCGGCATCGCCGGCCTGCTCGCGCTCCTGGGTGCGACGCCGCACTCCGCCCATAGCTGGGCCGTCGCCGCGATCGCGTCGGGGGCACTGCTCGGCGCCGTCGTGATCGGCCGCTGGGGTCCCCGCTGGCCGCGTGCGGCCTTCCACGTCCCGGTCGCGGCGGCCACCGGCCTGGTCGCGGTGGCCGCGGCGCTGGCACCGGACCCGCTGACCGCGCTGGCGCGCACCTCTACCGCACTGCGGAGAGCCTCGGCGTCGACCGGTCCAGGATCGTGATCGCCGGGCACTCGGCCGGCGGGCACGCGGTCGGCGCACTGCTGGCGACCGACTGGGCAGGGGAGTACGGACTACCGGCGCAGCCGTTCGCCGGTGCACTGCCGGTGAGCGCAGTGATGGACCTGCGGCCCCTCGTCCACTCCTTCGTTCAGCCGTGGCTGAACCTCAGCCCGGGCGACGCGGTCGCGCTGTCGCCGCAGCTCACACTGCCGGTCGTCGTACCGCCCACCCTCGCCGTCGTCGGGACGAAGGAGACCGACGAGTTCGAGCGCCAGTCCCGGGACTGGGCCGCGGCCTGCGTCGTGGCCGGACTGGACGTCGCGTTCCGGACGTTGGAGCGCAACCACTTCCACATCCTCGACGACCTCGCCGACCCCGAAGGCGTGCTCGCCCGCACCGTGCTCGGCTTCCTGGGCAGGTAACCGACGCCGTGGGCCGGGACATCTCGATCCGCCCGCTCTGCTACGCCCACGTCGACCTGCCACGGGACTTCTCCGGAGCACGTACGACATGCTCAGGACCTACGGCGGACTGGGACAGCAGCCGCCGTCCCGGGTGATCGAGGCCCGCACCGGCCGCGCCGCCACGGGGAGCGGCTGCGACCGGTGCAGGGGTTCCTGGGCGGCCCATCACGCGCCGACCATCGACCGCCACGGTCGTCGGGCGAACCGGTCGGTGCCGGCCCGTGCCGCCAGCCCGGCAGCGGCTGCGCTGGAGCGTGAGCGCACGTCCGCCTCCGGAACGGTCACCAGCGAACCGTCGGACACCACCAGCCGGCCGTCGACGTAGACCCGGCTGACCTCGTCCCCGCGCTGGCTGTACACCAGCGACGACACCGCTGCGTGCACCGGCGTCACGCACAGGTTGCTCATGTCCAGCACCACGACGTCCGCCCGCTTGCCGGCCTCCAGCGACCCGATCGAGTCCGCCATCCCCAGCGCCCGGGCCCCGTCGATGGTCGCCATCTCCAGCGCCTTCTCCGCGGTCATGATCTCCGGGTCGCGGTGCACCCCCTTGTGCAGCAGCGCCGCGAACTTCATCGCCTGCAGCATCGAGTGGTTCGACGACGACGCCGGCCCGTCCGACGCCAACCCCACCGTGATGCCACGCCGCTGCATCGCGGGCACCGGCGCGAACCCCGACCCCAGGTACAGGTTGGAGCAGGGGTTGTGCGAGACCTTCGTGTCGGTCGCGGCCAGCAGGTCCAGATCGGCGTCGTCGACCTGCACGCAGTGCGCGGCCAGCAGGTCCGGTCCCAGCAGACCGGTCTCGGCCGCGAACGGCACGTCGCGGGACCCGAACCGGCGCAGCGACTCCTCGACGTCGAACGGCGACTCCGACAGGTGCATCGTCACCAGCGCCCCGGTCGCGTCGGCCAGCGCCCGGGTCTGCACCAGCGTCTCCCGGTCGACCGACCAGCTCATGCACGGCGCCAGCCCCACGGTCACCCGCGAGTCGGGCCGGTTCCACACCCCGATCAGCCGCTCGGCGTCCAGGAGTGCGTCGTCCAGCGGCTGCACCAGCTCCGGTGGCACCCCGACGTCGGCCCCCACGGTCATGTACCCGCGAGCCATCACCCCGCGGATCCCGACGTCGGCCATCGCCTCCGCCACCGCGTCGCCCAACCTGCGGCGCGGGTGCACGTACATGAAGTCCAGCAGCGTCGTCGTCCCGGTGGTGAGCGCCTCCGCGCACCCGTGCAGCGCACCGGCGTAGCAGTCCTCCGGCGTCAGCTGCACCGCCGACGGCCCGGTCATCGAGGTGAACCAGTCCGAGAGCACCCGGTCGTCACCGAGGCCCTTGAGCAGGGTCTGGAACAGGTGGGTGTGGGTGTTCACGAACCCCGGGACGACGAGCTGCCCGGTGCAGTCGACGACCGTCGCCCCGGGGTGGTCGGCCCGGACCGACGCCGTGTCCCCGACGGCCACGATCACCCCGGCGTCGGTGAACGCCACCGCCCCGTCGGTGAGCACCCGGCGCGCGGGGTCCATGGTCACCACCGTCGCCCCGGCCAGCACGGTGGTGCTCATGCCCGGTCCTCCGGGATCAGCGCGAGCACCTTGTCCGGCGTCCACGGCCCGTCCGAGGTGAGGTTCACCCCGAAGACCGCCAGCGCGTCCTGCAGCGCACCGACCAGCGCACCCGGGGCCCCGGTCGCGCCACCCTCGCCGGCGCCCTTCATCCCGTAGGGGTTCAGCGGGGTCGGGCTCTCCATGTGGTCGGTGCGGATCCAGGGCATGTCCCCGACCGTCGGCATGATGTAGTCCTGCAGCGTCACCGGCAGCGGCTGGCCGTCGGCGGAGTAGGCCAGCTCCTCCATGAAGGTGCCGCCGAGCCCCTGGGCCACCCCACCGTGCACCTGCCCGTCGACGATCGTCGGGTTGATCACCGTGCCGCAGTCGTGCACCACCACGTAGTCCAGCACCTGCACCTCGCCGGTCTCCACGTCGACGGCGACCTTCGCCGCGTGCGTGGCGTCGGAGAACGCGATCCCGCCCGCCTGGTGCTGGTAGGTCGCCTCCAGGTTGAACGCCATCCCGCCGGGCAGCGGCGCGTTCCACGCCGTCGCCGCCCCGGCCAGCTCGCCCAGCGAGAGCGACCGCGCCGGTACGCCGCGCACGTGTGCCGCACCGTTGCGCCACTCGAGGTCGGCGACGTCGATCTCCAGCACGTGCGCCGCGATGTCCATCGCCTTGTCCTTGACGACGCCGGCTGCCTTCCGCGCCGCCGCGCCGCCGATCGCCGCCGAGCGGGACGCGAAGGTGCCCACGCCGTCGGCGACGACGTCGGTGTCGCCGTAGATGATCGTGATGTCCTCGATGTCGACCTCGAGCTCGTCGGCGACCAGCTGGCTGAACGTCGTCACGTGCCCCTGCCCGTGCGGCGAGGAGCCGGTCAGCACGGTCACCTTGCCGGCGCCGTCGACCCGGACGACGGCCGACTCGTACGGCCCGATCGACGTCTCCTCCACCAGCGAGGCGATGCCGATGCCCAGGTACTTCCCCTCTGCCCGGGCGGCCGCCTGCTCCGCCGGCCAGTCCGGGGTGAGCCCGATCATCTCCACGGCCCGGGTGAGGCAGGCGCCGTAGTCACCGGTGTCGTAGACGACCTGACCGGCCAGCACGATCGCCGTGCCACGGTCCAGCGGCAGCTCCTCCGGGGTGATCATGTTCTGCAGCCGCAACTCCACCCGGTCCCGGCCGAGGTCCGCGGCGATGGTGTCCATCATCCGTTCCATCACCAGCACCGCCTGCGGGTGGCCCGCGCCGCGGTACACCGCCAGCGGCGTCTTGTTGGTGACCACGCAGTGCGCCCGGGCCCGGTAGTGCGGGATCCGGTACGGCCCGCGGAGCATCGCGCTGGAGATGGACGCCGGGGTGGTGGCCAGCGTGCAGTAGGCCGCGCCGTTCGACGTCCAGGACTGCGCGTCGACGGCGGTGACGGTGCCGTCGTCGGTCACCGCGACCCGCACGGTGTGCTTCTGCTCGCGGGCGTGCGACGAGGCCACCATCGAGGTGCGGCGGTCCTCGATCCACTTGACCGGACGGCGCAGCCGCAGCGCGAACAGCGGGGCGAGCACCTCCTCGCAGTAGAACTCGCACTTCGCGCCGAAGCCACCGCCGACGTCGGGGGCGACCACCCGGATCCGGCTCTCCGGCACGCCCAGCACCCCGGACAGGAAGCCGCGCACCAGGTGCGGGAACTGGGTGGAGGTGGTCAGCGTCAGCCGCTCGCTGATCGGGTCGACCTCGGCCACCACCCCGCGGGTCTCCATCGGCATCGGCACATACCGGTGGATGGTGAACGTCTCCTCGTACACCCGGTCGGCGGCGGCGAACGCGGCCTCGACGTCCCCGGCGTCCTGGGCGATCGTCGTCATCACGTTCGTGCCGTGCTCGGGGTAGAGCAGCGTCGTCCCGGCGGTCGCCTCGTCCAGGTCGACGACGGCCGGCAGCGGCTCGTAGGTGACGTCGACCAGCGACAGCGCGTCCTCCGCGCCGTACTCGGTGGTGGCGACCAGCGCGACCACCGGTTCGCCCACGTACCGGACGACGCCGTCGGCGAGCGCCGTCTGGAGCACCGGCAGCGAGTCGGTGTACCGGTCGATGCACGGCAGCGGCCCGGCGTCGTCCTTGATGTCCTCCCAGGTCAGGACGGCGAGGACGGCCGGCTCCGCCTCCGCGCGGGAGGTGTCGATGGACACGATCCGGGCGTGCGGGTGCGGTGAGCGCAGCACCGCCATGTACACGGTGCCCGACAGGTTGATGTCGGCGACGAAGCGACCGCGGCCCAGCAGCAGCCGGGGGTCCTCCCGGCGCTTGACCGCGCCGCCGACGTACTTGGGACGGGCGAGCTGCTCGGTCACTGGTCGCCCTCCACGGGTCGGCCGGCGGCCTGACGGGCCGCCTTGAGGATGTTCTGGTAGCCGGTGCACCGGCACAGGTGGCCGTTGAGCGTGTCGACGATCGTCTCCTCGCTCGGCGCGGGCTCCTTGGCCAGCAGCCCGGTCAGCGAGCAGACGAAGCCGGGGGTGCAGAAGCCGCACTGCATGCCGTGGTTGTCCTGGAAAGCCTGCTGCACCGGGGTCAACCGGCCGTCGGGGGAGATGCCCTCGACGGTGGTGATCGCGCAGCCGTCGGCCTGGACGGCGAACAGCAGGCAGGAGCGCACCGCCTCGCCGTCGACCAGGATCGTGCACGACCCGCAGGTGCCGTGGCCGCAGCCGACGTGCGTGCCGGTGAGGCCGAGGGTGTCGCGCAGGAAGTCGGCCAGCAGCGTCCGGCCGGGGACGGCGCCCTCCACGGGCAGGCCGTTGACGGTGAGGTTGATCGGGATCAGCGAAGTGCGAGCGGGGGCCTGTGTCATGGGGTGACCTCCAGGTCGGCGAGGGCGGCCTGCACCGCACGGGCGACGACCACCGGCAGGACGCGGGTGCGGTAGCCCGCCGGGGAGCGGGTGTTGACCTCGGCGAGCGCCTCGCCGTCGGCCAGCCGGGCGGCATCCTGCACGGCTTCTGCGGTGGGGGCGACGCCGGTGAGGGCGGCCTCGGTGGCGGTCATGCGCACCGGACGGTGGTCGAGCCCGGTGACCGCCACCCGGGCATCGGTGACGGAGCCGCCCTCGACGGTCAGCTGGGCGGCCGCGGCGATCAGGGCGAAGTCCTTCGCCTTGCGGGTGACCTCGTAGAAGCCGGCGCCGGTCCCCGGTGGTGCGGCGCGGAACGACACCTCGGTGACCAGCCCGCCGGGTGGGACGGCGGCGGCGAACGAGTCGAGGAAGAAGTCGGCGGCCGGCACGGTGGCCGCGCTGCCGTCGGGGGAGACGACGGTGAACTCGGCATCCAGGGCCAGGGCCACCGCGGGCATCTCCGACGCCGGGTCGTGGTGGCAGAGGTTGCCCACCACGGTGCCGCGGGCGCGGACCTGCGGATGGGCGACCCGGGCGAGCGCCGCGGTCACCAGCGGCGCGTGCTCGCGCACCAGGTCCGAGCTGAGCGCGGTCGCCATCCGGACCGTGGCCCCCAGGTGCACCCGGCCGTCGCCGACGGTGAGGTGGTCGAGCCCCTCGATGCGGTTGATGTCCACGACCACCGGCGGGGTGGCCAGGCGCAGGTTCAGCAGCGGCACCAGGCTCTGCCCGCCGGCGAGCACGCGGGCGCCCTCCGCCCGGGCCAGGTCGGCGAGCGCGTCGGCGACCGTCGCCGGGCGCCGGTAGTCGAAAGCTGCGGGTTTCACCGCGCTCCTCTCGCTGGGTGGGTCCTGCGCTGGTGCGGGGACCGGATGACGTCATCGTCCGGGGCGACCAGGACTCAGGCCATGGACGTCGTGGTGCGATCTGCCGCGTACGACTGGACGTTGTGTCCGGTCCCTGGTCTGCTCCGGTCATGTCGATGACGTTGGCGGAGGTGCTGCGGCTCGACGCCCTGGCCCGCGCCCGGCCCGAGGTCATCGTCGGTGCCGACCTGCTGGAGCGGGACGTGCGCTGGGTGCACACCAGCGAGCTCGCCGAGGCCGCCTTCCTGCTCAAGGGCGGGGAGCTGCTGCTGACCACCGGGCTCGGCCTGGGCGGACGGGGCGCGGTGGGGGAGACCGCCTACGTCGCGGCGCTGGCCGAGCGGGGGGCCGCGGCGCTGGCGCTCGAGCTGGGCTGGACGTTCCCCGCCGCGCCCCCCGCGCTGGTCGCGGCGTGCCGGGAGCACGGCCTGCCGCTGCTGGTGCTGCGGGAGGTCGTGCCCTTCGTCGAGATCACCGAGCAGGTGCAGTCGGCCATCCTCGAGAGCTCGCTGGGTGCGCAGCGGCGGGACCGCGAGGTGCGCGAGGTGCTCACCGACGCCCTGCTCGACGGCGCCGGCCCGGCGGAGCTGACCACCCTGCTCTCCTCCCTGGTCCGCGCGCCGGTGACCGTGACGACCGCCGACGGGGCGCTGGTCGTGTCCGCGGGTCTGGAGTCCCCCGGGGCCCGGCGCCGGGGGCGGCCGGTGGTCCGCCGGGACATCGTCCTGCTGGAGCGGCACTGGGGGCAGGTGGCCGTGCTGCCGCCGGCCCGCGCTCAGGATCCCGCGGTGATCGCCGTCTGCAGCTTCGGCGCCGAGGCGCTCGGGCTGGCCCTGCTGCGCTCGGCCGCCGGCGACGACCTCGGGCAGCGGCGCGCCCAACTGCTCACCGACCTCGCCGAGCGGAGCTGGCGGTCCCCCGGGGAGCTGGTTGCCCGGGCCCGGGTGTTGGGCCTCCCCTTCACCCCCGAGGGTCGCTACGTCGCCCTGGTGGTGACCGGGCTCGGCGCGAGCGACCTGGACGCGGTCGTCCGCGCGGTCAGCGGGGCGCTGCCTGCCGGGACGGCTCTCGTGGCCGACGTGGGGGACGACGTGGTCGCCGTCGTCCGGACCTCGGGTGCGCTGACGGCCGCTCGTGCGGCGCTGGCCGCCGTTGACCGGGTGCCCGCGAGCGGTCGCCGGGACGATGCCCGGGTCTCGGCCGGGCCGGTGGTCGGCAGGCTGGAGGACGCCGACCGCTCACTGTCCGCGGCGCGGCGGGCGCTGGACCTCGCCCCTGCCGGGGATCGGGTGGTGCTGGCCGGGCAGATGACGGCGCAGCTGCTGCTCAGCGGGCTGACCGCGGAACCGCTGGCCGAGCAGTTGGTCCGCGGTGAGATCGGCCGGCTGGTCGAGTACGACGCCGCGCACGGCACGGACCTGGTGCACACGCTGCGGGTGTACCTGGGCAACTCGTCGTCGAAGGTGCAGACGTCGGCAGCGCTACGACTGCGCCGGCAGACGGTGCACGGCCGGATCGCCCGCATCGAGGAGCTCATCGGGGACGTGCATGCGCCGTCCCGGCACGTGTCACTGGTGGTCGCCCTCGCCCTGCACGCGCTGCCCCGCTGACGCGCCCCGTGACCCAGCCCGTAGCGGAGCTCAGCGTGGTGTTCCAGCCGGTGGTCGAACTCGGCGTGACCCGGGTGAGCGGCGTGGCGGCGCTGGTCCGGTGGGCCACCCCGGGCGCGGCGCCGTCCCGCCGGACGAGTTCATCCCCCTCGCCGAGCAGTACGGCCTCATCACCGCGCTCGGTCCGAGACCCCCGCCATCTGTACAGCGTGGCGGCATCAGCGGGTGACGCCCAGTCCGCGGGGGGAAGGCTCCGGCCCGTGCACGAGCTTGCCAAGCGGACGCCTCCGACCTACCGTTTGTACATGTCCGATGTACATCGGGAGGCGTCGTGAGCGAGTCGGGTGACCAGGACCTGCGCTCTGTCAGCGTCGCGGAAGCGCGCGCTCGCTTCAGCGAGCTGCTCGACGCCGCCGAGGCGGGGGAGACGGTGGTGATCACGCGGCGCGGTGAGCCGGTGGCCGAGCTCCGGGGGCGTCCCAGGTCTCCCCGGACGGGTGCGCGCGACCTCAGCTGGCTGGCCGAGGAGGCTGCCAAGATCACCTACAGTCCAGCAGACTCCGGGGAACTGGTCCGCGGGATGCGCGACGAGCGCTACTGATGCTCTACCTCGACACCAGCGTGCTCATCGCGCTCGTCACGGCAGAGCCGCGCAGCGTCGCGCTGCGCGGTTGGGCAGCAGCCGCGGACGACGTCTTCGTGACGTCGGACTGGGCGCTGACCGAGGTGGCGTCCGGCCTGTCGATCAAGCAGCGCACCGGTGCGCTGACCGAGGGTGATCGGGTGGTCGTCGATCGGGCGCTGTCGCGGTTCCTGGCCGAGAACGTCGAGGTCGTCGGAGTGCACCGCGGCGACTTCCGCACCGCCGCCCGGCTGTCGGCCCGGCCCACGCCCCCGCTGCGCGCCGCGGACGCCCTCCACCTCGCCGTGGCTGCCCGGCACGGTGCCGTGCTGCACACGCTGGACGACCAGCAGGCAGCCGGGGCGCAGGCGCACGACATCGACGCGGTGGTCCCGGTGCCGCGGACCTGACGGCCAGGGGGTCGACGACGTGCGACCGGGGCGGGTGCGACGGACGGGACGGTCGGCGGTGACCCTGGTCTCGGACGGTCCCGCCTGACACGACCCGGCAACGAACTCATGGGACCGTGGGGTACGTGTCTGACGCGACCCCCGGCGCCCCGCTCCGCGATCCGGAACCGGCGCCCGCTCCCCGAGACACCGACCGACCCCGCAGCGCCGAGCACGCGCGCCTGGCCGAGTCCGCCGACATGTCCGCCCCGTGGCGGATGTGGGGCCCGTACCTGGCCGGTCGGCAGTGGGGGACCGTCCGCGAGGACTACTCCGCCGACAGCGACGCCTGGTCCTCCTTCCCGTTCGACCACACCGTGGCCCGCGCCTACCGCTGGGGCGAGGACGGCCTCGGTGGCCTTTGCGACCGCTACGGGTTCCTCAACTTCTCCGTCGCCATGTGGAACGGCAAGGACCCGGTCCTCAAGGAACGCCTCTTCGGGCTGACCAACGCTGAGGGCAACCACGGCGAGGACGCCAAGGAGTACTGGTGGGCCGTCGACGGCACGCCCACCCACTCCTGGATGCAGTGGCTCTACCGCTACCCGCAGGCCGAGTTCCCCTACGCCGAGCTGCGCGCGGAGAACGCCCGGCGCACCCGCGACGAGCGGGAGTACGAGCTCGCCGACACCGGCGTCCTGGACGAGGACCGGTTCTTCGACGTCCAGGTCACCTACGCCAAGAACGCCCCGGACGACGTCTGCATCGTCGTCACCGCCACCAACCACGGCCCGCAGGCCGCCCCGCTGCACCTGCTGCCGCAGGTCTGGTTCCGCAACACCTGGTCGTGGGGCGGCGACAAGCGCCAGGGCGTGCTCACCCAGCTGCTCGCCCCCAGCCTCGCCGTCAACGGCCTGGAGGCGGTCGAGGCCGAGCACGGCTTCCTCGGCCGCTACGTCCTCGCCGCCGAGGGCGCGCCGAACGTGCTGTTCTGCGACAACGAGACCAATGCCGTCGAGCTCTTCGGCGCCGCCCGCAACGCCACGAAGTACACCAAGGACGGCATCAACCGCTGCGTCGTCCACGGCGACCGCGACGCGGTCAATCCTGCCGACACCGGCACCAAGGCCGCCTTCTGGTACCAGTGGGACGCCGTCCAGCCCGGCGAGACGGTCAGCGTCAAGCTGCGCCTGCGCCAGCCCGACCCGGACGACGACACCTTCGGCCCCGGGTTCGACGCCGTCCTCGATGCCCGCAAGCACGAGGCCGACGAGTTCTACGCCGACGTCATCCACCCGAGCCTGTCCGCCGACGACCGGCACGTCGCCCGCCGCGCCTACGCCGGCCTGCTGTGGACCAAGCAGCTCTACCGCTACGACGTCGCCCAGTGGCTCGACGGCGACCCGGAGGCGCCGGCCCCGGACGCGCGCAAGAAGCGCGGGGGGCGCAACGTCGGCTGGCGGCACCTCGCGCTGGCCGACGTCATCTCCATGCCGGACGAGTGGGAGTACCCGTGGTTCGCCGCGTGGGACACCGCCTTCCACTGCCTGCCGCTGGCGCACGTCGACCCGGACTTCGCCAAGGAGCAGCTGCTGCTCATGTGCCGCGAGTGGGCGATGCACCCCAACGGCCAGCTGCCGGCCTACGAGTGGGCGTTCGGCGACGTCAACCCGCCGGTGCACGCCTGGGCCGCCTGGCACGTCTACCGGATCGACGGCTACCGCGACCAGCAGTTCCTCGTCCGGGTGTTCACCAAGCTGCTGCTGAACTTCAGCTGGTGGGTCAACCGCAAGGACGCCGACGGCTCGAACGTCTTCGAGGGCGGCTTCCTCGGGATGGACAACATCGCGCTGTTCGACCGGTCCGCGCCGCTGCCACCGGGCTACAAGCTGGAGCAGTCCGACGCCACCAGCTGGATGGCGTTCTACTGCCAGCAGATGCTGAAGATCGCCCTCGAGCTGTCGCGCACCGACCAGGCGTGGGACGGCGTCGCGACGAAGTTCTTCGAGCACTTCCTCGCGATCGCGCAGGCGATGAACGCGTTCGGCTCGCACGAGGTGTCGCTGTGGCACGAGGAGGACGGCTTCTTCCACGACGTCCTCATCGCCCCCGACGGGACGACGGAGCCGCTGCGGGTGCGCTCGATGGTGGGGTTGCTGCCGATCCTGGGCACGACCGAGATCCCGGCCTGGGTGAGCCAGTTGCCGGACGTCGCCGACCGGGTGCGGTGGCTGCAGAAGCGGCGGCCGGAGCTGATGCGCCCGCTGCGCAGCCGGTCGACGCCGGACGGGCGCAAGATGCTGCTCTCGCTGGTCGGCAAGGAGCGGCTGACGCGGATCCTCGAGCGGATGTTCGACACCGAGGAGTTCCTCTCCCCGTTCGGCATCCGGTCGCTGTCGAAGTCGACCGGGCAGGTGTTCGCCAACGTCGGCGGGCGGGACGTGTCGATCGAGTACGAGCCGGGGGAGAGCCGCACCAAGCTGTTCGGCGGCAACTCCAACTGGCGCGGGCCGGTGTGGTTCCCGGTGAACGTGCTGTTGGCCGACAAGCTGCGCACGCTGGGCCGGCACTACGGCGACTCGTTCACCATCGAGATCCCGACCGGCTCGGGCACCCGGTGCACGCTGATCGAGGCCGCGGACCTGATCGACAACTCGCTGACCCGGCTGTTCCGCCCGGTCGACGGCAAGCGCCCCGCCGACGGCAAGCGCATCGAGTCCAGCGACTCACCGCTGTGGCGGGAGCACCCGACCTTCAGCGAGTTCTTCGACGGCGACACCGGCGAGGGCCTGGGCGCCACCCACCAGACCGGCTGGACGGCGCTGGTCGCGCACCTGCTCAACCCCCGCCTCCCCGCCGACCCCCGCTGGGCCTGACCCCTCCTTCTTTCGCTCTTTCGCCAAAGTGGCCACTTTGGCGAGAGGAGGGGTTCTGGCCGGCCGCGGCGGGGCCTGATCGGGCGCGGATAGGGTCGCCGCCGTGACCACTGAGGAGGCCGACCTCGAGCCGAGCATCAACTTCTACACGCGGAAGTGGGTGCGGCCCGAGGACCTGAACGCACACGGGACGCTCTTCGGCGGCAGTCTGCTGCGCTGGATCGACGACGAGGCCGTCGTCTACGCGGCCATCCAGCTCGGCACCGCCAAGGTGGTCACCAAGTACATCTCCGAGATCGACTTCGTCGGCTCCGCGCGGCTCGGCGACATCATCGAGATCGGGCTGGTCGCCACCGAGTTCGGCCGCACGTCCCTCACCATGCGGGCCGAGGCGCGGAACATCGTGACGGGGGCGAGCATCCTCACCATCGACAAGGTCGTCTTCGTCGCGGTCGACGAGGACGGCCGGCCGTTCGCCCACGGCTACACCTCGCTCACCCGCGGCCGGGAGCGTATCCGCCGCTGACCCCGGCCGGGGATGTGGTGAGCGGCGCCTGACGCCGGCCCGGTCTTCGCCGAAGTGGCCACTTCGGCGAGAAGCAGTTGTCGCCTGGGCGCGGCTGGTCAGCCCATGCTGATGAGGCGGGCGGTCTTCAGGGCGGCCTCGCCCCACTGCTCGGTGGACTCCGGGGTGAGCCGGCTGGCCGGGGCGGCGATCGCCAACGCGGCCCGCGGGGTGCCCGCCCCCTCGGGGATCGCCACCCCGACCGCCCCGATGTCGACGTCGGTCTCGGTGTGCGCCACGGCGTAGCCGGTCTGCCGCACGCCGGCGAGGATCGACTCCAGCTCCGCCGGCGAGGGGTTCCGGTCGTCGGGCTGCCCGGGTGCGGCGTCCTCCGGGTACAGGGCGCGCAGCTGTTCCGGGGTCATGGCGGCGAGGATCGCCAGCCCCGCCGAGGTGCTGTGCGCGGGGAGCGTGAGACCCACCCGGCCGCCGACGCGCAGCGCCTTGGTCGTCTCGAACGCCTCGACGAACCGGACGTTGCGACCCTCCTGCATGACGAGGACGACGGTCTCGTCGACCTCGTCGCGCAGTGCCTCCATGAACGGGCGGGCCCGGACCCGGATGTTCAGCCCGTTGACTGCGGCCAGGCCGAGCGAGAGCAGGACCTCGCCGGCCCGGTAGGTGCGGCGGGCGGCATCGCGCTGCAGGAACCCGTAGTGCTCGAGCATGGCCATCAACCGGTGCGCCGTCGACCGGGCCACGCCCAGCTCCGCGGCGCACTCGGAGACCCGCAGCTGCGTGCGCTCCTGCAGCATCAGCAGGAGGCGGAGGGCGTTGCCCACCGACTCGATCGGATACGCCGGCTGTCCCGGCTCCGTGCTCGTCATCGCGCTGCCCTTCTTGACCCTGGCACGCCTCCTATGCCATGTTGTGGATAGCAGGACGTTGTTCTGCTGTCAAGAATTTGCGCCGACGACCCTGATCACCCCGGCACTGGAGCGGACCCCCGCGACCACGGGGCGCATTGCCGACACCTGGGGAGACACCACCGCATGAGCCGCCTGGAGAACGTCACCGTCCTCATCACCGGTGGGGGCAAGGGCATCGGCCGAGCCGGCGCTGTCGCCATGGCGGCGGAGGGTGCCGACGTCGCCGTCCTCGACCTGGACATCGACTCGGCCCGCGAGGTCGTCGCGGAGATCGAGGCGGCCGGTGGCCGCGCGCGTGCCTGGCAGGCCGACATCACCTCACCCGAGCAGGTCGAGGCCGTGGTTGCCGGGACCGTCGAGTGGAGCGGCCAGGTCGACGTCCTGGTCCACTCGGCGGGGATCGTCGCGCCCGCGATGCTCAAGGACATGACGCTCGAGTCGTTCGAGCGGGTCGTGTCGGTCAACCTCAGCGGCACGTTCGTGTGCCTCAAGGCCGTCCTCCCGCACTGGATCGCGCGCAAGCGCGGCAAGTTCATCGCCCTCACCTCACCGGCGGCGCTGCGCGGCCAGATGGGCGGTGGCAACTACGCCGCGGCCAAGGCCGGCGTCGTCGCGCTCGTGAAGACGGCCGCCTCGGAGCTCGCGCGCTACAACGTCACCGCCAACGCGCTGCTGCCCATCGCCGCCACCGAGATGTCGGCGAAGGTTCGGGAGGACCCGAAGCTGGAGGAGAAGTTCCTCAGCCTCATCCCGCTGCGCCGGTGGGCGACGGCCGAGGACATCGCACCGAGCCTGGTGTACCTGGCCTCCTCCGACTCGGACTACATGACCGGCAGCATCCTGTCCATCGACGGTGGCCGCACGATCTGACCGCCCGAGGCACCGAGGAAGGCGCCACCGACATGTCCCACCCGTGGACCGTCTCCGAGCAGCTGCGCTGGGTGGCCGCCCGGCGGGCGAACGCCACCGCGATCGTCGACGCCGCCGGGCAGCAGTCCTTCGGTGAGTTCTGGCGCCGGGTGCAGGCCCTCGCCGGGCACCTCGCGCCGCTGGCCGGCGGGCGGGTCGGGCTGTACCTCGCCAACCGGCGGGAGTGGGCCGAGGCCTTCTTCGCCTGCCAGCTGGCCGGGATCTCCGTCGTGCCGATCAACGACCGGTACCAGGAGCGCGAGCTGCGGCACCTGGTCGAGGACGCCGGCATCGCCCTGGTCCTCTCCGACGCGCAGGCCCACCGCGGGGACACCCTCGCGGGCCTGCGCGGCGACGTCGGCACGCTGCTGGTCGGCGAGCCGTACGAGCGGGCGCTGTCCGCCGCCGGCCCCGCCCGGCCGCAGGTCAACGACGAGTCGGCCGTGCTGTACACCTCGGGCACCACCGCGCTGGCCAAGGGCGTGCGGCTGACGCAGGCCAACCAGGCCCTCGGCACCTTCCTGGGGCCGGCGACCCTGCTGTCCATGACGTCGGCCGACACCGTGCTGATCGCCACCCCGCTGGGGCACCGGGTCGGTCAGGTGCGGCTGCTCGGCGGCCTGCTGACCGGGGCGCGGACCGTCCTCAGCTCCGACGCCCGGCCCGCCACCCTCGTCGACGCCGTGGCGCGGCACGGGGTCACCGTCACCGGCATGGTGCCCACGATCGCCCGTGACCTGGCGTTCTCCGGCACCGACCCGGGGGAGCGGCTGGCCAGCCTGCGGGTGCTGAGCGTGACCGGGGAGGCGATGACGGCCGAGCTGCGGCAGCGGGTCGCGGCGATGCTGCCCGGGACCGAGCTGTGGACCTTCTTCGCCTCCACCGAGACCGGCCTGGCCGCCGCCCTGCCACCGGAGGAGTTCACCGCACGCCCGCTGTCGTCGGGGCGGGCGCTGCCCGGCGTCGAGCTCGCCGTCTCCGACCCGGAGCGCGGGACGACCAGCTCGACCGGCTCCGGCGAGATCCTGGTGCGGTCCGGCGCACCGGGCTCCTACGCCGTGGGCGGCGGGTACGTGGGCGCGGCGGCCGCGTCGCCGTTCACCGACGAGGCCGGCTGGTTCCACACCGGCGACGTCGGCACGGTCGACGAGGACGGCTGGCTGGCGATCACCGGACGCAGCAAGGACATGATCCTGTCCGGCGGGTTCAACATCGCCGCCCAGGAGGTCGAGGACGTCCTCCGCGAGCACCCGGAGGTGCGGGACGTCGCCGTGACCGCGGAGCCCGACGAGCGGTTCGGGGAGCGGGTGGTGGCCTGGGTCGTGCCCAGCCCCGAGGGTGCCGGGCCGACGGCCGAGGAGCTACGGGCGTTCGCCGGCAGCCGGATGGCGGCGTTCAAGCGCCCGCGGGTGGTCCGGTTCGTCGACGCCCTGCCCCGCACCGCGACCGGAAAGATCGCCAAGTGGCAGCTGACCGTGCCGGGAGCCAGCTCGTGAGCCCGGCGGGGATGCGGGTCGCCGTGCCCCCGGGACACCAGGAGTTCCGACGGCGGCTGCAGGCCTGGCTGGCGGAGAACCTGCTCCCCGGTGGCCTGCCCGACGCGGACACCGAGGAGGGCTTCCGCGCCCACCAGAGGTGGGAGCGGAGACTGCACGAAGCGGGCTACGCCGGGATCTCCTGGCCGCCGGAGCACGGCGGTGCCGGCGGTGACCTGCTGCACGAGGCGATCTTCGCCGAGGAGTACGAGCGGGCCCGCGGTCCGGTGCGGATCACCCGCCCCTCGCTGCGGTTCCTCGGCCCGACACTGATGCGGTTCGGAACACCTGAGCAGCAGGCCCGGTGGCTGCCCCGGATGCTGCGGGCCGAGGACATCTGGTCGCAGGGCTTCTCGGAGCCGGAGGCCGGCAGCGACCTGGCCGGCGTCCGGACCCGCGCCGAGCTGCGCGAGGGCCGGTACGTCGTCGACGGGCAGAAGACCTGGACCACCTACGGCCGCTTCGCCGACTGGATGTTCACCCTGGTCCGCACCGGTGCGGCCGGCGCTCGGCACCGCGGGCTGACCTGCCTGGCGATCGACCTGCGGAGCCCCGGGGTGGAGGTGCGCCCGGTCCGCCAGGCGCACGGGCGGACCGGCTTCGCCGAGGTGTTCTTCACCGGCGTCGACGTGCCGGCCGACCAGCGCATCGGTGCCCACGACGACGGCTGGACCGTCGCCATGACGCTGCTGTCCTTCGAGCGGGGCCCCGACACCGGCGGACCGGTGCGCACCGAGCAGCGCCTCACCGCGCTCGCCGGGCAGGTCGTGCGGGAGCTCCCCGGCGACCAGGTCGCCGCGGTCTCCGGTGAGCTCGGCGCGGCCGCGGCCCGCCTGCACGCCTACCGCGCGCACACCCACCGCCGGGTCGCCGAGCAGTGGGAGGGCGCACCGGCCGGCGTCGAGTCCAGCCTGGTGAAGCTCTACTCGTCGGAGTTGGACGTGGACCTGGTCGAGCTCGGGGTCGACCTCTTCGGTGACCGCCGGCTGGCCGAGGGCACCCCGGAGTACCTGGACTTCTGGCACTCGCGCGCCGGCCGGGTCTACGGCGGCACCGCCGAGATACAGCGCAACGTCGTGGCGGACCGGATCCTCGGGCTGCCCCGGTGACGGCGGGGGAGATGCGGCTGTTCCGGCCCACCGCCGACCAGCGCGAGCTGACGTCGGCTGCGGCAGCCGTCTTCGCGGCCGCGGCCCGGGCCGCGACCGATGCGGGAGAGGGCTCGGCCTGGCGGCTGCTCGCCGAGTCCGGGTTCCTGGGCGCGGGCGTCCCCGAGGAGCAGGGCGGGCTCGGCCTGCTGCCCTCGGACCTCGCGCTGCTCAGCGAGGAGGCAGGTCGAGCGCTGGTGCCCGGCCCGGTGGTCGAGACGCTCTGGCTGGCCGCCCCCGCGTTGGCTGCCCTGGGCGCTGCGGGCGCGGACGCGCTCGGGCCGCTGCTGACCGGGGAGAGCTGGTGCTCGGCCGTCGACGAGGACCTGCGCGGCCCCGACCTGGACCGCGCCGTCGCCGTCGTCGTACCCGGTGCGGCCGGGGACCACGTCGTGCCGGCGGACGCGCTGGCCGGCTGCACCCCCGTGCCGACCGCCGACCGGCTGGAGCGGTCGTTCCAGGCGGCGTCCGTCGATCGCGACGCCGGGGGGTCGTTGCCTCACCTCGCCGGCGTGGGCGCGGTACCGCTGGGCCGGCTCGGGGGAGCGGCGTACCTGGTGGGCATCACCGGTCGGCTGCTCGAGCTCACCGTCGCCCACGCCACCGACCGCACCCAGTTCGGCGTCCCGATCGGCAGCTTCCAGGCCGTCCGGCACCGGCTGGCCGACGTGCACGTCGAGCTCGAGTTCGCCCGGAGCGCGGTGTGGAGCGCCGCCGGCGAGGTCGAGGAGGGCACCCCGTCGGCCGCCACCGGCGTCCTGTGCGCGGCGGTCACGGCGCGGCGCGCCTTCGCGCTCGCCGACCGGCACTGCCTGCAGGTGCACGGTGGCATCGGCTTCACCTGGGAGCACCCGCTGCACCTGCTGCTGAAGCGGGGCGCCACTCTCGCGGCCCGCTTCGGTACCCGCCGGTCGCTGGAGGCGCGGCTCGGCGACCAGCTCCTGGCCACCGTTGCCGGCCTGCCGCCGGAGGCGCCGCCCCGGCCCGCCATCTGACCTGTGCGACCCGCGCCGCAGCGGCGGCGCAGGGTCGGGATCGGGTCAGGGGCCGAACTGGGTGGGGTCGGTCATGACCTCCACCAGCGTCGGGTGGTCGGCGGAACGGGAGCGCTCGAGGCACTCCCGGAGGTCGGCGAGAGTGTCCACCCGCTGGCCGGGCACGCCGAACGCGGTGCTGATGCCGGCGATGTCCGGGCCGGCGATGTCGACCCCCGGGTACTGCTGCTGCTCTACCGCGACCCCGCCGAAGCGGCGCAGCGCGGCCCCGACGGCGGCGTAGCTCTGGTTGTTCATGACCACGTAGGTCACCGGCAGGCGGCTGCGGGCCGCCGACCACAGGGCCGGTAGGCCGAACTGGAAGACGCCGTCGCCGAGCACCGCGGCGACCTGGCGGTCGGGCATGCCCATGGCGATGCCCAGCGCGGCCCCCATGCCCCAGCCGAGGGAGCCCGACGTCGAGACGAAGTAGTCGTCGCCGGTGTGCTGGTGCGCCCGCTGCTGCAGGATGCCGCCGGCGGTCGTCGCGTCGCCGACCAGGGCAGCGCCGCGCAGCGACTCGGTGACCACCTCGACGACGTCGGCCGGGTGCAGCGGCCCGCCGGGCGCGGACCGCGGGCGTCGCTCCACCGGTGCAGCCGCCGGCACCTCCCGGGGTGCGGAGACCGGGACGGCCGCTGCGAGCGCCTGGAGGACCAGCCGCTGATCGCCGACCAGACCGGCCGTCACCCCGTAGATCATCCCGATGTGCCGGGCGTCCGTGTGGCTGTGCACTAGCGGCACGCCCGCCGGCAGCGGCGGGACCGTGGCCGGCTCGAACTCGTTGAACACCCGGGCGCCCAGGAACACCAGCAGGTCGGCCTGCTGCACGAGCGGGTGGCCGATCTCGTACTGGCCGCGGAAGTGCGGATGGTCGGTCGGGAAGCCGGGCCGTTCGAAGCCGCGTCGGTCCTCGTGGACGACGGGGGCACCCAGCTGCTCGGCCAGCCGCACCAGGTCCTCGACCGCGCCCACCCGGGCCAGCTCGCTGCCCGCCACCAGCAGCGGCCGCTCGGCTGCCGCGATCAGCTCCGCGGCCCGCTGCACGGCGTCCGGAGCAGGTGCCGTGCGGGAGTCGAACCGGAAGTCGGCCACCGCCGGCGCGCTGACCTCGGTGTCGCTCTCCAGCAGGTCCTGGGCGAGTGCCACCCACACCGGGCCGGCCGGCTCGGTCACCGCCGTCCGGAAGGCCCGGTTGACGTCCTCCGGGATCGCCTCGGTGGTGAGGGACTGCCAGTCGGACTTCACGTACTGGTGGACGAGGTCGCGCATCCGCCGGCCGGTGGTGAAGCCCTCCCGGGCCTGGATGGAGCTGGCCTTCACGCCGTTGAGCACGACGACCGGCGAGTAGGCCAGCTGGGCCGCGTACAGGTGGCTGAGCCCGTTGGTGAGCCCCACGTTGGCGTGCAGGTACGCCACGCTGGGCTCGCGGGTCACCCGGGCCAGCCCGTCGGCCATCGAGACGGCGACGCCCTCGTGCGTGGTGAGCACCAGCTCGACGTCCGTGCGGGTGACCAGCGCGTCGAGGACGGCGGCCTCCGTGCTCCCGGGGCAGGTGAACAGCTTGTCCGCCCCCCAGTCGCGGATCACGTCGAGCAGCGCCTCGGCGGCGGGTCGGGACATGCGGGCTCCTCAGCGGGTGGGGGTGGAGCGAGGCTCAGTGGTGAGCCGTGACCAGCTCCATGAGGTGCCGGCGCAGGTGGCCGAAGGTCTCGCTGGAGCGGGTCTCCAGCTGGCTGCGCGGACGCTCCAGGGGCACCTCGACGATCTCCTCGACGGCGCTCGGCGCGCCGCTCAGGACGACGACCCGGTCGGCCAGGTAGACCGCCTCGTCGATGTCGTGGGTGACCAGCACGACGGTGATGCCGAGCTGGGCGCGTACCTCGAGGATGAGGTCCTCCAGGTCGAACCGGGTCTGGGCGTCGACCGAGGCGAACGGCTCGTCCATCAGCAGCATGTCCGGCTGGTGGGCCAGCGCGCGGGCGATCGCCACCCGCTGCTGCATGCCACCGGAGAGCTGCCACGGGTAGCTCTTGCCGACGTCGCCCAGGCCCACGGCGTGCAGCACCTCGGCGATGCGCGCCTCGCGCTCGTCCCGGGCCACCCCGGCGACCTTGAGCGGCACCGCGACGTTCCGGTTGACCGTGAGCCAGGGGAACAGCGAGCGGCTGTAGTCCTGGAAGACGACGCTGAGCCGGTCGGGCACCGACTGCAGGGGCGTGCCCTCGAACCGGACCTCGCCGGAGGTCGGCTGCAGCAGGCCGCTGAGACAGCGCAGCAGGGTGGTCTTGCCGGCGCCGCTGGGGCCGACGACGCAGACGAACTCGCCCTTGGCGACGTCGAACGTGACGTCCTCGATGGCCAGCTTCTCGTCGGGCTTGCCCACGTTGTAGGCCTTGCGGAGCTGGCGGACCGACAGCACCGGCTCGTCCCGGGTGACGGGCTCGACGGGGTCGCGGGTGGGGTGGGACAACGGGGTCAACCCTTCTGCTCGACGGCGCGGGCGCCGATGTACCAGGCCAGGACGACGCGCTCGACGGCGATGAACAGGAAGGTCAGGGCGCTCCCGACGATGGCCAGGACGATGATCCCGGTCCACATCGTGGTGATGGCGAACCGCTGCTGCGCCTCGAGGATGAAGAAGCCGATGCCCTCGGTGGAGGCGATGAGCTCGCTGACCACCATCATGATCACGGCGATCTGCAGGCTGTGCCGCAGCCCGGCCATGATCTGCGGCATGGCGCCAGGGAGCACCACGGTGCGCACCGTGGTGAACGGCGGCATGTGCAGGACCTTGGCGGTGTCCAGCTTGACCGGGTCGATGCCGCGCATGCCGTCGAGGGTGTTGAGCATCGTCGGCCAGATCGCCGCGAGCACGACGATGGTGATCTTCATCGTCGAGCCGATGCCCATGATCGCCACGATGGCGGGCAGCAGGGCCGCGGTCGGGATCACGTAGACGAAGTAGAGGACCGGGCTGACCGCGTGCCCGACCCGGTGGAACTTCCACAGCAGCGCCCCGATGCCGACGCCCAGCAGGCCGGCGAGCGTGTAGCCGGCCGCGAAGTGCCGGAGGCTGGAGTACAGGTCGCTGCGCGCCTCCCCGACGATCCAGGTGTCCCACAGGCTCTGGACGATGTTGCGCAGCGGCGGGAAGAACGTCGACGTGCTGTCCGCCGACAGCACCCACCACAGCACGAGGAGCAGGGCGAAGAACCACAGCCGCCAGATGCTCGCCAGCCGCTTCAGGGAGTTGCGGGAGCGCCTCGCCGAACGGGCGGTGAACTGTTGCGAGGGGGTGGTGCCGGCCGCCGCGACGGGGTCGGCCGTCGAGGGCACGTCGGCGGAGTCGGTCACGCCCGCCCGGGAGCGGGTGGGGGCGTCGGGGCCCGGGGGTGTGGTCATGTCAGGCCGCCTTCGACGCCGCGTTGCGCTGGCTCTCGTGCCAGTGCAGGAGGCGCTGCTCGAGGTAGGCGAACGCCCCGGTCACCAGGACACCGGCCACGCCGGTGAGGAGGATGAACGCGTACGTCGCCGGGAGCCGGGAGGGACCGGCGTTCACGGACGTGAGGATGCTGAGCCCCAGGCCCTCCGCGCCGCCGATGAGCTCCGCGATGATGGTCAGGATCAGGCCGACCGCGGCCGCGACGCGCAGGCCGGTCGCGATGAACGGGGCGGCGCTGGGCAGCGTCACGGTGGTGAACTTCCGCCACCCGCGCACCCGGAGGACGGCGGCCGTGTCGCGCACCACGGGGTCCACCGCACGGACGCCGTAGAGGGTCTGGATCGCCAGCGGCCAGAACACCCCGAAGGCGACCAGGAAGACCTTCATCTCCAGGGTGGCGCCCCAGACGACGATCGCCAGGGGCAGGATCGCGATCACCGGGACGGTCTTGAGGAACTCGATGACCGGGATGACGCTCAGGTAGGCGAAGCGGTTCAGGCCCAGCAGCGTGCCGACGACGATGGCCAGCGAGCAGCCGATCAGCAGGCCCAGGCCCCAGCCGCGGATGGTCTCCCAGACGGCCAGCCAGAGGTCGGACTCGGTCAGCTGGCGGCCGAGCTCGGCCATCGTGGCGGTCATGCTGGGGAACGAGGAGGCGTCGAGCGTCCCTGTGACGCTCAGGGCCTGCCAGCCCGCGAGCACCAGTGCGACCACCGCGACCCGGGCGAGCGCGCGGAACCAACCGGTGTCGACGACGTTCACGTCGGTCCTCCGGGGACGTCCGGGAACCCGTGCGGGAGCATGCGGGTCCGTCCTCTCTGTGGTCGGGGATCGGGCAGGTCAGCGGTTGGGGCCGGGGAACCCCGAGACATCGACGTGGTCGGCGATCGTCTGCAGCTCGGTGCAGGCCTCCAGCGCGGTGATGCCGTGGCCGCGACCGATGCCGCTGCCCTTGAAGCCGCCGAAGGGCATGGAGACGTCCGATGCGCCGATGCGGTGCACGTTGAGGAAGACGCTGCCCGACTCGAGCCGGCGGGCCACCCGCAGCGCGTGCTCCCGGTCCTCGCTCCAGACCGACGCGGCGAGGCCGAACTCGGTGTCGTTCGCCAGGTCGACGACCTCGTCGTCGGAGTCGAAGGGCAGGACGGGGACCACCGGGCCGAACTGCTCGCAGGTGACCAGCTCGGCGCCGGGGCGGACGTCGGTGACGACACTGGGCAGGAGGAAGTAGCCGTCCTCCCAGCCGGCCGGGTCCAGCGCGGTGCCCAGGGTGGTCACGGTGGCCCCCTCGGCGCGGGTGCGCTCCAGCAGGGCCGTGACCCGCTCGAACTGCGGCCGGTTGTTGACCGGCCCCATCGTGCTGCGCGGGTCGAGGCCGTCGCCCACCACCAGCCGGTCGACGGCGGCGGTGTACCGGGCGACGAACTCGTCGTGGTGCGACCGGTGCACGTAGATCCGCTTGACGTTGAAGCAGATCTGCCCGCTGGCGGTGAAGACGCTCTGCACGAGCTCGTCGACCAGCCGGTCGTCCACCACCGCGCTCTCCAGCACGATGGCCGGGTCGTTGCCCCCGAGCTCCAGGCTGATGTTCTTCAGGTTGCCGGCCGCCGCGCGCATGACCTGCTGGCCGGTGGCGGTGCTCCCGGTGAAGAAGACCTTCCGGATGCCGTGGTGGGCGGCGATCGCGGCGCCGGCCTCGCCACCACCGGGCACCACGTTCACCACGCCCTCGGGCAGGTTCTCGGCCAGGACCGAGAGGACAGCGCTCAGCGTGAGCGGCGCCAGCTCCGACGGCTTGACGACCACCGTGTTCCCGGCCAGCAGGGCGGGGGCGATGCCGAGGAAGGCCAGGTAGACCGGACTGTTCCAGGGCACGATCACCCCGGTGACCCCCATCGGGCGGCGCCCGGACCAGATGGTCCCGCGGGCGTCGGAGCGGAACACCTGGTCCTCGGCCAGCCGGTCGGCGAGTCCGGTGTAGTACCCGAGGATGTGCGCGGCGCCGCCGACGTCGACCCGTGACTCCCACAGCACCTTGCCCTGCTCGCGGGTCAGGAGCTCGGCGAGGGGGCCCGCGGCAGCGGTGATCGCGGCGGCGGCGGACGCCAGCTGCTCGGCGCGCTCGTGGGCAGTCATCCGTGACCAGGTGGGGAAGGCGGCGGCGGCTGCGGCCACGGCGCGGTCGACGTGCTCGGCGTTGCCCCTGGCCACCTGGCCGACGACCTCGTGGAGACGCGCGGGGTTGACGACGTCCTGGAAGTCCGAGGCGAGCCGCTGCCCGGCGACCAGGACGCTGGCCTCCTGCCGGAGTGCGTCGTCGGCCTCGGTCAGGACGGTGCCGGTGGGCGTCTGCTCCATGGTGGTGTCCCTGTGTCGTCGGCGGGGGGGTTCGTGCGGGGAGGGGACGGGCCGGGGCGGGTGTTCGGAACCCGCCCCAGCCCGTCGACGTGCGGGTGCTGGGCCTACGGCTGCCAGACCAGGTTCTGCGGGTCGACGGTGCTGTCGATCGACCCCTGCTCCTGCATCAGGTCCTGGATCTCGGCGATGGAGTCCAGGTTGATCTCCGGCACGTAGTTGGACGGGATGACCTGCGCCTGCGCCTGCTCCTCGGTCAGCTCGAGGTACTCCACGAGCGTCGCCTTCGCCTCGTCCTCGTGCTCGCCGGCGTAGACGATCGCCTCCTCCATGGCGGCCTGGAAGCGCTCGGCCACCTCGGGGTTCTCCTCCAGGTAGGCGGCGGTGGCGGCGTAGCAGTAGATGGTGCCCTCGGGGAACAGCTCGGAGCTGGGGCTGGCGAGCGGCACGGCACCGGCGTCGAGGGCCTGCTCCACGTACGGCGAGGTGATCACCGCCGCGTCGACGCGCCCGTCGGCGAGGGCCTGGGGCATCTGCGGGAACGGAAGCGCCACGTACTCGGTCCCCGTGGCGCCGGCGTCCTCGATCAGCTTCTTGGCCCCGATCAGGTTGATGCTGGCCAGCTGGACGACGGCCACCGACTTCCCGGACAGGTCGTCGAGGGAGTCGATGCCGCTGTCCGCGGCCGCGACGAGGGCGCTGGAGTCACGGTCGGGGCTGACCTGCCCGTCGATGGGGGAGACGCACTTGATGTCGGTGCCCTCGCGGCTGGCGTTGATGAGCACGGGGGTGGTGACGAACCCGAACTGCGCCTGGCCGGCCACGAGCGAGGCGACGACCGGGATCGGCGAGGCCGCCCGCTCGATGTTCACCTCGAGGCCCTGCTCCTCGAACATGCCCTTCTCCATCGCCATGAAGAGCACGGCGTTCGGCGAGAACGGGACGATGTTCACGGTGACCTCGGTCAGTTCGCCGCTGTCGGCGTCACCGCCCCCGGCTGCCGACGGGGAACCGCCCCCGTCGTCGCTGCCGCAGGCGGCGGACATGGCCACAACCGCGGCCAGTGCGGTGACCTTCAGACCTGTACGCACTCAGTCCTCCGTTGGGTGTCGTGAGGGTCGCGTGGACGGCGGTCGGGCGGGTTGTCGGGACTGCTGCCACGGACAGCCCCGGAGGGGGCTTCCTGGCTGGCCGGGAGCCAGCGAGACCTAGGCCACACTATGGCCCTGATTTTCTGGATGTCCATGTGTGTGGACTCGTGATCGCCACAATTCCGTCTTGTCGAACAAAGCTGCTGTTCTGTGGCCTGTGCATTGCGGTGCTGTCTGGGTGTGCGGACACCGGCGAGCGGGAACTCGAGCCGGTCGGGTCACTGGATTCCGTACTACAGAACTTGTTCGCGGGATCTGCCCACCCAGCGGTACAGGCTCTAGGGTCCTGTCCGTGGTGAGACCGCCGTCACTCCCGGACGGCGCTGGTCCGTCCGGATCCGCACGGGTGGTGGCGCACCTGCTGCGCCGGTGACCGGCTCGGTACGACCGCCAGCCCGTTCCCCTTCTCCTCGAGGAGCACCGATGACCACCGACCCCGCCACCCCCACGACCGGTGGCCACCAGGGCTACCTCCGGATCGCCACGGAGGAGGCCTTCGCCACCCAGGACCTGTTCGACGCCTGGGCGCGGACGATGCAGCGGCCCGACGTCGATCCCGGCTTCGCCGGGCTGGCCGGCTTCTACACGACCAGCCAGGCCGAGCGCCCCCGGACCATCAAGCGGCGGCTGCTCGACCTCGGGGAGCAGCGCCTCGCCGACATGGACGCCGCCGGCATCGACCGGGCGCTGCTGCTGCTGACCGCCCCCGGGGTGCAGTGGCTCGACCGTGCCGAGGGCGTGGCGCTGGCCGCCGCCAGCAACGACGAGCTGGCCGACGCCTGCCGCCGCCACCCCGATCGGTTCAGCGGCCTGGCGGCGGTGGCTCCGCAGGACCCCGCGGCGGCCGCCGAGGAGCTGCGCCGGGGCGTGACCCAACTCGGCCTGCACGGCGGGGTCATCAACGGCCACACTCAGGGCCGGTACCTGTCCGACCCGGAGTTCTGGCCGATCTTCGAGGCCGCGGAGGACCTCGACGTCCCGATCTACATCCACCCGACCGGTCTGCCGGCGAACATGCTCCAGCCGTTCCAGGAGGCCGGGCTCGACGGCGCCATCTACGGCTTCGGGGTGGACACCGGCCTGCACCTGCTGCGGATCATGACCGCCGGGGTGTTCGACCGGTTCCCGCGGCTGCGCATCGTGGTCGGCCACGCGGGTGAGGCACTGCCGTTCTGGCTCTTCCGCCTCGACCACATGCACGCCGCCTCCGTCCGCGCGGAGCGGTACGAGTCGATGAAGCCGACGCAGCGGACGATCAGCGAGTACATGCGCGAGAACGTCTACATCACGACCAGCGGGATGGCCTGGGAGCCGGCCATCCGGTTCTGCCAGCAGGTGCTCGGTGCCGACCGCGTCATGTACGCGATGGACTACCCCTACGAGTACGACGTCGAGGAGGTCCGCACCCATGACCGCCTCGACGTCGACGCGGAGACCAAGCGGATGCTCTTCCAGACCAACGCCGAACGGGTCTTCGGCCTGCGCGCCGCCTCGCCGGTGTGACCGACCGGCGGATCCGGGCCCAGGTCGCCGTCGTCGGCGGCGGCCCGGTGGGGACCGGACTGGCGATCGCCCTCGGACAGCTCGGCGTCCGGTGCGCCCTGATCGAACGTCGGCCGCAGCCCCAACCGGTGCCCAAGGGGCAGAACCTCACCCAGCGGACGATGGAGCACATGCGCGCCTGGGGGGTCGAGGACCGGGTCCGGGCGGGCCGCACCGTCCCGACGGACTCCGGGGCCCGGGGCCTCACCGCCTACGGCTCGCTGCTCGGGCAGTACTCCTACGAGTGGCTGCGGCGCAGCGCCGTCCGCCGGTTCTACGCGGCCGACAATGAGCGCCTTCCGCAGTACGCCACCGAGCGGGTGCTGCGGGAGCGGGTCGCCGAGCTGCCCGCCGTCTCGGTCCACCTCGGGTGGCGCGTGGCGGAGGTGGACCAGCACGAGGACGGGGTGCACGTGGTCGCTCGGAGCGGGTCCGGCGAGGTGCTGGAGGTCGACGCCGACCATGCGGTGGGCTGCGACGGCAGCCGATCGGTGTTCCGGGAGGCGGCGGGGATCACTCAGGACGGCACGGACCACGAGCAGCTGATGGTCCTGCTCGTCTTCCGCTCGCGACGGCTGGACGAGCTGGTCGCGCGCCACCCCGGCACGTCCTTCTTCAACGTCCTGCACCCGGACCTCGAGGGCTACTGGCAGTTCCTCGGGCGGGTGGACGCCCGCGGGACGTGGTTCTTCCACGCCCCCGTCGAACGCGCGGACGCCGACACCGACTTCCGGCCGCTGCTCTGGAGGGCGGTCGGGGACGAGTTCGACGTGGAGGTGGAGCACGTCGGCTTCTGGGACATGAGGTTCGCCCTGGCCGACCGCTACCGGAACCATCGGCTCTTCGTGGCCGGCGACGCCGCGCACAGCCACCCTCCCTACGGCGGCTACGGCATCAACACCGGCTTCGAGGACGCCGCGAACCTCGCCTGGAAGCTCGCCGCCACGGTGCAGGGCTGGGGTGGGCCCGGGTTGCTCGACTCCTACGACCTGGAGCGGCGCCCGGTCTTCGCCTCGACCCGGGACGACTTCATCGCCCGCTCCATCCAGGTCGACCGGGACTTCCTGGCCACCCACGACCCAGCGGTCGATCGTCAGGCGTTCGAGACCGCGTGGGCGGGGCGCGCGGAGGCCGCCGCGATGGAGGTCGGGTCGTTCGAACCGCACTACGAGGGCTCACCGGTCATCGTGGGGAGCGGAGGTGAGCGGCCCAGCGCCCGGGGGCGGCACGAGACGCGCGCTCGACCGGGGCACCACCTGGCGGCGCAGCCGGAGGGCACGGACGTCGACCTGTTCGACCGCTTGATCGGTGGCGGGTTCGTGCTGCTGCGTGCCGCCGGGAAGGGGGGTGACCTGATCGCGGCGGCGGAGCGGGCAGCCGTCCCGTTGCGCGTCGTCGACGTCGGCGCGGACGTCGTCGAGCGCTACGGGGCCGACCTGGTGCTCGTGCGCCCCGATCAGTTCGTCGCCTGGGTGGGGAACGAGTGCCCGCGCGCAGACGCCGTGCTCGCCACCGTCCGGGGGAGCGCCACGACCTGACCGGAGTGCAGTCCCGCCACCTGGTTCAGGACGGCTCGCCCAGCCGCGCCTCGATCACGGTCGCCGCCTCCCGGAGGGCGGGCACGAACCTGCGGAGCCCGTCCGGGCTGCCCATCCGGCTGGTGGGCGCGACCACGCCGAGACCGGCCAGCGGCTGGCCGACGGTGTCCCGCAGGGCCACCGCGATCGCGCAGACGCCCTCGACGCTCTCCTCCCAGTTCAGGGCGTAGCCCTGGGTTCGGATCTCGCTCAGCGTGCCCCGGAGGCCCGCCAGGTCGGCCACCGCCGGGGGCATGGTCGTGGTGGGCAGTCGCTCGTCCGGGTACCGGCGCTCGAGCTCGGCATCGGAGAGGCCGGCCAGGATCGCCTTCCCGACCGCCGAGGCGTGCGCGGCGCGGACCACGCCGGTCCGGTTGCCGACGCGGACGGAGCGATGGCTCTCGGCGCAGTCCAGGAAGCGGACGGTCGTGCCCTCCAGCACCGCGAGGCTGACCGTCTCCTCGGTCTGCTCGCGTAGCTGTTCCAGGACGGGACGGGCGAGCAGGCGGATGTCGATCTGGCTGACGGCGGCCAGCCCGATCTCGTAGAGGGCCGGTCCGGGCCGGTAGGCGCCGTTGGGCCGGTCCTGGACCACGAAGCCGCGCCGGCGCAGTGCGGCGAGCAGTCGGTGCGCGGTGGAGCGGGCGACGTCGAGGAGCTCAGCGGCCTCGGCGACGCGGAGGACCCGGTGCTCCGCGACCAGTTGCAGCAGGCGGAGGGCCTTGTCGACCGACGTCGCCGCGGTCGGATCCGCAATGGAGGTCAGCGACGGGCTCGACACGCGGGACGTCGACATGGCCGAATTCTGCCCCCGACCGGTGTCTCGTGGCGGTACCGGCCGTGCGCGGCCTCAGTCGGTGCCGTCACCCGCATCGAGGTTGAGGCGTTCGACGTCGCCGGGACCGACGAACTGCGGGGCCGCTACGACCGGCTCACCCGGCGCCGGTAGCGGCTCACTCCGGGCAGGCGCCGCGGCAGCCGGGCTCCGGCGCCCCAGAGATCGGCGCTGGGGGAGTGGTCCCGCGGGTCTTCGTCGCCGTCGCCGAGTCTTGCTGGGCTCCGATGCCCCTCGGTTCGCCGAAGTGGCCACTCTGGCGAAGCAGTTCAGCAAAGTGGCTCGGTGGAGGTCACGGGCCTCGGTGATCGGGGTGACGGCTCGCTGACTCGTTGCGGCTCCGCGGTGCCGGGGGAGAGGTCGCGGTGCTGCGAATGGCGCGCCGTACGAGCCGGATCAGCTCTGCCGGGTTGTTGGTCGAGCCCACCGCGCCGTGGCGCACCGCCTCGTCATAGTGCTCGGGCCGGTCCGAGCCGGAGTAGATGACGTACGGAGTTGCGTCGCCGGCTTGGCGGAGTGAGTCCAGCAGGGTGTATCCCCCACGTGCATCGGCCGGGCGACCCATGTCGGAGATGATCGCGTCGAACGGACCGTGCAGCGCCACCTTCGCCACGCCCTCGGCCGTGGACGTGGCCAGTTCGACGGAGAAGCCGAGCGCCTCGAACGCCTGGACTTCACAGCGGTTGTCACTCGGGCGCTCATCGACCCAGAGCAACCGCGGGCGCCGGCGAAAGCTGACCAGATCCGTGGTCGCAGCCTCGATCTCCCGCTGGGCCGATGCCTCGTCCACGTCCATGCCCTTTCCTGCCGATGCGCCGACGAGGGCGTCGGTCGCAGCTTGCGGATCGCGGGCGACGAAGCTCAGGCCGCCGGGCAACGTCGCCTCGACGTGGTCACGGCTCAGCAGATCACTCAGCGGGCGACGGAAGACCAGGACCAGGATCAGGACGACCAGTGGCCAGGCGAGCGCGTCGACCAGGTCGTTGACGTCGCTGAAAGCGACCGCGGTCGTGGTCACCGGACGAGCATGTCAGCCGGACGCGGGACCGGCCGCCGGAGCCAGGAGGCGCGGCGGTGGTCACCAGGCGTCCGGGGCCAGGCGTGACCCAGCCGTCGAAGGACCCGCTCGGCACGTCCGCCGGGGTGGGAGACGGAGGGCAGCGTTCCCCGCGGGTGGGGCGGCTGTGGTGCTCGTGGCCGGTGAGGGCGACACCCCGGCGGAACAACGGCCGGACGGGTTCCGCGTGGCAGCGTGCCCCTCGTCGTCGAGAACGGGGGTTCGGAATGCGAGCAGGGTTGATCAGCGTGCGCGGGGAGCGAGGCGCGTGAGCGTCGCGGTCGTCGACCTGGAGACCACCGGCGTCCTGCCCAGCGTCGACCGGGTGGTCGAGGTCGGCGTCGTCCTGCTCGACGATGCCGGGGCGGTCGAGCACGAGTTCGCCACCCTCGTCGACCCTGGCCGGGACATCGGGCCGACGTCGGTGCACGGGATCCGGGCCGCCGACGTCATCGGCGCACCGACCTTCGCCGAGATCGCGCCCTACCTGGGCACCCTGCTCTCCGGCCGGGTCGTCGTCGCGCACAACGCCCTGTTCGATCTGCGCTTCCTCGGCCGGGAGTTCGGCCGCGCCGGCTTCCCGATCGAGCTGTCGCCGGCGCTGTGCACCATGCGCCTGGCCGGTCGGTTCGACCGGTCGCTCCGGTCGCTGGCCTCGATCTGCGACGCCTTCTCCATCGCCAACGACCAGGCGCACGCCGCCCTCGCGGACGCCCGCGCCACCGCCGTCGCGCTCACCCGGCTCCGCGAGACGCTGGGCGAGCTCGCGCTGCTGGATGCCGCACTCGCCGTGGACTTCGACCTCGACGGCAGCTACCTGGGGTCCCGGTCCGTGGCGGCGGGGGACTGGCGTGCGCTGGTCACCGACGTCGCGGTCAGCCGCCGTCCGTTCGTCGACCCGTGTCGCAGCGTCACCCGGTCCGCCGCCGCGGCGAGCCTGCGCGAGCGGGACGGCTACTTGGCGACCCTGGTCTCCGCGCTGCCCGAGATCACCGGCGCCCCGATGACCATGGCCCCCTACCTGACCGTGCTGGACCAGGTGCTCGAGGACCGGCTGGTCAGCGTCGGGGAGGCCACGCAGCTCATCGCGCTGGCCGGGGAGTTGGGCTGCGGCGCCGCGCACGTGCAGGCCGCGCACCGGCTCTACCTGGATGCGCTGGCGACCGTGGCGCTGGCCGACGACGTCGTCACCGACGCCGAGCGGCACGACCTCGACCGGGTCGCCGTCCTCCTCGGGCTGCAGCCCGGCGACGTCGACGTGGCCCTGACCATGGTGCGTTCCGGCGCCCGGGTCGCCGTGCCGCGGCAGCCCGCCGGGCTGTCGGCCGGGGACCGGATCGTCTTCACCGGGGAGATGTCCCGACCGCGGTCGGAGTTCGAGGACGCCGCCCGGGCGGCCGGGCTGCAGCCGATGAGCTCGGTGTCCGGGAAGACCGACGTGCTCGTCTGCGCCGACCCGGACTCGCAGTCGGGCAAGGCGCGGAAGGCCCGGGCGCTCGGGGTCCGGGTCATCGGTGAAGCCGTCTTCTGGGAGTCGCTGCCGCTGGTGTCCGCGTAGCAGGACCCTGCGATCCCGAGGGTGCTGGACTGGGTGAGCGCCGGCTGGTTCGCTGCACCGGCCCACTCACGGCGCCACCCCAGGAGAGACGGTTCGACGATGAACGCTCGACGCATCACGATGACCACGGCAGCGGCCGCCGCTGCCGTGCTGATGTCCACCGGAACGGCCTCCGCGGCCCCGATGATCGAGCAGGTGCACCCGTCGGACCTGGGTGCTGACTGGCACACGGCCGACACCCGGCCCGACGGCTCGCTCACCTGGACCACCTCCTATGGCGGAGCCCTCGGTGCGGGCGCCGTCGTCCTCGCGACGCCGAGCAACCCGGCGAAGGTGCAGCTGTTCACCGACGCCCACGACGGCACCTACCTCCGCGACATCACCGAGCTCGGTTACTCGACCTACCAGGTCCAGGCGCCGACCCCGAACGTCGGGCTGCCCGCGCTCAACATCCGGCTCGACCGGGACGACGACGGGGACGTCGACGCGTACCTGGTCTACGAGCCGTACCAGGACGACGCGTTCTACGGCAACGCCGCCATCCGCGCCGGTGAGTGGCAGACCTGGGACGCCTGGCACGACGGGCAGTCGCAGTGGTGGAGCGGCCAGATCAGCGAGTGCCGGCAGGCCACCCCGTGCACCATCGACGGCCTGCTCGAGCTCTACCCGAACGCGGTCATCCAGGAGGACGACCCGGTCAGCCTCCTGCCCGCCAATCCGCCGGCGGGTGCGGACTACAACGGCAGCATCGGCTTCAACCAGGGCTCGTACAACGCCGGCGTCGTCGGGGCCGCCGACGCGCTGCACATCGCCACCAGCACGGGCGTCGCCGTCACCTACGACTTCGAGCCGGACGTGCGGCTGAGCGGCAAGAACGACTGCAAGGAGGGTGGCTGGGCGACCAGCACCGACCCGGTCTTCCGCAACCAGGGCGCCTGCGTGAGCCACTTCGCCAAGGAGTAGCCCCGAGCAGGCAACGACCGAGCGGCCCCGTCACGACATGAGTGACGGGGTCGCTCGGCCTGTCGGACGGCCGACCGGGGTGAGCAGTTCAGCTGCTCGTCGCGTGGGCCCGGGAACCGACGGGGTGAGCCGTGGTGATCCGCTCGGTCAGGTGCACCTCGACGGTGCCGCCGGCCTGCTTGCCGATCACCTCGCGCAGCTCGGCCTTGACCGGCAGCTTGTGCCGGCCATCGCCGAGGGCCATGAACGAACTCCGGAACGGGTGCCCGTCGATCGTCCCGGCCACAGTCACCAGACCGCGGGTGCCGAAGAACGCGACCGAGTCCGGCCACACCAGGTAGGTCCACCCGCCGTCCGCCGGGCTCCTCGCCAGCTGCGCGGTGAACCGTTCGTCGAGCGCGGTCGTCGCTTCGCTCATGTCGCACCTTCCCTCCGCCTCGGCGCGGACGGCCGTGGTGAGGATGTGACTCGACGGCGGATGGGAAGTCATCGCCGACCACGAGAAGCTCGGCGTCGGAAGTCCCAGGTCGCCGAGTGGCTGTAGGGGCTGGCGGGCGGAGTGAGAACGGTTGGGGGCCGCAATGAGCGGCGTGCGAAGTGGGTCGTGTGAGGGTTCCGGTTCACACGTCGGGCCGACCGTTCAAGGATCGGCTGGACACATCCACGGGGAGAGACATGACTCAGCCGCCTCTCGGCACACCGTCGCCGCAAGGTCAGCCGCACGACAGCAGCCCGCGACCGTCGGTGCCCAGCTACGGTGCGCCACAGCAGAATTCGGAAGCTCAGGCATTCAGTTCGCCGGCCGCTGTCCCACCCATGCCCCCGGACGTGCCCTTCGGATCTGACCAGCAGCCTGAGCAGCCGAAGTCGAAGCGCCGGTGGCCGTGGGTTGTGGTGGCTGTGGTCGTCGCGTTCGGCATGGGCGCTGCCGTGGGTGACGGGTCGGGCGAGAACGCCGATGCAGCGACGGCCGCTTCGGCGACCACAACCGTCGTCGTCACCGAGACGGCGCCGGCTCCGGTCGCGCCCACCCCTGAGGCGGCGCCGGTCCAGGTGCAGTCCGCACCGACGCCGAGCGTGGACACTGCGCCGGTCGTCGACTTCGCCATGCCTGCACTCGTCGGCATGGACCTGCAGACGGCTCAGAACACGGTGCAGACGAACGGGGTCTTCTACAGCATCTCGCACGACCTCCGTGGGTCGCGGATGCAGGCGGTGGACTCCAACTGGATCGTCTGCACGCAGAACATCGCACCGGGGGAGCGGGTGATCGGGGACGTCGAGGGTGTCATCAACTTCGGCGTCGTGAAGCGTGAGGAGAGCTGCCCCTGACGGGAGAGCCAGCTGACTGGATCTGGGTCCCCGAACCTGTCGGGCGTTCCCGCGGGAACGCCCGACAGGCGTCGCCACCAGGCGCGGGAGGTGCCTGGTTCGACGGCACGGGCTGAGCCGAGTGCAGTTGCGGACGTGTCCCGCCCACGGCGAGCGGGCTGGGGTGGGTGGGACGGACGGGGCCGTCCCGGCCTGTCCTGCCGGAGCGGGCACATCAGCCCACCCAGGATGGGTGCACAGCGCATCCACGGGGGTCTGAGCATGTCGTCACGGTCCGAGTCAGCCATCGAAGAACTCCTCCAGACCTGGGAGAAGCGCACCCCGGGTACCCCCGTCCGGCCGGTGGTGCAGCAGGCGATCGACCTCGGCTTCACCGTCGCCGAGCCGACCGGCGCGGCCCGCTACCTGCGTCTGGTCTACGAGGCTCCGGCCGGGCGCTCGGTCACCCTCTACGCCGACGCGCTGCGCCTCACCGCCGCCGGCGCGGGCGTCCGGGACCTCGCCTCCGGGATGCCGGGCGCCGTCGTCCGCCCCCGCGACGTCCAGTTCCCGTTCGCCGCCGCCGACCCTGCCGAGGTGCTCGAGGGCTTCCGCGCCGCCGCGGCTGGCGAGCCCGCTGCCCCGCCGACGACGGAGCTCCCGGCCGCCCCGACTGCGCCGTCCGTCCCCGAGCCGACGGCCCCTGTGCTCGCCCCCGCGGAGCCCCGCCCGAACCGGCTGACCGCCGTCCGTGGCGCCGTCGCCGCTGTCGCGCTGCTCTTCGTCATCGTCGGTGCCGCCTCCGGTGGGTTCTCCGGCGCGCTGGTCATGGCCGGCCTCGCCGTCCTGGTGGTCGGCCTCGCCGCCGTCCTCGTCGGCCGCGCGCGTTGGGCGCACATCGCCTCGCGCGCCATGGGGGCCGGAGTCGCCGCGGCCGGCGTCGCCGTCCTCGCTGCGGGTGCGGTCTCGCTGCCGACGACGCAGTCCCAGCCGGCCAGCGCCGACTCCACCGCCACCTCCGCCCCGGCGACGACCAGCGCAGCCGACGACGAGGCCGCCATCGCCGCCGCCGAGGCGTCACTCGCGCAGGCCGAGACCGAGGAGGCCGCCAACGCCCGGGAGACCACCACCGGGCTGCTCACCGACGCCGATGCCAGCACCGCGATCACCGCCGCTCCGCCCACCACCGCGCTCGCCGCACTGGCCGCCGTCGAGGTCAAGGGGCGCGCACCGAAGACCGGCTACGACCGGGACGCGTTCGGCTCCGGTTGGGTCGACACCGACGGCAACGGCTGCGACACCCGCAACGACGTCCTCGCCCGCGACCTGACCGGGGAGACGTTCAAGCCCGGCACCCGCAACTGCGTCGTGCTCACCGGCTCCCTCGCCGACCCGTACTCCGCGACGACCATCGCGTTCCAGCGCGGTCAGGACACCAGCAGCGACGTGCAGGTCGACCACGTCGTCGCCCTCTCCAACAGCTGGCAGACCGGCGCCCAGGGCTGGGACGCCGCCCGCCGCACCACCTTCGCCAACGACCCGCTGAACCTGCTCGCCGTCGACGGCCCGCTGAACATGCAGAAGGGCGACGCCGACGCCGCGACCTGGCTGCCGCCGAACAAGGGCTACCGCTGCGCGTACGTCGCCCGGCAGGTCGCGGTGAAGGTCAGCTACGCGCTCTGGATGACGCAGGCCGAGCGCAACGCCATCGCCACCGTGCTGAGCTCCTGCCCAGCCGAGCCGCTGCCCGGCGGCGTCGTCGCCGAAGTGGCCGCTTCGGCGCCGTCCCCGGCTCCCGCCCCCCGGTCGGCACCCGCACCTGCACCTGCACCGGCTCCCGCTCCCGCGCCGGCCCCTGCTCCCGCACCTGCACCCGCGCCTGCTCCGGTCGGCCCGTTCTACGCGAACTGCACCGAGGTGAAGGCCGCCGGCGCGGACCCGATCTACCGCGGTCAGCCGGGGTGGCAGGACAAGTTCGACCGCGACGAGGACGGGGTCGCCTGCGAGTGATCGCAACTCCAGCGGGCCGCGTGAGACCCGCGGGACGGATGGTGTGACGACTCCGCAACGGCGCCCAGTTCCGGCGGTTTCTGTCGGCAACGTCCTCGATGCTGCGCAGCAACACGGGTGTCACTGGAGTCAGGAGTACGGGATGCGCGGGATCGTCGTCATCGACCAGCCGGTCGAGGACCGGGTGGTCGGCTGGCACGTCAACGTCGGCGAGGGGCTCGAGTCGACGATGGCCGGCGCCTGGGTGCTGCCCACGGACGACGACCGGATCGCTCGGCTGCTCGTGGGCCGGATCCTGGTGCCCACCGAGAAGGCCTCGCTGCGGTTCGGTCCCGGCGCCGACGCCGCCGCCCTGGCCGTCGCGATCGTCGCGGAGACCAGCACGCTGGACGCCGCCTTCGCCGCGCACGTCGCGTCGCTGCCGTCGTCCAAGCGGAGCCTGGTCACCCCGCGCTGGCCGCGGATCCCGACCCGGCCGCGGCGCGAGACCGCCGGCGATCCGCTGGCCAGCGATGCGCTCACCCTGGCCCGCTGGGTGGCCGAGCTGCTCACCGCCTGGGACCGGATCGAGAAGGAGCGGCTGACCCGCCCCTTCCTCGCCGTCCGTGGCGGCGAGGCGACCCGGGCGCTCCCGCCCGGCTGGCCGACCGTCAGCCGCCTCGCGCAGGCCGCCTGAGGGCGATTCGGCCCGGAACCGTCCATCGCGACGTTAGGCCCCGCGGCCGCGAGGGGTAACGCCCCGAGCGGACGACGACGCGAGGAGGCCCTGCCGCCTCGACGCGGCCGGGCCGAGCATCCGACGGGAGGAACAGATGAAGGCGCACGAGTTCGTGTCCGCGGTACAGCAGTCCGCCCGGATCCCCGACCACGAGCACGCCGAGCAGGCTGTCCGGGCCACGCTCACCGTGCTGGGGCAGCGGCTCTCCACCGAGGCGAAGGACCTGGCCGCCCAGCTACCGCCGGAGCTGTCCTCGGCGATGCCCACCGACGGTTCGGTCGAGCGCTTCGACCTGACCGAGTTCTACCGCCGGGTCGCCGACGCCGAGGGCCAGGGCTGCACGCCGGAGCAGGCGCGGCAGCACGCCCGCGCGGTCACCGCCGGACTTCGTGAGGCGGTTGGTGCCGAGTACCTGCACGTGCTCGACCAGCTCCCCGACGACTACGGCGACCTCACCCACACGGAGAACGCGCACCACTGACCGCCTGGGGCGCGCGGCCCCGGGGACCGGAGCGGTGGCTCCGGCCCTCGTAGGGGCGCCGAAGTGGCCACTTCGGC